>JAJOJL010000033.1 GCA_021208645.1 Bacillus sp. (in: firmicutes) | reverse complement strand
C
Source organism: Bacillus sp. (in: firmicutes) (assembly GCA_021208645.1). GTDB lineage: Bacteria > Bacillota > Bacilli > Bacillales > Salisediminibacteriaceae > Evansella. The sequence goes on along the minus strand of JAJOJL010000033.1, from coordinate 55,562 downwards.
ATCTAAGTTGACGGCTATGGTTATCAACTTAAAAATTATGGTAAAGAAATTAGCAGGACCTATTAAGCCCTTTTATCGTTACAAAAAATGCGAAAATCGGGTCAAGGCCCCCGTCTGTCCAAATTAGGGAAATAGAACAAATAGAACAAATAGAAGGCCTTGAAAAGGGTAAAAAACATAAAAAAAATAAGAGATTGTGAAAAAAGAGCAATGAAATTCAATAAATATGTGAAATAAGGGATAGAAGTGGAATAAAACATAAGTAAATCGACAGTCTCATTTCTCCGCTTATTTAGTAAATCTGGTGCGGATGCTTAACCAGATTCTCCAATCCTTAACCAATCGAGCCCTTATGAGCCTATATGCTTGAATCAGCAACTATTTATCAACTAATGGAGAAAGAACTCTGTTTCCGTTCTTGTTACTTAACCTTCATACCCTTCGCGACTCTCAAAGGGTATGGCTTCTTCTGCTCCCTCTATCTCTCAACCGAATGGGTTATATTATTTAAACCATAACTTCCTATAATCAACTCTGCCAAACGATTCTAAGCTTACTCCTTGAAGGTTAGTTTGCTGTTTGACAGTAATGGCATGACTTCGATGATATAAGTGGATGATGGCTGTCTCCCTTTTCAGTAGGCGTTCTAGATCTAGCAGATCGTTTAATTGCTGTTCCAAATCTGGGGTTTGTCTTACTTTTTGTAGCTGCATGTCTATTGTTTTTTCCAAACGTTTCCCCATTAAATTTTTCACAAAGCTCGCAGGCATTTGGAAATAACGGTAGTAAGAGAACACAATGTCATTACCGAACGCGACTCCACCAATGACCATATCGGCCTTGTCTAAGACTTGCTTTTTTAAAAGTTCATTAATGGGCTGAATAAAGACTTCCATTCTTATACCAATTTCCTCGCATTGCTCTTTTATCCATAAAGCTTCCCTCTTAACGGAAGCATTCTTTCGTAATTGAGTTCCGTAAAGGGTTATGGTTTCCCCATGATAACCGGCTTCCCTTAGAAGCTCTTTAGCTTTTAGAAGATTGTATGGATTTTGATTCGTTCTTCTTGTTTCAGCTATTAGCTGGCTATCAGCAGGAAAAAGGTGTTTTCCCCCTAAATAGTCACAGAGGGCTTCCCTATCAATGGCGTGATGGATAGCCTGTCGTATTTTCGGACTCTGATGGGCCCCATTCTTATGGAGGTTAAGCGTAATATAAGTTGCCCCTTCTTCCGGTTGTGAAACTTCCTCCCAGGACATGGCGTTGTTTGTTGTATTATGGGAAAAATAGCTAGAGAAATCATTCTTAAGTTGCTGACTTAAATCTGGTAACGTGATAATTTCTACACGATCCAAGTGGGGACGCCCTTTAAAATAGTTTTGGTGCGCATCCAGTCTGATGATGGAATCATCATGTTTTGTGATTTTAAAAGATCCTGTTCCAATGGGGAGTTCGAAAACTGACTACTGCCCCTCTCATAAATTTCTACAGGGATGATCGACAGTTGCTTATGACATAAGGCATTTGGAAATAAGTAATCAGCGCTCTTTTAATTGAAACTGCACAACCCATTTTTTTACCATCTTAATTTTGTTTATATTACTGACTAAAGATTTATTATGAAAGTCTATTGTCTGCAATCGTTGGAAGGACTGTACTATATCGTTTGCCGTTAATTCTCTACCGTGATGAAAGTAAATTCCTTTTCTCAAATGAAATGTCCATTCAATCCCGTTACTAGTAGATTCATAGTGATGAGCTAGGTGGGGCTCCACTTTCTTTGTATGATTATTATAGTTTAACAACGTATCAAAGATGTGATCCACTAAGTGATTTTCGTGGATGGAATTGATATGTGCTGGATCTAAGTGAATGATGGAGTGATAAAAAGGGTAGCGAAGTACCTCCAGTGCTTCCGTTGTTTCATGATCTTCAATGTAACCAAACTGATCTTCCAGCAATCGATGGACATTTTGCTGAAATTGAGGACCGATTTCATGTAAAAGTTCCAATCCCTCTTTATAGCGGCCAGATTTCATATGTAATTTAGAGATGACTAATACCATTTCCTCTTTATTTTTTAGGAAGGTAAGTGTGGGACGCTTTCCGCGACCGTAAGCAACCTCCCAATGAATCCAGCCTATCTTTTTCATCTCATTGATGATTTTTTTCGTATACCTTGGCGTACAGCAGAGGTAACCCGCCAGTTCATCAATCGTAACCTTCACATCCTGTTGCTCCATAACATGAGACAAGCTATCCCTTAATTGAATATAATGTTCCGCTATTTTCAAACTTCCCACTCCAATCTCCGCGTAAATAAAAGGTGATCTATTTCAATTTAATTGTACACTTTTTAGTCACCTTTTTTACAGGTAAAATTTATTTGAATTTATAGAAAACGGGGTGTATGTATGAATGCAGTACAAAAGGAACAAGAGAAACAAACAGAGGGTGGGAAAAATTCTTTATGGGGGAATCGGCAGTTCTTACTTTTGTTATCAGGAAGTTCTGTGTCGAATCTCACCTTTTATATTTTCACATTGGCATTGCCTATCATTATTTATGATTTAACACAATCTACTTTAGCGATGGGGACGATGAGGGGAATTGAATTTTTGCCCAACTTATTGTTAGCCATCTTTATTGGTGTGTTGGTGGACCGCTTTAACAGGAAATATGTCTTGCTAAGTTCTGCTGCCATGCAAGCTATTTCAATACTTATCATTATTGCTATTCTTGTCTCATCAGAATTACAGTTATGGCATCTTTATCTTTTAGGATTTATCCTCTATACAGCAGGGTATACCTTCGGGAATGCGTACCATACGGTCTTACCCCTAATCGTGGAAAAAAATCAGCTCACTTCCGCCAACGCGATTATTTCCTTTATTCGGACTACGGTTAGTTTAGTGGGTCCAGCTATTGCTGGTTTCATGTTAGTTGTAATGAATTATATATACGGCCTTACCATAACACTTCTAGGTCTATTCGTCCTTTTATTCTTTACTAGTCTATTACGAATCCCGAATGGGAACGAACGGTACGAAGTGATAACACAAAACAGTATGTTAGGAGATATAAAAGAGGGATGGAGAAGTCTTGTTGAGAATAGAGAACTTTGGAATTTAACAATGATGGTCCTCCTAAGTAATATTGCTTCTGCTTCGACACTTGCAGTTTTGATTTTTTACGCATTAGATGTCATGAATGTCATTGAAATGGAGTTAGGCTTCATTCTATCCAGTAGCGCAGTAGGTGGCTTACTAGCTGCCCTAATTGCTAAAAAGGTCACTCGTTGGATAAAACGAGGTATGCTATTTATCCTTGCGTTAGGTTTAGAAAGTATCGGGTATGTCATATTGTTTTTATCCATGGATTGGTATTGGCTTGCTTCCGGAATGTTTTTCAACGGACTTACTGGTGGAATTATAAACATTCACTATTTTACCCTTCGCCAGGAAACAACGCCAAATCATTTACTTGGGCGCGTTGCTGGTACATCATCCATGATTATGAAATTGGCTGTTCCATTTGCTTTTATCGGTGTTGGAGGATTAGCAGAAATCATACCTGTACATTATGTGTTTTTAGGATCAGCCATTATGACAGGGCTAATAATTGTATACTTGCTTAGGACCCCTGTCGTAAAAATGAGTTAGTTGCCGATTACATGACTCCCAAGTTTTTTTGGCGCGTTGGACCCTTTATAATAAGGGTCGACGCGTTTTTTTTTGTGAAGACCAGTGTTGTAGATCTTAATCGTACTGGTTTTTTTATGCTATGGTACCTTTTGGCTAAATCTATTAAACTAACACCCAAAATCTGTGAAATCACTCACTTAGCTCGCTCGTTTTACGTAGGATGTCATGTACGTAAAAAGGAGGTAAAGAGTGATGTTTGGAAATAAAATTATCCCATATATATTGTCTTTCGTCCTCGTTGTTTCTACTGCATTCACCTTCTACATGTTTGGCAGCATGGATCGATCTAATCCTACGACTGCTTCTAATACAAGCGAAGTAGAAGGTTCACAGGAGGAATCTAATGGGGCCAAAAGCGACATTAGTAATACAATAACCAATGAAATAAATGCAGGTGGATCCGTTGATAATACCATCATCAACGAAATTAATGGTGACAATGGTGAAATTGATAATACGATAGAGAATACCATTGACGGTGGAAATGGAGAGATTGATAATTCCATTGAAAACATTATTAATGGAGACAATGGAACCATCGATAACCATATTGAAAACAATATTATAAGTGGATCGAATAACACGATCAATAACAACGTAACGAACAACATTGATGTAACGATTGATGTCAATGTTACAAATAATATTGTCAATAATGTTGAAACGAGCGGAAACGGCGATGAAGCGAATGGTACGGATGACAACGGTAATGGTACAGAAGAAGAGAATGGTAACGGTACGGAAGAGGAAAATGGTAATGGCGACGAAAATGGCAATGGAAGTGATGACGAAGCCGAGAACGGTGATGAGAACGGTAACGGAAATGGCGATGCTACTAATGGTGACACGCCAGACACTGTGTGGGGCGTGGATTCCGCAAGCTTGACCACGGAAGACATGCTCATGTGCGTCCGTGAAAACTTTGGCGACCCGCAAGTATGGGCCAGGTACTTAGGCGATAAGGAAGACGTTTCCTATGGACTGACTCACGAAGAGGTGGAGTTGCTCCACGACAATGGCATTGATATTATGGTGATCTGGAATCACTTTACGGATGCTACAGGTTATGAAAAAGGGCAAAGTGAAGCAACAGCAGCCATTGAGATGGCAAGAGATTTTGGTATCCCAGAAGGTGTAGCTATCTTTGCTAATGTGGAACCGAACTATCCAATTGATGCCGATTTCCTTCTTGGCTGGTATGATACGATGGAAGAGTCCGATTATGAATCTGGCGTTTATGGGATTTTCCACCCAGACAGAGAACTGTATACTGCTTATGAAATCGCAGCGGAAGAAAATTCTAGCTTGTTAGAAAACAATTATGTTTGGACGTCTTCACCGAATCACGGGATTACAACGGAAGACAATGCTCCAGAATACAATCCGCAAGCACCTGAAGGCGCGTTAATCGCTGGTTGGCAGTACGGAATTGATGCAGAAACATGTAACATTGATACAAACCACTTTGACAGCAACGTTTTTGACGCACTGTGGTCCAGTAACTAACAAGCTTTGAATGCTAGTCTACTAGAGAAGGCACCTTACGAAGGTAGGGCTGCCTTTTCTCTTTTTTTTCTAAAAAAAATTGTCGAGGCAGTAGACAGTTAACTGCTCATCAATTAACCAATGGAAAAAAACGTAATTTTTTGCAATAGACTTACCTGCTCCTGTTCATCATTTGTTCATGTAATTATGTATAATTGGATAGTGGGGAAGACAAGTTGCTTTGGAGGTTATGCATGAAAAAAGTATTGATTGTTTTGCTTGGATTTGGGCTAATCAGTGCGATTGGAGGATTGCTTTTTCTAAATTTACATCCTACATTCGGTGGCAGTCCAACAAAAGAGCAACAGGAAGCCTACCGTCAACTAGATAACTACGTGGACGACAGATTTGTGAATGAATATGAAATGGATATGGGAATGGATTTTGCTACGGTTGTTTCATTTTTTCAAGATTGGCTGAATATGGTCGAGGACCGCCATCCCCTTGAAGAAATTCCCGTAGCTTCACTTGATTGGGAGATCATTAAAAGCGGAGAGGACAGTCTAACCTGGTTTGGGCACTCGACGTTTTTACTGAGCATTGATAATAAGAAGATATTAATCGATCCCATGTTTGGTAACATTGCCTCACCTGTTTCATTTGTGGGGAGTACACGATTTAGTGATGATATATTAGATGTGATTGATGAATTACCACCGATTGATGCGGTGTTCATTACCCACGACCACTATGATCACCTTGATTATCCTTCCATTCTTGCCCTTAAAGATAAGGTGGAGCATTATTTTGTCCCCCTTGGTGTTGACGCACATCTCACCGCATGGGGCGTTGAAACGGAAAGAATTACGGCAATGAATTGGTGGGAAGAAAGGGAGTGGAAAGGCTTAACGATAGCTTCCGTTCCTGCCCAGCATTATTCTGGGAGAGGCTTGTTCGACCGAAATCGAACGTTATGGTCAGGTTGGGTTATTCTTGGTGAAGAAATGAGGCTGTACACAAGTGGAGACACGAGTTATGGCCCACACTTTAAGGAAATCGGAGAGGTGTATGGCCCTTTTGACCTGACGTTAATGGAAGGTGGGCAATACGATGAGCGTTGGTCCTATTCTCATATGTTTCCGGAAGAATCTGTCCAAGCCCATCTAGATGTTCAGGGGAAAACAATGATGCTCATGCATTGGGGTGCGTTTACCTTAGCATACCATGGCTGGTCAGAACCAATTGAACGTGCGCTGGTGGCAGCAGAGGAATTAGATGTAGACTTAATTGCACCAAAAATAGGGGAAACATTACTCCTAGACGATGTAGCAATGCCTGTTTCAGAATGGTGGGATTTTTAATTTAGTGCCTGAGCCCAAGGTTGGTGAAACATTTACCGCATTGAGGAACAGGCATTTTTTTATGAGCTATCCTTGGCGGAGAGTCGGTTTGACGGGCGTTATTCAACTCTTCAGTATCCAAAACAAAACAGGACAATTATTGCCAGGTTTTTAATAAACATAAACAACAATTATGTTTTAATAGTAATCGTTTCTTATCATTAAACAAATCTTCCAAAAAAGTATGGTAATAAAGATCAACAAATGGTTCAAAGTATTTCGAAAGATGATTCTTTCTAAATGGAACTTTGAAGAATTATTAGGATATGCCGATTTCTACTTCTTCTGTTCCTTTTCATTTTATACCCCTTAAACAGATTTTTGATTTATCACATTCTGTAATTACCATTAAATTTCAAACACCTTTAGTATTTAGTGAACATGAATTTTCATACTATTTCTTATGTTTTTCCTGTTTGTACCATTTAATCTTGCATGGGGAAAAAATTTATTTTATATCCCCACGGGCAGCCCTCTGTTTTCTTTTGTCGAAAACATTTATCTAGCTAGTCCTTATCGTAAATTTCTGATAACGTATATATTAAAGCTAAATAATATCCACAGCAGAGGAAGTGATGGCTATTTTTTTCGAAAAAAGTACCTATTTGGTTTGTATTAGTCTTATTACTTCTTAGTGTAGGAACTGTGTTTTACTATACAAACAACCAGAGCGTGGAGGTTGCCGTTGAAGGGGAGACGGAAATCGGCCCTATAGACGACGTGGAAGACCGGACCGAAGAAGAAGTAGTGGAAATAGTTATTGAAGAAAACAAAATTGGTGAAGCGACGATTGAAGAGGATTATTTGCAAGAAATTGTATTTCCAATCAATAGGACGAAACATTAACAGAGCAACTTGACAGTTTTTTACAAGACGAGAGGTTAGACCATGCATTTGCTGCAGTACATATTCGCTCAGAAAAAGGGGAAGAGATTTATTCTTTTCATGGAGATAAAAGCGCTGTTCCAGCATCTGGCCAAAAAATATTGGTCAGTGCTGCTGCCTTGGATACGTTAGGAAAGGATTTTACCTTTTATACGGGGGTATATACGGTTGCGGAACAACTGGAGAGTGTGTTAGATGGGGACCTTTATTTAAAAGGGACGGGTGATCCTACCATACTTCCAAGGGACTACCGAAGGCTAGCGGAGGAAATTGCAAATTTAGGAATTACAACGATTCGTGGGGATGTGATTGCAGACGATACATACTTTGATGATGTGCGACTCTCCATTGACCTATCATGGGCAAACCAGAAAAACGCTTATGGAGCACAAATATCAGCCTTGACCGTTTCACCAACGAGGGATTATGATCCTGGCTCGGTGATGGTAGAAGTCCGACCTGGTGCCAATGTAGGTGATGAGGCAGAAGTGACGATTTTTCCAGACACGGATTATGTCACGGTCAAAAACAAGGTGGAAACGGTGGCATCTGGTGGTATAAGTCATATTGAGTGGGACCGAGAGCATGGAAACAATACCCTTCATTATGGTGGCACACTTGCTCAAAATGCTACGGTGTACCGAAATTGGGTAGCCGTTTGGGAGCCAACGGAGCTTGTTTTGCAGTTATTTTATGATGCGCTTTTAGAACAAGGGATTACGGTAGAAGGGGATCCGAGACTGGGCGTTACGCCAACGGAAGCCGAGGAGCTTGCCAATCACGTTTCGTTACCGTTAGAGGATCTCATTTATCCATTTATGAAATTCAGCAATAATGCCATGGGAGAAATCTTAACGAAAACAATGGGGAAGGTGGTCCATGGTGAAGGGAGTTGGGATGCAGGGATCCAAGTGATTGAAGCATATCTACGAGCGGCTGGATTAAATATGAGTGGGATCCACCTGCGAGATGGATCAGGTATGTCCCATTTAAATGCCATCCCTCCTGAAGAAATGACGAAACTATTGCATGTGGTGAAGGAAGAAGACTGGTACGATTTGTTTTATGACTCCTTTCCTTTGACAGGTAGCAGTAATCGGCTTGTGGGAGGAACATTAGGTTGGCGGATGGGGGAGACAGCGGCAGAAGGGAATGTTCGTGGAAAAACAGGCAGCCTAACTTCAAAAGCCTCCTTAACAGGGTATGTAACAACCCAAGATGGGGAGGAATTAATGTATTCGATTATGTTAAATAATTACTTCAGGAATAATGCGATTGCTATTATCGATAACATTGTAGTAAGGTTAGCTGAATACTCTCGTGAAGATCATTGATTGTACCATGATATCAAGAAGGTTTCCCCTTAGAAGTATAATCACTCAATTGGGGAAAACCATTTTCTTGAAGTTGTAAAAAAGCGGCTCGATAATATGGCTTTTTACGTACTTATATATGATTGTTCTAGGTTCCACGTTATTGATATGAAATATAGATTAATTAGGTGCTTGCCCCTACTGGTAAAACAGTATTCTACTGGGGATTAGCACCTTTTTTAATTTTCTCATAAGAACGGGCACTTAACTAAAACGAAGTACAATAATTGAACATACCATGTTTATTAGAAGGGTTATCCATTCAATAACCTTCCTATTTGAAATTATATTAGTGAGGAGGTTTTTTACATGTCAGTCGACTATTATTATAAATTTTGTACAGAACATATGCACCGGGAAGTAGAAATACGCGACCATCATGGAAAGGTATATGTTGGTACGATTGAGAGAGTCGATCGAGAAAAGGTATATATTCGACAAGCAGCAAGACCTTCAGCAGGACATAGTGGACCAGGAGTGTTTTTTCCTTCCTTTTGCTGCAGGACTATTAATTGGAGTACCTTTAGGAGCCATCGCTTTCGCTAGACCATATTATTGGTAAAGGGTGCATTCCCATGACCCATAAGAAAATTGGTATAAGAGACTATCAAACGAAAAACTTTATCTTTCGAGAATTAAATTTAGGCGATAAATACGACGTTTATCGCCTTTTCTCAGATGAAAATGTAATGAAATTAGATGAAAGTAATCCAATGAAAAGTGTACAAGAAGCTGAGGATTACATTATTAAGATTAGGGAATTAAATAATAGTCCTTATTATTTAATTTGGGGAGTGGAATCTAAACTATCAAATAAAATTATTGCAACGTGTGGATTTAAAAATTGGGAAAGACATAATCAGCATGCAGAAATAGGAGGGAATTTATCAAGTCAATTTTGGGGGAAAGGCTATGCAAAAGAAGGACTAATAGCAATATTAAATTATGCTTTTCATGACATGGGGCTTAATAAAATATATGGAAGAACAAATTGTAGGAACATTCCCGCCATTGAATTGATGAAAAAATTTGCATTTAAACAAGAAGGGTGCTTAAGAGAACATCAATTACTACACGATAAATATGAAGATGTTTTGCTTTTTAGTTTATTAAAAAAGGATTGGGAGCAGTTGAAGCAAACAATAATTGATCAAAAAAAAGTGAAAATCATAAAACAGTATAAATTTAGAAGCTTAATCAACAATGGGCCAAATATCTTACACAGTTGGTAGTAGGTTCTCTAATTGAATTTAAACGTAAAAAAGTGGAAGCACGGAACCCCAACAATTAGTTCCGTGCTTGTTCAATAGTTTCAATTCGGTCAAAATCTAACTCCTAATCCACTTCCATATTTCCCCTGGAGTGCGTTTTTCCCGTACATGAGTATTCCCACTTGAAAGATTTTCCCTGCTAGCTTCATAAATAACCAGATACTTAAAACCAAAATGAAGAGAGATATAATTACTTCTATCCAAGGCCAATCATCCATTAAGCTCAATCGCATTAGTAAAACACCAGGTGCCGTAAACGGTATAAATGTTCCGATTTGTGCGAACAGGCCACTCGGATCACTAAAAACAGGTCCAATGAACACAAACGGCAAGAATGGCAACATCATGACCATACCTTGAAAATTACCAGCTGTGCTCATATCAGCCATAGTGGCACCAACGCCAACAAATAATGCTGCAAAAAGTAAATAGCCTAAAATGGCAATTAGTACGAAGAAAATAAGCTCTGGAACAAATAAATGTTCTAACATAGGCACTAAATCCATCTGCCAGACAAGAACCGGCAATACAATGGTCATAGCGACAGCGGCCTGTACAAGTCCCAATACAAAGTAACCATAAATTTTTCCTTGCATTAACTCTCCAGATGATAAGGATGATAAAATAATTTCCGCAATTTTATCCTTTTTTTCCTGAGAAGCACTTTGGAAGATGGCCATCCCTGTGAAAACTATCGAAAGCATAATAAATCCGGCAAAGGCTCCTGGGACCGCCCTTTCTAACCCTAGTTCACTTGCTCCCATGTCCTCGCTAGCTTCTGTTCCTTCTGGCGAAACTTCTGTGTCCATTGTACCAACAGCGGATACATCAAAATGAAAGCCTCTTCCAATCACAGCCATCTCTGTGTCAGACAACCCTAGTCTCTGAAGGTGATAGGCAATTAACGGAGACTCCAATACTTGTACTTGATTGTGAAAAAACGGATTAATTGTATCACTTGTATATACTTGAACCAATCCATTTTCGAAACCTTCACTATCCAACACAATAAAAGCTGTATGCTCCTCATCTTCAAGAAATTTTTCCATTTCTTCAAATGTAGCGCCAGTGGTTACTAGTTCCCAAGGAAAGCCTGTTCCTTTAACCGTTTCCTCAAGATAAGGAAATATTCCTAGTTGATCGTTTACGTAAACTACAGTTTCTGCTTCTTCAAAATCTTGACCACCAAAAAAAGAGCCAAGTAACATAAACCCAATAATCATGAGAGGTGTAATAAATAAACCAATAACAAAGGTTTTATTTTTTAAATTACGTTTAATTTCCCATTTTGCTACCTTCAAGGAGTTATGCATTCTCTTCACCTGCTTCCTCTTCTGTCATTAACTGCTTATCGGTCGCAATATCAATAAAGATTTCGTGGAGAGAAATACGATTTATTTTTAACTCATGAATCGTTAAATGCTCCGGCAATTCCCTTAACCATGAAGCAGGTTTTACTTCTTTTTTCAGAAAAAGAATTGATTTTTCACCATCTTGTTCTACCTTCACAACTTGAGGGATTGATTCCAGTTCTTCTTTCGAATTAATACCATAAATAGTACATTTGAAGTTGGCATATTCCGCTTTCACTTCATTCAAATCGCCTGCAACTATTTTTTGCCCCTTCTGAATCATGTAAATTCGATCGCACATTTCCTCTACAAGATTCATTTGGTGGGATGAAAGAAGTATCGCCGTACCATTGTTTGCCAAGGTTCGAATTTCTTGTTTAAAAATCTCTTGGCTAACGGGATCTAAACCAGAGAATGGTTCATCAAGTATGAGCAGCTCTGGCTCATGAAGGATAGCACCTATGAACTGAACCTTTTGTCCCATTCCTTTACTTAATTCTTCTACAGAAACATTTTCTTTTCCGTCCAAATCAAATTTCTTTAAGTATTCCAATGCTCTAGTCTTGGCCTTTCCTAAAGGATAGTTTTTTAGGTCAGCCAAATAAAGCAAAATATCCATGACCTTTACATTTTTATAAAGGCCCCTTTCTTCCGGTAAATAACCAATTTTATGACGAGGTATTCCAATTTCACCATGATTATGAAAAGTAATGGATCCCTTATCTGGGTACATTATTCCCATAATATTACGAATGGTGGTTGATTTACCAGCACCATTTGGCCCTAATATGGCCATAATTTCTCCTTTGCGGACCTCAAAGGAAATGTTCTTGAGCACTTGTTTATCTTTAAAGGACTTTTCTAGTCCATCTACTGTTAACACTACAGACAAGGCTCTTTCCCCCTTTCTTTTTAAAAGACTACAAATAAACTATACGAAGGGAGAGGGAAAAGGTTTCATAATTGGGTACAGAAGAATGGGGGGATAATCTGAATATATGTACCATAACCCCCCAGTTGAGGTTTACAGTACATCTAATAGCAATATAACAGGTTACCGATTGAAAAGAAGCGAAAAAATAGCTTAATGGATTTACTATTCAGAATCTATGCCTACTACGGTTAGACACCTTTTTAGGGTACAATGGAAGAAGCAGAAGGAACGTGAGGAAAAGGACGGTTGTCATGAATAAAAAGTCGTTTTTAAAAGGGTTTATTATAATTTCGATGATAATGGCATTATTATGGTTCAATCAAGCAAAATTACAAATTACCCCTGGGGAAATAAGAAGTTGGATTCTATCTTTTGGCTGGTTTGCCCCTATTATTTACATACTCCTTTGTACTTTCAGACCAATGGTATTATTCCCAGCATCCATTCTATCAATCGCTGGAGGATTGGCCTTTGGTGCTTTTGGGGGATTCGCTTATACACTGGTTGGAGCTACTTTAGGAGCACTCTTGTCCTTCAATGTAGCAAGGAAGTTAGGGAAAAATATTGCTTGGAAAAAGTGGACAGGGAAAGCTCAGCAAATTGAAGAGCAACTGGAGTCGAAAAGGCTTTTTTCTATGTTTTAACATTAAGGCTAATCCCGATAATAAACTTTGATATGATAAGCTATTTAGCAGGTATATCAAAGGTTCGTTTTAAAGCATTTTTCTTTGGGACTTTGTTTGGAATTATCCCTGGAACCTTTGTTTATAACTTCTTAGGTGCCAGTTTAGTAGATGGAGACATTGCAACTGTTCTTGCAGCTGTAAGTTTATTCCTGTTTTTCTTATTCGTCCCTATTTTTTTTCAGGAAAAAAATCAATAGAAAACTAAATTTGATATTAAGATGGTTGTCCTTTCGAAAAGGATGTAATACTTCTGTGCTAGGAGAAGCAGGTTTTTCAAAAAAATAATCATTATACTAAAATTAAGATTCATATTTGTATTATTATTCGAGAGAAGAAAAAGATGGATCTATTCTTATGAGGATATTACATAACTTTTAGCTTCCCAGGATAATAGATAGATGTAGTCGTAAAGCTACTATCATTTTTCACGAACCAATTACGGAGGTCATTTATGTCAGTATATAGATTAACGATTAATGATAAAGAGATTGGAAGAAAAGTGGAACAATTGTTTTTCGACAAAGAAGCATATATAAAAAATGTTACTGACTATTTAGCCGGTGAAAACAATTATTTGTTTGTCTATCTATACAGAGATGAAGTAGCTGGATTCGCCTATGGATATGAATTACAACGTTTTGACGGAAGAAAAAATATGATGTACATGCACCAAGTGGAAGTTCTTCCACAATATCGTCAATTAGGTATTGGTAAACAATTAATGGAAGCATTCATTTTAATATGTCAAAACAAGGATTGCAGTAGATTGTTCCTTATAACAAACAAGAGCAATGCACCTGCTATTGCCCTTTATGATAGTGTTGGTGGAAAAACTCTACATGAAGATGATATAGTTTATACCTTTCCAATTTGATACATTTATTTAATGAGGGGTTCAATACGGTGAAATAGCTCCTAAAGACTTGGGGACTTTCGATTTGTGGAAGTCCTTTTTGGTTTTCATATTTAGATGTCTAAAACTGCATGTTTGCCTGTTTAATGAATTTTTTTATTGCTCCTGTGGACTATAAAGCCATTCGTTAATTAAATAGACTAATTTGTTCGGAGGTACATTCTTAATTTGCCAACGCAATATTTCTAGCAGGAATACTGTCTTTTTCCAAGAAGAAGTAGTTAAAGGTAATTCTCATTCTTACTCCTACTTTGTTGATTCTTATTTGCAGGTTCCTTTTTGAACCGTCTATGAAAAATCAATTAAAATAAGTTGTTACGAAGTTAGAAAGGTTGCGTTTCTATTTTTACCAAGAATTAGCTATTTGAAATTTCGCATGAAAGGTGGGGAATAGACATGTTCAAAACCTTATCCGTTGTTATCTTTGCCATATTTCTGTTAACAGGATGTATATTTGGAGACGAACAACCTCTTTCAGAAGGGGATCAAGCATCACCTAGTGATGAACGAAAGGAAAAGGAAGTGGATCCAACGATACCAACAGATGATCCTGAAGTAATTGCCACCAATCTAGAGATTCCTTGGTCCATAGAAAAACATGGAGATACATTTTATATTACTGAGAGACCTGGAGCCATCGTGAAAATAGAAAATGGAGATATGGTGCGACAACGTGTTGAGCTGGAACAGGAAATATCGACGGCAGCTGAGGCTGGCTTATTAGGGTTTGTCCTTGCTCCAGACTTTGCAGATTCACAACTGGCTTTTGCTTATTACACCTATGAAGATGGAGGGGAGCAATGGAACCGAATTGTTAAGTTACGTCTTGAGGGGGATGCTTGGAGAGAAGAACGTATTTTGATTGATGCTATTCCAGGGGGAACATTCCATCACGGTGGGCGGCTTAAAATTGGTCCCGATGGACTCCTGTATGCCACAACTGGTGATGCATCGATCCCAACTATTGCACAAGAAGTTGACTCTCTCGGTGGGAAAATTCTGAGGTTAGACTTGGATGGGAGTATTCCTGAAGACAATCCATTTGGGGATTCCTATGTGTATAGTTATGGTCATCGAAACCCACAAGGTCTTGCTTGGTCTAGTGGAGGTGAGTTGTATTCTAGTGAACACGGCAGTCGAGCCAACGATGAAGTCAATTTAATTGAAGCAGGGAAAAATTTCGGCTGGCCAGTAATAGAAGGGGAAGAGGAGCAAGAAGGGATGGAATCTCCCTTATTCACATCTGGCTCTGCAACAACATGGGCACCGTCAGGTATGGACTATTATGATGGTAAACTATACGTTGCTGGATTAAGGGGAGCGGCCATTTATGAGTTTGATCTTGAAACAGGGGAGCACCGTGAATTCATTACTGGATTCGGCAGAATTAGAGATGTCTTCATATACGACAATACCCTCTATTTCATAACTAATAATACAGATGGTCGAGGGACGCCAGCAGAAAACGATGACAAACTTTTTCAAATTCCCCTCACATGACATTTTCCGACAGGTGACTGGCACTTGTCGAAAAGGTACTCAAGCCTTTGGAAATGGTTAATTTCCACCATATCCAAAGGCATTAATTTTAATTAAATGATTGATGAAATTTCTTAAAGCTATGTTCCAAATAATGGAGTAAATAACAGAAAATAAGAAAAAGAGTAAAAAAAGTTTTCGGCATTGATTCTGTGCTAGTAAAGTCTCCGAACACAGCAATGCCTACCAAATAGGTTAATAAGAGCATTCCTAGTGATAAGAATATGCTAGAAAAAGGATAGAAGGGAAGAACCCTTTCCTAAATAGGAACGTTCCTATGGAGACGCCAAGTAGTCCAGTTGTAAAAACGAGAATGATCGCTTCTTGTAGATAAATAAATGTCAAGATCAACGCGGATGATACGTAGACAGCAATCCCAAGTGATATTTTTAAATAAGCTGCAATGGCAATGGGCAAAGTACTCAATGGGCTAAAGGCCAACCCAACCATCGGTAGAAATACTGGCGCCGATTGGAAGATGACTGCAAATGCTGTTAACATCCCCCCAACACTAACAAACCTTGCACTATTCATTTTAAACAAATAAAAACCTCTTTTCTTTAATACCACATTGTAATTTACAATTCGAGCAGGAGTTAACGAGAATTTCTTGCAGAGTAATTTCTATAAAAATTGGAGCATTTAAGGTACGACTTCAAACAGACTGCCTAAATTGTAATCAGTTACTTTCGAAGAACCATACGTTCCTAAATATAATTTAGATTGGTTCCGGTTTGTACCTAAACTAACAAAATAAGCGTCTTTAGACCCGAAATCATAAGTGGTTTCCATTGTCAGAAAATCAGTCGGCTTATCATCTAAACTAACTTTTGTGTAAGCGAGTGCACCTCGCGTCGGAGTTTCTTCTCTGCGAGCAAAGTCTGTAAACACAACACTTCCTGTCAATTCGGGAATGTTATTTCCTAAATAGGGCTGCACTCCTGTGATTGCCGTTGCCCGAAACTTATCAGGGCGCGGTTCTTGATGAAAATAATTAATTAATGGACGAATGCGTTTCGTTGAGGTGATGACCGCATCATTGTAAAAGGCAATGACTTTCTCATCTAACTCTGATTTATTAGAACAATCCCTGAGAAGCGGTGAAGGGAAATCCCCTTCCCACCCACGCCAACCTAAGTTCACTAATCCTTGTTGGTCGACTTTTGCCTTCTTTAAATTAGCTTGAACAAGTTTTGTAACGGCTATTGGCTTATATTTTTCAAATGAATAAATAGATTCCACTAGTTTTTGTCCCACTTGGCCCACATATTTTATATATTGGTGATTAAAACGTTGAAAACAAATGCCAGGTGCATTACGAACGCCAATGACAATGATTGTGAGTGTTTCTTGAATCGACTCTGGTAGTTCATCAAAACGTGTTACCGCTGGTAGTTCTTCAACAAACACATCCTTACCTACATCAATTTCTATGATTTTACCAGCTATTTCCATGACGTCTTGACTTAAATTAAATGGGTCATAACCAGCTCCACCATCACCAGTGGTTAAGATTAGCCGTCCTGATTCTGGTGAAAAAATTAAACTATTGACACCATTATGGTTAAAGAATGGCCTTCTTAAGTTAAGGAGTGTTCGCCGTTTTTGAGGTTTTCCATTTGATGGCACCATCCATTCTTCGACTGTATCAATATGGTCAAACTTCTTTTCTCTATCGTACCACTTCAAGTTCAAGGTTTTTGGGTCACAAGGGTTCGGCTCAAAGGAATCAGACAGAGCTCCTGGACCTTGTGAGCCAGCAACAGCATAATGAAGATAAAACAGACCGTTACGATAAAAATCTGGGTGAAATGCTAAGCCCACCAATCCCCGTTCATCAAACCCACCTTTCTTACCTAGCTGGATTACTCGCTCACGAATATCTAAAAATGTGCTAGCCTTCCCATCTCGAATACATAAAACTTCACCTATCTGGGTGGCAACAAATAAACTTTCCAATGTGTCACCTGGTAGGTTAGCCGTTTTTACCACAGTAGGTAAATTTATCTCATGAATAATGGGTTGTAAATTCACTTTCATAGTCTTCGTCCCCTCCTTAAAACCTGTTTTCCTCATACAATTCTATGAATGGTTTGTTTCCAGTAGCACAAATTTTAGACTGGTTCGGTAAGTAGAAGATAGACAAATTTTGTCCCCAGCTCAACATGAAATGTATTCTAGTTAGGGAGCCATTTACTATGTATAAAAATAAATTCCTAATATCACTCTATATGAGAGCTATATTTTGGTGTGAGTAGTTTGCAAAGGAGATAAGTGAATGAAAAAGAAATTAGATCTCATCGCACTTGCATCAATACCATTGATAGTAACGTTAGGCAATTCCATGTTTATTCCAGTTTTACCTACGATGGAAAGGGAAATGGAGATAACAGCATTCCAATCGAGTCTCATTATTACGGTTTTTTCCGTTGTGGCCATCATTCTTATTCCATTTTCAGGATTCTTATCAGATAAATACGGCCGTAAAAGAGTGATCATTCCTAGTTTAATACTGACGGGAATTGGGGGAGCCATCGCTGCATTCGCCTGTTGGAAATTACCTAATCCATATACCTTATTGTTGATTGGAAGGTTTATTCAAGGTATCGGTGCTTCTGGTGCCTTTCCAGTTGTCATTCCGACTGTTGGAGACATGTTTGATGATGAAAAGGATATAAGTAACGGCTTAGGTTTCATCGAGACATCCAATACTTTAGGGAAAGTGTTAAGTCCAATACTCGGCTCTCTGTTTGCCTTAATTATTTGGTATTTTCCCTTCGTTGTCATCCCTGTTTTAACATTGATATCCATATTATTAGTTACGTATCTTGTTAGGCCTCCAAAGGAAAAAGAGAAGGATAAAGAATTTAATGAATTTTTTAGGAACTTCAAGCTAATTTTTAAAAATAATGCACGATGGCTGATAGGTGTTTTTATCATTGGTGGTATCAGTATGTTTGTGTTATTTGGATTTCAGTTTCACTTGTCCAACCTTTTGGAAAACCAGTATAAGATTAATGGAATCAATCGAGGACTAATTTTAGCGGTGCCCCTCCTTTTTCTGTGCAGCGCTGCTTTTTGACTGGGAAAAAAATTGGCAGTAGTAAAAATTTAATGAAATGGCTTATTTTTAGTGGGTATGTGTTCGTATTTGCATCGCTTATCTTTATACAAGCGGATCAAAAACTATGGCTCATGTTAAGCTTAATGACAGTTGCAGGAATAGGCATTGGCACTTCGTTACCATGCCTAGATTCGTTAATTACGGAAGGGATTGAAAAAGAAGAAAGGGGAACGATCACTTCGATCTACAGCAGTATGAGATACATTGGAGTAGCAGCAGGACCTCCTGTTGTTGCTTTACTAATGAAAGGAGCACCAAATTTTGTCTATATTACATTAGCGGGTTTTGGTGCAATAGCAGCAATTGTTGCCCTTATAACTATTAAACCGAATGAACCAAATAAAGATGAAACAAATGGGTTGGCCAAAAGAGTAACATTCAAAGAAACAACCAATAGCCTATTTAAACCTATTACCGATAAAGAATAATCGACAAGTGCCAGGCACTTGTCGATTATAGTAGTAGAAAAGGTATTCTCTTTCCAAGGGTATGCCTTTTTTGGTCCAGCTAAGGACAGTCTCAAATGAACCAAGTTATCCCACTCCAACCCTTCCCATTCCTCTGCACTTCTATTGGGTTCCTGTCATATGTTGAAGTACGTATATTTGTAGAGGAAGGAAGATGTTTATGCGTTATTATCCCACTTATTATCCGAACTTTCATTGGAATTACTACCGACCGCATCCACACTATCGTCAACAAAACGAGGATTATCCCTATCCCCCCGTAAATATAGAACAATTTCAAAAGTCGTTAGGTGCGTATCAACAGTTAGTAAAGGACGGTGAGGTCCTCCTAAATAAACTCCATGAATCCCCTGATCTTGTCTACCGTCTTATGCACCACGCCCAGGCGGGAAACGACCCGGAAGTGGAAAAGATCATTAAAGAAACAGGAGTACCGACGGTCGTAGAAACGTCGTACACGCCTACATCTGTAACGTTCAGACTTTTTGCAGAAGCGCCAGAGCAATCGAGATGCTGTACGTTAACGATGAATTTACGTTGGGGATAAAGGAATGATACGACGAAAACAAGAACGTAAACCAATGGATTTTTGGTATTAATCCTGTAAGACCATATTCGTGTTCACAGTTCCTAAAGGGCTACAATATAAATTGTTTCTTGGAGGTATTTCCTTACTGAAGGAGTGCCTTTTTTGTTTTAAAGATGCTAGATCAATTTGTCATACAACAAAATAATCATTTTTTTTAATAAAAATTTATTGTAAAACGATAAATTAGAGATTAAAATAAGATTAACTTACATATAGAGGTGGATGGAACATGAAACAACATGGAAAAATTCTTATATTAAAAGCAGCAGTTATTTTTATGGGGTTAGTCGTGCTGATTTTATCTGTATTTTTACTACCAACAATTGCAAAGGAAACCGCGGTTCAGTTTCCGGAGTTTGCCCATTTGCGTTACCCTGTTCTCATTGGTTTGTATGTTTCTGCATTCCCATTTTTCCTTGCTTTGTATCACGCATTTAAATTGCTGGATCTGATTAAAGGTGACAATGCTTTTTCATATTTAGCCGTTACTTCCTTACGCTACATACAATATTCCGCTGCTGCCATTGGTGGAATCTATATTATCGGCAGTATTTTTTTCCTGTTTGAAAAAGCCTTGCACCCAGGCATTATCATCATTGGTTTTACGATTACCTTTGCTTCGGTTGTTATCGCTGTTTTTACAACGGTTCTGCAGAAGTTATTGAATAACGCAATAGAAATTAAATCGGAAAACGATTTAACCGTTTGAGGTGATAACGATGGCCATAATTATTAACATAGATGTCATGTTGGCAAAACGAAAAATGAGTGTAACGGAACTATCGGAACGAGTGGGAATCACAATGGCCAACCTTTCCATATTGAAAAATGGCAAAGCGAAAGCCATTCGTTTAACGACATTAGAGGCGATTTGTAAAGCATTGGATTGTCAACCAGGGGATATATTGGAATATCGCCCAACCGAGGAAGAGGAGTAAATAACTGAAACGTAGTTTCTTTAACTTAAATCAAGGGAGCGTACTATCATGAAAAATATTCCTAGGCATGTAGCCATCATCATGGATGGAAACGGAAGATGGGGAAAACAGCGAGGATTTTCGAGAAGTCAAGGTCATTATGCAGGTTCAAAAAACGATGGAAAAAATAATCGACGCTTCCTTAGAATTAGGAATAAACGTACTGACACTTTATGCCTTTTCTTCGGAAAACTGGAAGCGGCCAAAGGAAGAAGTTAACTACTTAATGGACTTGCCAGCGCGCTATTTTAAAGAAAAATTACCGGTCTTTATGGAAAAAGATATTAAAATTGTCATTTCAGGTGATATAGCAGGACTTCCTGAACATACAAGAAAAGCTGTAGAAGGTGCAATTAAAAGAACAGCAAGAAATCGGTCGTTGATCGTGAATTTTGCCTTAAATTATGGAGGCAGAAATGAAATTGTTTCTGCGGTGAAGTTGTTACTGCAGGATATCCATTCCGCTAAACGGTCACCAAAAGACATAAACGAATCTACTTTTGAGCAGTATCTCTATACTCGTGGCCTCCCCGACCCAGATATATTGATTCGTACGGGAGGAGAAGAGAGGCTTAGCAATTTCTTGTTATGGCAATCTTCAAAAGCGGATATGTGGTTTACGGATACATTATTTCCAGACTTCACGAAGGACTTACTGATCCAGGCCATTAAAGAAGTGAGTGAAAGGAAGGAAATGGACTACTCAGAAGAGGTGTTATTAGTCGACTAAATCAAGGTTCAATAGGATTGGAATATGAGGATTTTTAGTCTCCTTTTTTCTCTACCCAATGAAAGCCAGATGAATTCTATTTACAAAAAGAGGAGGTTTCGGGAATGTATAAGGCAGCATTCCCGAATCGACAGGTGCCTGTCACCACCCGACTATTTTGGTTTATAAAAGGGGTGACAATAATCGAGAGCTGGATTCCAATGATCGTTGAATTACATTCCTTTGCTCGTATATTTCCTCTGTCAACTGATCCGAATCAACTAAATCTTGTTGGAAGTTTGTGACTAGTTTTTCAACACTGGCATTATTGTATAAAAAGGCATTAACTTCAAAGTCGTAATGGAAACTACGCCTGTTCATGTTTGTGGTACCCGTGGAAGCGATAATATCATCTATAATGATTACCTTTGCGTGAATAAAGCCTTTATTAAATAAATATATATTGACCCCCGCGTCAAGAAGTTCCTTAAAGTAAGAGAACATGGCATAATAAACGGTTCTTTTTTCTCGAAGCTTGGGCACGATAATATTTACCTCAACTCCAGCGTTACTTGCCATCTTTAAGGCATTTAAAATATTCTCATCAGGGATTAAGTAAGGTGTTGTGATATGGATTTTTTTTTTGAGCACTCGTGATCAGAGATAAATAGAGTTTTTTCATGACAGCCCATTTTTGATCGGGTCCACTAGGGACAATTTGAACCGCACCAAGTTTTAGCTTACTTTTGGTGCTCTCTAACTGATTAGCTATCAAATACCGATCATTGATTATTGGTTCACCTGTGTTGTAGTACCAATCCACAAGAAAAATATGATGTAAGACCGTTACGGCGTCTCCTTTCACCATTAGATGGGTATCACGCCAATTGCCGAAGTAGGGATGTTTGCCTAAATATTCATCTCCAATGTTCATCCCCCCAACAAACCCGATTTTCCCATCAATAACAAGGATTTTCCGATGACTAGTAAAATTCATTTTATTCTTTAAAATTCGATGGGAAGCAGAATAGAAAGGCACCGCTTGAACCCCGGCATCCTTTAATTCTTTAAGATAACTTTTTGGTAAAAACCAACAGCCAATAGTATCATATAAGAAACGAACTTCCACACCAGACATTGCTTTTTCTATTAAGATTTCTTTAATTTGTCGTCCAATTGTATCATCCCGAACCACATAGTATTCTAGATGAATGTGATCCTTTGCTTGTTTCAATGCAGTTAGTATCTCCGTAAAGGTTTCTTGCCCATCATTGAATACTTTTGTTTCTGAACAAACGGATAATGGTGTTTTCGCAATATTTTGTGCAAGTTTAAAAAAACGAAAGTATGGTTCAGGTGTGCTTTTCATAAACTCATCTACATCATCCTGAGGGCACTTTGATTGTAATAGGGGTAAATGAGCTGTATCAATGGCAGTTTTCTTCTTAAACATATTATTTTTACGGTAATTTCGGCCAAATAAAAAGTAACAAATAAATCCGTAAAAAAGGTTGTAATACAAGCACAGCAATCCATGCGGCCGTTTTCGAAGGATGTCGATTATCCAAAAAAATTAATATACCAATGATAGCTCCTATCACTAGGAAAAAAAGGCTAATCTTACTAAAAACCGTTTGGCCTAGTATGAAAATTATCCCTAATGATAAAAACACGATAAGATTAACGATTAATGTTTGTTTAAATTTATTCATACCAATCCTCCTTTGTGGAGATTTACAATTGTACGTTAGTAATAATTAGCTTTTCTAGTAGTATGGTGTTGTTTGCTCTTCAATTAGGTCTAGTTTCGGTATTACCAAAATAAAGTAGTTTTATTCCTTACCTACTGGCACCACACAATAGGTAAAATGGATCAAAAGGTGAAGGGGGATTCCTTAGCATACTAGTTTATGTATCTAGTTTAAAAGTATGCGAAGCCTAGCGACTTTGTGACTGGCTTGGCCATAATATAAGAACCCTTTTACTATCTAGTGGCAGATAAGGGGTGGTGTGTGGAAAATGAAGAACCAACAATCGGGTGGTGCCACCACCTGATTGTTGTCGAATTGGCATTATTGTAGAATCAAAATGCACGAACATAGAAAAAAAGCAGTAGCGAAATCAACATATTTCCGCACTGCTTTTTTCTTGTAATTTAACGGAAGAACTATAACGTTTCCGTTGTAAATGGGGATGCTGGTAAGCCTTCTTTATTATATAAGTTTGCACCTTCAGGATTGTTGGCCCAGGCATATCTGACATGGCGTGGATCCTTTATTTCATTATTTGACACGATAACAATATTTCCAGAAATGACAGCCTTGGCTGGAAGATAGTTTCCTTCTTCATCGCAAATCTGAAATTGCTCCAAGTCCCCATTTTTGGCCACCAGACCGCTGCCCACATGGTCAAAATGCAAGATGATTTCCGTTCCTTTTACTTCCTTCCATGTATAGATTGGGCCACTGTGAACAAGTTCTTCTCCGTAGGCCAAATTCCTTGCAGCCAGTGCCAATCTTTTTCCAACCGATTTCTTGTCCTGGGGATGGAGGTCATTCCACTCGCCAATGTCAATGGTGACAGCCATTCCTGTGTTAGGAATGTTTAAGCAGGCACGCTGCTCTTCCCGAAGCTCCGCCCAATTGGTTTCAGATTGATTCCTTTCACCAAAGTTCGTCAGTTGTGTGTAGATAAGTGGAAAATCACCTATATTCCAAAGCTTCCGCCAGTCGTTCACCATCGCTTCAAAAAGTTTACTATAGCCTTTTGGCTTACCAGTATTTGATTCTCCCTGGTACCAAAGCACACCCTTTATCTTGTAGGGTTGTATTGGAGAAATCATCCCTTTAAATAATCCCGATGGCCAATAGTGGAAAAAGGTCTGTGGCTCCAATGGATCTGTTTCGGCACCAATACGGTACTTCCAAGTTCCTGTCACATCAACCTCTTTGCCATTTACCTTCAACTTATACGGCATATCCTTCACAAATCCACCTGTATTCTGCGTGCTTAGTACCCGTACAGTTATGGTATTTTTTCCCCGGTTTTAGGATTCCTTTTGGTAGATGATAGCGCCGTGGGGGATACATGTATCCGGTATTCCCAATCAGTTTCCCGTTCACGTATGTGTCATCAGCATCAATGATTGTTCCCAATGATAACTTCCCGTCACTTTCACACATGGTAGCGGGCACATGGACTGTTTTTTGATACCAAACAGCGCCTCTCAACATTTCCAGTTCCGTACCTTCCCACGAATTAGGTATTTCAAAATCACTCCAATTAGACGTATCATAACTTTCTTCGTACCAACGCTCCTTAAGTCCCTGATCTCTTTCATTTAAATCCGCAAACCATTCGTTAGACTGTTCTTGCTCGTTTTTCATCGTTGCTGAAATAAATTCATCGTCCTTGGATTTTTCCAATGTAGACTCATAACCACCGATAGAGCGAAGTGTCTTTTCACTCATCCATGCTTCTATTGGTGTTCCTCCGATCGCTGTCAGAATTAATCCAATGGGAACCTCATATTGCTTGTACATTTCTTCGGCAAAAAAATAGCCAGTAGCGCTGAATTGGAGGACGTCTTTAGGATTTGCGGAAATCCATTCGCCGCCATTTAGTTCATGTTGGGGAGAGTGGAAGTTTGTGTTTTGCGGAATGGTGAATTGCCGGATATACGGCTGATTAATCGTTTTCACTTCTTCCTCAAATAAATCAAGGGTCCGGTTTACGGGGAGTTGCATATTGGACTGCCCGCCAAGGATCCAGACATCACCAATGAGAATATCGTGCACGATTGTTTTTTCGTCTTTCGTATGTATTTCCATTTGAAATGGCCCGCCAGGTTTCATGTTTTCTAACATGATGGACCATTTCCCAGAATCATCAGCCGTCGTGTTATATTTTTTATCAAGAAAAAATACGTTTACTTCTTCTAATCTTTGGGCCTTTCCCCATAGGGTGACCTTGTCATTACGTTGAATTACCATTCCGTCGCTGATAATGCTTGGTAAGGTCATAGATTTATCCCACCTTTCAACAATCTATCTATAGAGTGTGTTTAAAAAGTATCTAAGCAATGGCTTCGCTCGTCGCTCGCTGAGAGAACCACTCTCGTCAGCTCTTAAAAGATTGCGACGGCTACGCACATTGCATATCTAATCAGGAAAGGGGAAGAACGCCCTTTTCCTGATTAAATATAAAACATATAGTATTCTTGGTCGCCTTTGTCTTTGTAGTTGGCTAGGTCCTCAAGGGTTGTGTTATCCAGTACGTTTTTTACAGCATCGCGAATTTTAATCCATAAATCTCTTTTTGCTGGTTCCTCATCATCCAATACTTCAACAGGACTAATTGGCCCTTCTAATACACGAATAATATCCCCTGCTGTAATTTCTGCAGGCGGCTTTGACAACATATACCCTCCGTAAGCTCCACGTACACTCTTCACCAAAGTAGCATTTCTTAAAGGTGCAATGAGTTGCTCTAAATAATGCTCCGATAAATCATAATCCTTCGCAATGGACTTTAGGGAAGTGGGACCTTCCCCATACTTCTTGGCTAAAGCCATCATAATTGTTAATCCGTATCTTCCTTTAGTGGATATTTTCAACTTTAATCCCTCTTTCTACTCGCCGGTCCATCCAAGATTGACACCATGATAAGGATATTCCAGTAATGTGTCCAATAGTTAGGCTAAACAAAATCGTCCCTATAAAAACAGGACCCCCAAGTAACCATCCAAACCCTAAAACCGAAACCTCCATGATGACACGAACTTGTGCAACCGTTAATCTAGTTTTTTCCGAAATGGCAAGCATTACACTGTCACGTGGTCCTGCACCACATCTGGGAGAAATATAAACACCGATTCCAAACCCCATAATGAGAATACCTGCCACCAACATGACGCCTTGAAGGAATAGCGACGGTGGTGTATTTAGTATGAATAAAAAAATATCAACAAAAACTCCAACAAATATCATATTTAGAAATGCACCTAGTTTAGGAATCTCTTTTGTTAATAGGGTGGCTATAACTAATAGTAAAAATCCCATAATTATGGTCCATGTTCCCACAGTTAGACCAAAGTTTAAATGAAGCCCAATATGTAATACATCCCATGGTGCACTCCCAAGGTCTGCTTGGATAATTAAGGCAATCCCAAAGCTCATAATAATAATCCCGAGGAGAAAAACGCTCCACCTGAAAATCGATGTATGATTTCGAATAAATTCTAAACTAAATTCTTTCACTTCCCCAGCTCTTTTCCTTTTAGTTTCCTAATTACATAGCCTCATAATATCCCATTAACACATCCATTTCCCCAACGCACGCAATCATCTTTCCATTATAACACACAATTCGCCTTTTCGGGTTAACAGTGTTACTATCTAATTGGAATAATCACTTTTTTTTAAAAAGCTAGCAATAAAGACATGAGGTTAAGAAGATTACTATAAATGTCGTCATCTTGCTGGGAGGAATTTTAATGGATTTATTTGATTATAAAACTCAATCACAAGAAAATATTCCAAAGGGACCTTTGGCTGCAAGAATGCGTCCAAGAACAATTGATGAAGTCATCGGGCAGGAGCATATCGTTGGGGAAGGCACCCTATTACGCCGTGCAATTGAAGCAGACCGGCTTACCCCCATGATTTTTTATGGACCTCCAGGCACAGGAAAAACAACATTAGCAAAGGTAATTGCAAATACAACTTCCGCCAATTTTGAGCAGTTAAACGCCGTCATTGCAGGGATTAAAGATGTACGAGAAGTGGTACAACGGGCGAAGGACCGACAAAAATACGATCAGGAAAAAACAGTTCTTTTTATTGACGAAATTCACCGATTTAATAAAGGACAGCAAGATGCACTGCTCCCCTTTGTTGAAGATGGCACGGTCATACTAATTGGAGCAACGACTGAAAATCCCATGTTTGAAGTTAACCCGGCTCTCTTGTCCCGGTCACGCTTGTTTCGACTTGAGTCCCTGACGAATGACGCCATTAAAAAAGTTATAGAATCTGCCATTACAGATACGGATCGGGGATTTGGTAATTATCCTATCCATATAACGGATGAAGCAATGGGCCATCTAGTAAATGTATCGAACGGGGATGCAAGAACAGCATTGAACGCCTTAGAACTTGCTATCCTTACAACAGACCCTAATGAAGATGGCACCATTTATATTAATCTAGAAATAGCTGAAGCTTCCATTCAAAACGCGTTTTACAATATGACAAGTCAGGGGATCAACATTACGACACAATTTCTGCCTTTATTAAAAGTATGCGTGGTTCAGACCCAGACGCCACCTTGTATTGGCTAGCAAAAATGA
The DNA here is from genome assembly GCA_021208645.1 of Bacillus sp. (in: firmicutes). Lineage (GTDB taxonomy): Bacteria > Bacillota > Bacilli > Bacillales > Salisediminibacteriaceae > Evansella. The sequence continues at coordinate 27,805 of JAJOJL010000033.1, read as the reverse complement.
TTTATGCTGGGGAAGACCCAAGGTTTATTGCTAGGAGAATTTATGTACACGCAGCAGAAGATGTAGGGCTCGCTGACCCTAATGCATTACTAGTCGCTCAAGCCGCCGCCCATGCAGTAGAATTTATTGGAATGCCAGAGGCAAGAATTCCTTTAGCAGAGGCAGCCCTATATATTGCAACGGCCCCTAAGAGTAATGCTGTAATAACTGGGATTGACAATGCCTTAGAACGAGTAGAAAAGGAGAAAACAGGGGATATTCCAGTTCATCTAAGGGACGCCCATTACAAAGGAGCATCAAAACTGGGCCACGGTGATGGCTATAAGTACCCGCACAACTACGAACATCATTATGTACCTCAGCAATATTTACCAGATGCTTTAAGGATAGGACATTTTATGAACCTTCAGCAAACGGTTATGAAAAAACAATTCAGAAAAGGCTAGATTATTTTTTAGAAAGAAAAGAACGCGGAATCTAACACTTACTAATATAACTTAGAAGCAGTCATGTTCACCACCACAGGGTGAAAATGCCTGCTTTTTCTTTAATTAATTAGGTCTATTCGAAAAGTTTGTTGTTCATTGAAAACAGCTTGGTGTAGCGGAAAGTGTGCCCCTGTAGCTAAACCAAGCATAAAATATTGTGAAAAACAACAATCTATGTGTTAGTAGCCAGTAATTAACAAGAATCTAACATCTATTTGTCTATTCCTATCATTTTTTTAGTAATTTGGTATATTTTTTTCCAATCGTGCCCATTATAGTAACAAAACAACATTTGGCAAAGTCTATAATAGAAAGGATTGGAAATAATGAAAGTTAGACAAGATGCATGGTCAGAAGAAGATGATCTACTATTAGCAGAAACGGTTTTAAGACATATTAGAGAAGGAAGCACACAATTACGAGCTTTTGACGAGGTTGGGGATACATTAAACCGTACCTCAGCAGCATGTGGTTTTCGCTGGAATGCTGTTGTAAGGGATAAATACGATGATGCAATCAAACTAGCAAAAAAAACACAGAAAAGACAGGAAGCGCCAGATGGCTCGGGAAGCAAAACCCCTTTCCTATACGCCATCACCGACACCACAGCCTTCCTATGAGCAACCAGTTACCTATCAACCAGAGCGCTCCGTGTCTGCTAGTACACCAGGAAAAGAATTAACCTTACAAGATGTTATTCAATTCCTTCAGACAATGAACGGGCGTGGACATCAGGAAAGCTTATTAAAACAGGAAAATGAGGCACTTCGTTTAGAAAACGGGGAACTAAAAAAATCGCGTCAAAGAGTTAGAGCAACAGCTTGGTAAACTAAAAGAGGAACACCAGGTTATTGAAGAAGACTATCAATCCATTATTCAGATCATGAACCGAGCGAGAAGAATGGCTCTATTAGAGGAAGAAACTGAGGACCGTAATACACCAACATTTAGAATGGATAAAAACGGTAATCTAGAAAAAATCGCTAAATAAGTGATCCCTCTAAAGATTATTGATAATCTTGCAAGTTTTAGACACAAAAACTGTTCCAATAAGAATCATAGAAGGTAATTGTGAGGGCTACGGAAAATAAGTCTTACCCTCCCTTTAAACTTAAAGAGACTGCCACTTTCTGGCAGTCTCTTTTTTGGGTTTACTCATCTTCAATGACAATATAAGTGGCCTGAACAGGACCATGAACACCGACAACAAGTCTTAGTTCAATGTCTGCTGAGTTACTTGGCCCAGAGATAAAGTTAATGCAGGAAGGCATTCTTCCTTGGGCAGCTGCCATCTCATGAATTCTCTCTGTAGCCTGCGTCATCCTTGGTACTAGTGTACTTTTTGGAATGATCGCTAAATAGGTTCGTGGTAAAAGGCTAACAGACCTTCCTTTATCTGCATTACTAAATAACACAACCGTGCCAGACTCAGCTAGGGAAATGTCAGCAAAGGTAATGCCAATATTCGCCTGTTCTGCTATTTTTAGATTTTCTTCCCCAATAGCTGGATCCCAGCAGTGTACATGAACGTCATTTTCATTTTGTTCTTTATCAAGGGCAGCTGATAATCCATAGTTTACAAACCTATCATCGTTCCAATGGACGATAGATTTTCCTCCAAGTTCCGTTATTGCTTCATGGAAGGTAGTCTGCAGATCCTCTTTTTTTGTCACTTTGACACTCGTATGAATATTTTTACAGTGCTGGGTAAATTGCTCCATTAATTCATCTTGGGAAAACCCCTTAAAAACCTCGTATTGGGGGCGTTTACTCCATTCAGGCAACGGAACATCAGATGTTTTTCTTTCCCGTCCGAGCCTGTTAGCAACTTTTATTTTAAGAATTTCTCTTTATTTTGAATTGTTCCCTTTGTCATGACTGCTCCCCCTTTTTATCACGACTTTCAAACCACTTCCTGAAGCTTTCCCCTGTCGGTTCAGGCAAGTCACGTATTTGTGTCCAAAGCTTTACTGGACCTGGCCCTTTTCCTTCCGCATCCTTTGCAATAGGACCGATCATGGAAGGCGCCGCCTTCGATCCAATTCGGTATACACCTGGGTTACTCATGGCAAAGGCATAACCTTTCATGGCTAACTTTTCAGCGAAACTTGTCTTTCCTTCCTGCTCCACAATATTTTTGCGATGCTCGACGAGGAGCTCGTGAAGTGGTATTTTAACTGGGCATGCCTCTGTACAGGCAGCACATAAGGTAGAAGCATATGGTAACTCCTTATGATCATCATAACCCTCTAACAGTGGTGTTAAAACAGCGCCTATTGGTCCTGGATAAATGGAACCATAGGAATGTCCACCTACATGCCGGTATACTGGACAGACATTAATACAAGCTGCACATCGGATACATTGAAGGGTAGACTGGAATTTCGTTCCTAATATTTTTGATCGGCCGTTGTCAATGATAACCACATGAAACTCTTCAGGACCATCCACATCCCCTTCTTCTCTAGCACCTGTTAATCCAGTTATATAACTCGTTAATTTCTGACCGACTGCACTACGGCATAGCATTGCCACAAGAATATCCAGTTCCTTCCACGTCGGAACAATTCGCTCCATTCCCATAACCGTTATTTGCGTTTTGGCAAGGGTGGTGGCCATTCTCGCATTCCCTTCGTTTGTCACAAGGGTGATTGAGCCTGATTCTGCAACAGCAAAGTTACAGCCAGTTATTCCAACCTCTGCCGCTAAAAAGTCCTTCCGAAGCTCTTGACGAGCAAACTGTGCCAGCTCCGTTGGATCAGAGGATTTATCGTATTGTCGCTTTTCTTTGAACGTATCCCTGATCTGCTCTTTATTTTTATGAAGGGCAGGAACTACGATATGGGAAGGTGGATCATGGTCGTCCAACTGCAAAATCCATTCCCCTAAATCTGATTCCACCACATTACAGCCAATCGCTTCTAATGCACCGTTCATCCCGATTTCTTCCGTTACCATCGATTTGGACTTAACAACATTTTTGGCGTTTTTCTCCTTCACGACAGAGGTAATGTATTCATTTGCCTCTTCTGCTGTCTCGGCGAAAAACACATGACCTCCCTGTTTAGCCACATTTTCTACAAATTGGTCTAAGTAATAATCAAGGTTTTCCAATGTGTGCTGACGGATTTCTTCTGCCAAATCCCGCCAGTCCTCCCAGTTACCTAACTCTTCTGTTGTTTGGGTTTTACGGCCTTCTAATCGACCTTGTGCTTCCACAACAGCTTTACGCATAAATGTGTCATTAATTCCCTTTTCAACCCGGTCAAAGAACTTTTCATTACTTGTTTTTATCCCCATTCGATCACCCCGTTTGCCCTTTGCTATTTAAAATCTCAGCAATATGCATTACTTTGATCGGTTTCCCCTGCCGATCAATTCTACCACCAATATTCATCAAACAACCTAAGTCGGCACCGATTAACACTTCTGCTTCTGTTTCTTCAATATGTTGCACCTTTTCATTTACCATTTGCTCTGAAATAGGTACCATTTTTACGGAGAAAGTCCCGCCAAAACCACAGCATTGCTGTTTAAAAGGCAGTTCTGTAAATTTAAGCCCCTTTACATTGGCCAAAAGCTTCATAGGTGCTTCTTTGACACCTAATAATCTAGTCATGTGACAAGAAGTATGATAGGTTACGTTCCCGTGAAACTCAGCCCCCACATCTTCTACCTTCAAAACTTCCACAATAAACTGTGTTAATTCGTAGGCTTTATTTTTTAAGGCAATCGCTCTCTCCAACCATTCAGACTCATCCTCAAACAACTTGTCGTATTCGTGCAGCATGGAAGTACAAGACCCTGATGGTGAAACGACATATTCTGCCTCCTCGAAGGTTTTAATCATATGTTTGGCTACTTCCTTCGACTCTTTGTGAAAACCACTGTTAAAAGCAGGCTGACCACAACATGTTTGCTTTTTCGGAAAATCTACTTCACAGCCTAGCCTTTCTAGAATTTCCACCGTGCTTCGCCCTACGGATGCTGGATAAACCACATCTGCAAGACAGGTTAAAAACAATGAAACTTTCATGTTAAAAACTCCCCCTTAGCCCCTTAATTTACTTCGCTGATGGTATGGTCATCTGATGTGTTAAAACATAACAATACTTTACCTGTAAACAAATCTACTAATATCATTATGGCATAAAACACCTTAAATGTAAGGAGAAAATCCCAAACAATTCGAAAAAAGTTTGGGAATTCTGACATCTCCTTCATCTTTGTTATGCAGACTTTCTTTTATCTTGCCTCAGTTTACTATTTTTCTGACCTATATAAATAGCATAAAGGATCCCAGCTATTATTAATCCTAGTAAAATTGTTCCAATGTTGAAGCCAAATCCATAGAACCAAACGGACCCTATGGCACCAGCAAATAATACATAATACAAGGTTGGCAGCATCGTTTTTCGAATAATTGTTCCTTCTTTACCAATGACCCCAGCTGCTGCTCCTGCCGCTACTACGTTATGGACACAAATCATGTTCCCTGCTGCTCCACCAATCGCTTGAAGGGCAACCGTCGTCGTCCCAGCAACACCGATTAATTCAGCAGTTTGGTATTGGAACCCGGAGAACATCATGTTACTAATGGTATTACTTCCAGCCACAAATGCTCCTAGTGCACCTATGGTTGGTGCTACAAGGGGCCATTGTCCACCAAATAAAGTCTCTGCACCAACGGCTAATTGAAATGGCATACTACCAAATTCGTTTGTTTCCACGGTAGAGTTAATAAATACCTGCACCATTGGCACAGCAAAAATTAGAGCTGTCGCTGCACTGATAGTGGTTTTGAAGGAATCACTGACTGCCCTTCCAAAAGAACTACCTTTCATCCCGTAAAGCAACACGCAAATGAGAGATACTACAACAAGAATGGTAGCTGGTAAATAGAGAGGCGTTGATGAAGCTGCCACTCCTCCGTTGAATGGTGTTCCTAAGTCAATTCTTACGCTTTGTAGCCAAGCTTTAAATGGTAACGCATCTAAACGGGTAATTACGAGTAGCAGACCTACAATTACATAAGGTACCCATGCTTTAACCATGGATACTTTTGCACCTTTGAAGTTGTTTTCTACCTTTAGCTTTCCGACCCATTCTGGATCCCAATTCTCTTCTTTATCAAATTGCCAAGTAGATTTTGGAACGAGGAATCCTCGTTTTGCTGCTGGAATAACAATCGCTAACCCAATCAGACCACCAAATAAAGACGGAAACTCAGGTCCTAGTATGTTTGCAATCAGCATATATGGTACAGTAAAAGCTAAACCTGCGAAAATAGCAAACTTCCAAGCAGCTAAGCCTTCTGCGAAAGATTTGTTTTTTCCAAAGAATTTCGTTAGCATAGCAATCATTATTAATGGAATGAAAACACCAATAATTCCGTGGATAATGGCGGCTTGTCCAGTTATTTCAAGGAGCATTGCCATACTAAAGCCTTCAACAGCCTGTAAACTTTGGTTAACACCTACGATGATTGGTGTTCCAATCGCCCCAAAGGTAACTGGTGTTGATTGAATAATTAACGCGATCATAACCGCCCCCATCGCCGGGAATCCAATTGCAACTAACAAAGGTGCAGCGATTGCTGCCGGTGTTCCGAAACCTGATGCCCCTTCAATAAAGGATCCAAATAGCCAGCAAATTATAATTGCTTGAACGCGACGGTCAGGGGAAATATCCATGAAACCCTGTCGTATCGTATCGAGGGCTCCCCCTTCTTTTAATGTATTTAAGAGTAATATTGCTCCAAATACGATGAACAGAATATCAAGGGCCGTAACAACCCCTCTTGTTAACGCCCCTGCAACTTGATTAATTGGCACATTCCAAACAGTCAATGCAACTACCGATGTAACTACTAATGCAATTGGCATTGCTTTGCTCGCCGGCCATCTTAAAATAACGAGAAACAGTAAAACAGATAAAATTGGTACTAGTGCAAATAAAGCTAACATCCCCACTCCCACAAATAACTCCCCCTAAAAAATGTTCAATTACGATTTTGCTCACACAACTTAGACTGATTTGGAAGTAATACTTTGTTGTCGGCTAGTTTCTTTTTTAGGTAATGAAAAAACTAGCCTCCTGCTTCCACTAGATAAGCTGAACTTGAATCCCTTTCAAGAAGTAACTTATGTATTTAGCGAACCTACATCTTAGAAAAGGAAAACTCATCTCGTGAACAGGTCATCAGATGACTAAATTGTAAGCGTTTTAATTATAGTAAATAGCTAGATATTTAGCAATATTTTTTTCGGAAATAGTTTTTTTAAGTGTGGGTTTGTTGATAGAGTTTGTCTGTTTCGTTGTTGATATATCAGTTTTACATTATTTTCGTATTTTTAATAATGTTAAATTTATCACAAATAGTTTAGATGTCGATAAAGGAATTTTGAGCTCCTGAACTTTTTTTACTAAAAGACACGTCACTTGTTTTTTCTGCTCCACCTGTCACTTCCTACCTCCGCTACTGACACGTCACTGTCCTTTTCAGCATCACTTGTCACTTCCTCCTCCCCTACAAACACGTCACCTCATTACCCCCATTAAAAAAAAACATCCTCCCCAGCGAACTGCCGAGAGGATGCTATCATTATGTATGGTGAGTCCCATGTGTGCCGTTTGAATCTTCCTTGCTTGAACCTGCGTCAACAGGTGGGTGTCCTGTTCATCGATTCTGTGCGTCCGCAATCAATGATCACGGCCTGCATCTTTCTCTGAAACGCGAACTCCCTTTTTTTAAAGTGTTGGCTCAAAACGTAGAGTTTTGACGTACACCACAGGACTCTAGGTATCCTATCGCTTAAGTAATCACTTAAGCTACCCTTATCATATAAAATTTGATGACTAAAAACAATGGCTAAGGAGAGAAAAAACCATGACAATTTCTTTACAAACAATAGAATTATAAAGTAGGAAATTAGTAAAAACTAGGACTACACATGGTCAAGACTTTTCTCTCAACATATTTCCAACAACCAAAAAAAACAAAAAGAGATGCCCAGTCATGGAACAGTACTGGACACCCTTTTCCTTCATCAATTATTTTTCCACTTTTTCAACCTTCTTCTCAACTACCGATAAGTGAAGCTCTTTTAATTGTGCCTCACTCACTCCACTTGGCGCATTCGTCAATAAACAGCTTGCACTTGCAGTTTTTGGAAAGGCAATCGTATCCCGTAAATTACTGCGACCAGCTAAAATCATCACTAACCTATCTAAGCCTAATGCAATACCACCATGAGGCGGTGTGCCGTATTCGAAGGCATCTAACAAGAAGCCAAATTGACTTTGCGCCTCTTCCTGAGAAAAGCCTAAAGCCTTGAACATTTTTTCCTGTAACTCACGCTCATAAATCCGCTGGGAACCTCCCCCAAGCTCATAACCATTTAACACAAGGTCATATGCTTCGGCACGAACCGATTCGGGAGAAACATCTAATTTCTCCTCATCTTCTTTTAATGGGCGGGTAAATGGATGATGCTCAGCAACATAACGATTTTCCTCTTCATCGTAAGAAAGTAGAGGGAATTCCGTCACCCACAGGAAGTTGAATTCATTTGGATCAACAAGCTGTAAGTCCTTGGCAAATTTAATTCGTAATGCACCTAAAGCATCCCATGCTACCTTCTTTTTATCTGCTACAAAAAACAGAACGTCTCCATTTTCCGCTTGGAAGCCGTCACATAAAGTCGCTGCTTCTGTTTCATTGAAGAACTTGGCAATTGGCCCTTTTAGGGTGTTGTTCTCCTCTACCTTAAGCCACGCTAATCCTTTTGCTCCATATATTTCCACGAAAGACCCTAAACCATCTAGATCTTTACGGGAGTAGTCTGCAGCGATCCCCTTTACGCAAATCCCTTTCACGACTCCACCGTTTTTCACCGTGTTGGCAAAAACTTTAAAGTCGCTGTCTTCCACTGCTTTGGAAATATCCACAAGCTCCATTCCGTATCGAGTATCAGGCTTATCGGACCCGAAGCGGTTCATGGCATCCTCATACGTTAATCGAGGAAATGGGCGAGGTACATCAATACCCTTAAGCTCTTTAACAAGCTTCACCATCATTTCTTCCATCATGGAAAGGAGAGCTTCTTTCCCTAAGAACGATGCTTCAATATCCACCTGAGTAAACTCTGGCTGCCTGTCTGCTCGTAAATCCTCATCACGGAAGCAGCGGGCAATCTGGTAATAACGCTCGAAACCAGACACCATCAGCAATTGCTTAAATAACTGAGGCGATTGAGGCAATGCATAAAACTCCCCATGATGAACACGGGATGGGACTAAATAGTCCCTTGCCCCTTCTGGTGTACTTTTCGTAAGCATTGGTGTTTCAACTTCGTAGAAGCTGTTTTCATCTAAGAAATCGCGAATAAACTTCGTTGTACGATGGCGCAACTTCATTGTTTCAAACATTTTTGGACGGCGCAGATCCAAATAACGATACTTCAACCGCACGTCCTCCGATATTTCTACGTCGTCCTCGATTACAAACGGAAGGCCTTTAGAAGCATTTAAAATCTCTATTTCATCAACAATTACTTCGATTTTTCCCGTTGGAATCTTTTCATTCACGTTTACCGCATCCCTTGCTACAACGGTTCCACATACATGAATGACATATTCACTTCGAACTTTTTCTGCAATCTGATGGGCTGCAGGATCATTTTCCCCATTAAAAACAATTTGCAAATGGCCGGAACGGTCACGGAGATCGATGAAAATGACCTGTCCTAAATCCCTCCGTTTTTTTACCCAGCCTTGCAAACAAACCTTTTCTCCAATTAAATGTTCTGATATCTCTCCACACATATGTGTACGCTGACTCACTTATAAGACCCCTTTCTCTATTCCCCTAACTTGGATTGAATGTATTTAGAAATGCTGTCAAAAGCAACGCTTTCCTGGTGCCCAGTTGCCAATGTTTTGATAACTGCCGTTTCATTGGCAATTTCATCTTCACCAATAATAATGGCAAACGAGGCACCTTGTCGGTCTGCTGCTTTTATTTGCCCCTTCATCTTCTTGTTTAAATAATCTGTATCCACCGTAATTCCATTAGACCTCAGCTCATGAACGAGCTTTGGTGCACGTTTTTTAGGCTCATCACCCATTACAATTAAATAGGCATCAAGACCCTCTTGTACGGGTAAGGAAACTCCTTGAGTTTCTAATGCCATAAGAAGTCGTTCAATGCTTAATGCAAAACCGATTCCAGGGGTTGTAGGACCACCTATTTCTTCTACTAAGCCATTGTACCTGCCACCACCGCACAAGGTAGTAATAGCTCCAAAGCCATCCCCATCAATCATTACTTCAAAAGCCGTGTTATTATAATAATCTAAACCTCGAACCAATGTGGCGTCCACTTCAAATGGTATAGCCATATCCGTAAGGAAGTGTTGAACTGTAGAAAAGTAGTCTTTCGATTCTTCATTCAAGTACTCAAGAATCGACGGTGCAGAATTCATTAGTTCATGATCCCTATCTTGCTTGCAATCTAATATACGCAAAGGATTTTTCTCGAGACGTTTCTGACAATCATCACAAAACTCCGTGATTCTTGGCTTAAAGTGATTAATTAATGCCTCTCGGTGAGCGTTTCGGCTTTCCTTGTCTCCTAGACTATTGATGATTAATTTTAAATTCTTCAAGCCTAACTCACTGTAAAAATCCATCACCAGGGCAATAACTTCTGCATCAATAGCTGGATCGTCACTTCCCATTGCTTCAACCCCAAATTGGACAAATTGACGCATTCTCCCTGATTGTGGCCGCTCATATCGAAACATTGGACCAATGTAATACAATTTCATAGGTTGATCTGGAAGCCCGTGCATTTTGTTTTCTACAAAAGATCGCACTGCCGCTGCTGTTCCTTCAGGACGGAGCGTTAGGCTTCTACCTCCCCTATCTGTAAAGGTGTACATCTCTTTCTGAACGATATCCGTTGTATCACCGACCCCACGCGCAAACAATTCTGTTTGTTCAAAAATAGGCGTGCGAATTTCTTTATAATTGTATCTACGGCACAAGTCATGAGCCTTCTCCTCAATATACTGCCACTTGGCTGACTGGTCTGGCAGGATATCTTGCGTCCCTCGTGGAACTTTAAAATTCATTGCCTCTTCCTCCTCTTAACTTATAAAAACAAATTATTTATTTTGCTAGACCCCAGGGATACTTAATTTTGTACCATGGAGCATGAAAATATTTTTAGCCTAGGTGAATGAGCGGAGACCCACGACACTCCAGCGGGAATATGGTCTAGACGAGACCCCACAGAGCAAAGCTCGTGGAGGCTCGTCAGAACACCCGCGGAAAGGAGTGGGTCGCAGCGAATGAACCCATAAGGGTTGATTTCAATCAATATGTAAAAATGGAAATACAAAAAACTCCCGCCCCTGAACAAAGTCAGGGACGAGAGCTTAATTCCCGTGGTACCACCCTAGTTGAAGCATCTAAACATATACGGATGCTTCCGCTTTATCAGTTAACGCCTGATGAGACGATTTCTCCTAGTAAAGCTATGGGCTCTTTCAGAGAAATACCTAAGGAGTGTTCATTCATGAAGGTCCATGGAAAAGTGCTTGCAGCCAATGGCACTTTCTCTCTGTTCACGGCGTGTCTCCACTACTATTCTCCCTCATTGGTAATGTAGGATGAATTTTTTTCTATCATACGCATTAGAGGCGATGATGTCAATGTTTAATTAAAAAGTTTTTTCATTAATTTCGTTCAATCTGTTTTTTTAAAGCTTTAACTTCCCTTAATGACAAGCCAAATTCAGTAGCAATTTCATAGTTATCAGCGTTTTCTTCCAACTGAGCGAAACGATGTAGGTTTACTCCCATTAATTTTGCATTTGGGCTTGTGAAACGATCTTGTTGGTGTCCTGATCTCATTGATGCATCCCTCCACTTTTTCTATCAGTTTGACCGAAAAAGGGAGAAGATACTCCTATAAAATTATATTTAATTAAGTTTCTTTTAATCTCATTTGGACCAATGACTATTTACTTTCCACAATAAGGGTAACAGGACCATGATTAGTGAAGGTTACGTCCATCATTTCACCAAATATGCCTGTTTCTACTGTGAGACCTTGTTCCCTTAGGGCATCATTAAACCGGTTATACAACTGCTCTGCCTGTGCTGGCTTAGCAGCATCCATAAAGTTTGGCCTTCTTCCCTTTCGACAATCACCATACAAAGTAAACTGGGATATAGAGAGAATTTCACCGCCAACATCCTTAATGGATAAATTTAATTTATCGTTTTCATCTTCAAAAATTCGTAAATTCGCTAGTTTTTCAGCTAAGAACTGGACATCTTTTTCCGTATCATCATGGGTAATTCCCACTAATAGAACGAAACCTTGCTCAATTTCTCCAGTTGTTTCGCCTGCAACGGTTACTTTCGCGGCTAATGAACGTTGAACAACGACACGCATGATATTCCCTCTTTTCCAGCGGTTAATGCATGATTCTGCGGACAGAATAAATATCAGAAATTTGCTTAATTCGTTCCACAACTCTTTGTAGATGAGCTACGTTTTGAATAGAGATGGTCATATGAATGGTGGCCATCTTGTTTTTATCTGATCTACCTGAAACGGCGTTGATATTCGTCTTCGTTTCTGCGACTGCTTGGAGTACTTCATTTAACAAGCCCCGTCGATCATAGCCGTTAATTTCAATATCTACATTATAATTTTTCGTTTGCTGCTGATCTCCTTCCCATTCAACGGGAAGAAGTCTTGTTTTTGCCTCGTCCGTATTAATGTTTGGACAGTCGTGGCGGTGTATGGATACTCCCCGCCCTTTTGTAATATACCCAACAATGTCATCACCAGGCACTGGGTTACAGCAACGAGACAGTCGGATAAGGAGATTATCTATACCCTTCACTCGTACACCTATGTTTGTTTTTTTTCGTTGAATCGAAAGGTTTAAGCTCATGAACCGCATCTTTTAATGTTAAGTTTTCCTGCTCTTCATCCTGTTGTTTACGTATATTATCCGTTAGTCGCGTAACAATCTGTGCAGCCGTAATTCCGCCGTAACCGACTGCTGCATACATATCTTCTTCCCCAGTAAAATTGAATTTGTTCGTTACCCGCTCAATGTTTTCTGTCTTCATAACGTCTTTGATAGGGTAACCTTTCTTTTCAATTTCCTTTTCCACCATTTCCCTGCCCTTTTCCACATTTTCTTCCCTGCGTTCTTTTTTTGAACCATTGGCGAATTTTATTTTTCGCGTGGGAACTTTGTGTAATTTTGAGCCAGTCCTTGCTTGGACCATAGGAATGCTTGGAAGTAAGAACTTCTACAATATCTCCTGTTTGCAGAGCGTGATCCAATGGAACCATTTTCCCGTTCACCTTTGCCCCGATACAGCGGTTACCAACCTCTGTGTGGATACGGAATGCGAAATCAAGGGGAACAGAGCCCTTTGGAAGTTCAATAACATCACCTTTTGGAGTAAAAACAAACACCATATCTGAAAATAAATCTATTTTTAACGATTCCATAAATTCCTGGGCATCGTTCGTATCATTTTGCCATTCAAGAATTTCCCTAAACCAAGTCATTTTTGTCTCCAACGACTCAGCATCTTTTACGGTCTTCCCTTCTTTATAAGCCCAATGGGCAGCAACCCCAAATTCCGCAACCTTATGCATATCCTCTGAGCGGATCTGCACTTCTAAAGGATCACCTTTCGGACCGATAACAGTTGTATGGAGGGATTGATACATATTTGCTTTTGGCATGGCGATATAGTCTTTAAAACGGCCAGGCATAGGCTTCCAATGAGTATGAATGATCCCCAATACGGCATAACAGTCTTTAATACTCTCTACAATTATCCTGACTGCCAACAAATCATAGATTTCGTTGAACTGTTTGTTTTGCAGGGCCATCTTACGATAAATACTGTATATATGTTTTGCACGACCGTGTATTTCTGCTCTCACATTGACAGCTTTTAGGCGTTCCTTAATTTTTTCCTGAACTTCTTCAATGTATTCTTCTCGCTCGGCACGTTTCTTTTTCATCAGGTTGACAATACGGTAGTATTGCTGTGGGTTTAAATAGCGAAGAGCCGTGTCTTCAAGCTCCCACTTTATTTTGGAAATACCTAAACGGTGGGCTAAAGGTGCAAAAATTTCTAACGTCTCGTTAGCAATGCGACGCTGTTTCTCCGGAGGTAGGTGTTTGAGCGTACGCATATTATGAAGTCTATCCGCTAGTTTAATTAAAATGACACGGATATCTTTCGCCATTGCCACAAACATCTTCCGGTGATTCTCTGCCTGTTGCTCTTCTTTGGATTTATATTTAATCTTGCCCAACTTCGTAACGCCATCTACGAGCATCGCCACTTCCTTGCCAAACTTTTCCTCTATTTCAGCCAAAGGTATGTCTGTATCTTCGACCACATCATGAAGGAAAGCAGCAGCGATTGTATAAGGATCCATGCCTAAATCAACTAAAATACTGGCTACTTGCACTGGATGCCAAATATACGGTTCTCCGGACTTGCGGAATTGCTCTTTATGGGCATACTCCGCCATATCGTAAGCTTTTTGTAAAAAAGCCACGTCCTTTTCCGATAAATATTCACTTGCTTTTACTAATACTTGTTCGCTTGTCATGGGATCACCTTAACATCCAGTCTTTTTCAATTTAGAATCTGTTCAAATAGTTCGGTTTTTTATACAGAAACTATGGTTAATAAAGTTGATTTCAGCGTAAGGCACGACACTCCTCGAAAATGCTTCACATTTTCTTCGTGCGTGGGCAGACTCGAGGGAGCATCTCAGAGTCCTGCGGGAAAAGAGGTTAAGGGGAGACACCTCAGGCACGAGCGTTTACTTCACGCAAATGCTTCGAGTTGTCTCGACGTATGCAGCATCGAAGCGATGCTAGCAGAGGCAGAGACAGAACAGCCGAGGAGGCTCCACAACCTCCCGCGGAAAGGGAGTGCCTGTAGCGGAAATCAACTACTTATTTATAGTTTCCTTTTATGGTGGTGGCTGTAAAGCCATGGTTGTTTTGAACAGACTCTTTTAATTACTAGTATAATTTATGCATACGGTTTATGATAAAAAATTTGTCGAATAGGTTGATAAAAAAAGGGTCTCTTCCATGGAAAAGACTTTTAGTTTATAATAACATATTTTTCAGAAAAGCATAATGAAAATAGTATATTACAGAATCTATTCTTGCGCAAATATTTTAGGGGGCAATGATTGCCTCTTCATTCATACCGTTTTCTAACAGAAAACCCATGAGAGCTCATTGCTCCCATGGGTCCAACATTGACTATTTTATTTAATAAGTCATCAACGAGTAAACATCGTAATTCTTTAATTTTTCTCTACCGTTCAAATAACTCAATTCAATCATAAATACAATACCTGCAACAACGCCGCCTGATTTTTCAACCATTTGAATCGTTGCTTCTATCGTACCGCCTGTAGCCAGTAAATCATCTGTAATTAATACACGTTGCCCAGGCTTAATAGAACCTTTATGAAGGTTTAATGAATCTTTACCGTATTCTAACCCGTAGTCAACTTCAATTACTTCACGAGGAAGCTTACCAGCCTTACGAACAGGCACAAATCCTAAGCCTAATGCGTAGGCGATGGGACAACCTACAACGAATCCTCTTGCCTCTGGACCTACAACTATATCAATTTCCTTTTCTTTTGCGAACTCAGCCATTTCATCAACGGCCTTTTTGTATACTTCGCCATTTTCCATAAGTGTTGTAATGTCTTTAAATTTAATACCTTCTTTTGGGAAATCTGGAACAACGGTAATATACTGTTTGTAATCCATTATAATCCTCCTAGTTTATCTACGATTTTTTTATGTATGAGAGGAGTAAACAGTCCTACCTTCTGATTACCCCTTACTTAGTTGTATTAATAAATTTCCACTAAGTTTGTCTCTGGCATGTTTTGATCTATCCATGCTTTTACCTCTTCATAAGAAGAGTAATATAATTCATTTTCCATCTCCGACTGCTCGACTTGTTGGCGGTAAGTAACTGATTCTGTTAAATCCTTTTTCGCCGGGCTATCTACCAACGTAACAACACCATTGTTTATTTTAACAAAATCCAAATCAAAAAACACCTGACAAATAAAATGAACAGCCTCTTTTGTCCAACCTTTATGCTTTGCAAGATCCCCAGCATGGCGATTTAGGTCAAACAGTTTTCGTTTATAAATGAATGCATAAAACCATTTAAAGTGCTCCCTTGTTGGCATCATTTCAAAGAAGTGATCTTTTTCATGATAAAAACATAGATAAACTCTGCTCGGTCTAGCCAAACCTAATATTTGTTTAAATTGTTCCTTACTTTCAGGCAAATCAAGGAAAACTACGTTCTTATTATGCAATTCCAAGTTAGAAATATTCACCTCTTGGAATCGATGGACATACCAATTACTTGGTATCTGTTTTATTAATCCCTCTGATTCCTTTCGGAAAAGGATCACATCCATTTCTTGATGGCTGAACAAGTTTAGTCTTCTAACGGGGTCATTTTCACCACGATAATCAAACAACTGCCATTCATCTACTTTCATGTCTTCAATGATTAGCTGTGGTTTAGAATGTCCATTCCACTCATTGATAGAAAGCTGACCAACTAAAGATGCCTTTGACAATGGGGCAATTTCTGAATACTTATCTCCCATTCTAAAACCGATCCCATCTAATATGGCATCCCCATGTTTAATACTCACTTTTAATGATCTTCCATTGCGCCAATTTTTTTAACAGACGTAAATTCAACTTGATCGAGCATTACTTTTGGTGCAGGGTTTCCAACACCAAAGGGAGACATTTGTTGGAGTTCTCCAATGGAATGAATCGATACTTCTTCTAACTGAACAGTTAGGTCTACAGAAATGGATCGTTGCCACTCTTCCTCTGATAGAGTCTCCAAAGCTATTTCACTTAATTTCTCCTGTAATCGTTCAATATGCTCTATCTTCATCGTTAATCCAGCAGCCATTGGATGTCCACCGAAATGAGGCAACCACTGGCGGCATTGTGACAATGACTGGAACATGTCAAACCCTTCTATACTTCTTGCAGACCCTTTAGCAAGTCCCGTACTACTATCAAGGCTCAGGACAATTGTCGGCCGATAATACTTTTCTACTAATCTGCTGGCAACGATTCCGATAACACCTGCATTCCATCCTTCTTGTCCAACAATTATGACAGGAGGAATGTCGTCATAGTTTTCTACTTGATCCTCTGCTTCCTTCGCCATATCATTCACAATTTGCTGACGCTCTTTATTTAAGTCATCAATAATTAGGGCCAACTCAATTCCGTCATGCTCATCTTCAGACAGAATTAATTGGATAGCTGGATCTGCTGAATCCAGTCTCCCTGCTGCATTTAATCGGGGACCAATAGCAAAGCCAACTGTCTCTTCCGTAATGTCTTGTGCTTGGATTCCACATTGATCCAATAGGGCTTTGATTCCAGGTCGCTGCTTTTCCATTAACGCCTGTATACCTGCTTTTGCAAGATACCGATTTTCACCTTTCAATGGAACAAGGTCGGCAATCGTCCCCATTGCTACCAAATCCAAAAATTCTTCTGGAAAACGCTCTAACAATGCATGGGCTACCTTAAAGGCTACCCCCACTCCGGCTAAATTAGCATTTGGGTAATGACAGTCTTCCTGCTTTGGATTAACGACTGCATATGCATCTGGAATTATAGGTGGTGGTTCATGATGATCTGTAATAATGAGGTCAATCCCTAACTCTCTCGCCACTTCCGCCTCATGTACAGCGGAAATACCAGTATCAACAGTAATGATTACAGAGACATCCTCTTCCTTTGCATGACGGAATGCTTGTTCATTCGGGCCATACCCTTCTGTAAACCGGTTAGGTACATAATAACCTACATTTGCCCCTAACTCCCTCAATGTCAAATACATAAGGGATGTACTGGTTACACCGTCAGCATCATAATCACCGAAAACTAAAATATTTTCATTGGATGCAATTGCTTCTCGAATTCGAGAAACTGCCTTTTCCATATCTTTTAATAAATAGGCATCATGAACGGCCGTTTCATCGGTCTGTAGAAAACGCCTAGCTTCTTCTACATCCGCAAACCCCCGCTGAGCTAAAAAGCGGCTTGCAAGCTTCGATATATTTAATTGTTTTGACAGAACATTAACAATAGATTCATCTGCTTTTAAAACTTTCCAACGTGCCTTCGACTGTAACATAAAAAAACCACCCCTGACCAAATAATTATACATAAGGTCAGAAAAGGTGGCAATGCTTGTCTAATAGATTCTATTACTTTTTTCCTTCGTTAACAGGACTATCTCCTACACTTTTATCTTTAACCTGTTTCGGTGGCTTTCCATTTTCTGGGGCAGGACTACTTCCTACTTTCTTTCTTAATTGCTTTAATTCTTGTTGGAGATGATAAATTTTATACATTCCTACACTACCAACAATTACTCCCCCCATTAACACAGACCCTAAAATAATTAAGACTAATGGCCAATCACCTTGACCAAATAAGAAATTCACTTGTACTGGCTCCACGTTAATGACTGCAAAAACAGCAATAACGATTGCAATGATAATCCCAAATATCAAATTACCTTGTCCTTTCATTCTTCTTCATTCTCCTTCCCATATGGATTAATATGTACTCTTACATCCTGTACATATTGATCCTCCATTAATTTTTCTTTCACCAGTTTTCCAATAGTATGTCCTTCTTTTACAGTGATTTCTGGATCAACACCAATTTTAATATCAACGATCACATAATGACCATGCTCTCTGGCCAATAATTCATTGATTGTGCGTACACCTGGAACTGTAGCTGCCTTTCCATACATTTCTTTCGTATCCTCTTCATGAAGAACATGATCCAATGTATTATGTATCGATTCGCTACCTAATTTCCAAGCCATCTTCATAATTAGTGCCGCAACAAAAATTCCTGCAACAGGATCCGCATAGACAAGCCAAGGAATACCGATAGATCCGCCGATGATAGAGGCGCCAATCCCTATCATAGCAGCAACAGATGATAACGCATCGGAGCGATGGTGCCATGCATCCGTAATTAATGCGTCACTCTTATACTTTTTACCCAAATGGATCTTATAACGAAACATCAACTCTTTGATAATAATGGAGAAAATGACCGCATAAATAGCAGCAATCCCTGGTACAGCAATAGGTTCAAAGAATGCCTTAAAGGAGCCCATGGCTATTTCTATCCCTACTACAAAAAGTAACACCGCTACGATAATAGCTGTGACTGTTTCCGCTTTACCATGGCCGTATGGATGATCACGGTCTGGTGGAAGCTGGGCTGCCCTTATCCCTATAAGTACAGCAACGGAACCAACTACATCGGAAGCAGAGTGGGCTGCATCAGCCACTAGTGCACGGCTGTTAGCCATAATTCCCACAATTGCCTTCATAACAGCTAATATAATATTACCAATAATACCGACCCAAGCACCAAATTTGACTTTCTTATACCTTTCCTCGGGACTCACGTGTACCATAGCTAATCACCCGTTTCATATTATTCATCACTCTATCATTATTTGTTTAATGTGACCTGAAATATAAGCTAGAAAAACGTTTTTTTCAAACGATTCCTTAACATGGCTTTAGCGTAAAAAAAGATGGTACTATGAAAAGTACCATCTTGCTGAGTAATTAAGCTTCGTTTGGAACAGGACGGTTCCTTTTTCTCTGCAGTTGCTTTGATTTTAATACAAGCCAAAGCTGTGCGGCAATAAATAAAGAGGAGTAAGTTCCAGCAATAAGACCGACCACAAGGGCAAAAGAAAATGCCCTCAATGCTTCACCGCCAAAGATATACAAGGCACCAGCAGCAAAAACAACAGTCAACACGGTATTAATGGATCGAGCCAAAGTTTGTACTAAGCTTTTATTTACAACTCTCGCCACATCGTCAAAGCCCTTCACCCGTTTCTCGTATTTCAAGTTTTCTCGAATACGGTCAAAGGTAACGATTGTGTCATTGATTGAATAACCAACGATAGTAAGTACTGCAGCAATAAACGGAATATTAACCTCTATTTGTAGAATGCTGAAAAGAAACAGGATAAACAGGGCATCGTGAAATAGAGCTACGATGGCTGATATTCCATATAAAAATTCAAACCGAATCGTTACATAAATGATAATCCCAACAGACGCAATCAATACAGAGATGATGGCATTTCGCGCTAATTCCTCACCAACCAGAGGAGTTACAGTACTTACAGTAGGTGTATTACCATAAACGCCCTCAAAATGTCGCTGAATACGAAGGGTCTCTTCTTGACTTAAGGCACCAATAAATTGCGCTCTACCGATTTCATTTTGATCACCAGCTAACGTAACATCATCAGGGACAAGTCCTAAGGATTCAAATTCCCCTCTAATTTCAGCTGCTGTTACGGCTTCATTCGTTAAAACATCAATGGTTGTACCACTTCTGAAATCAATCCCCAGATTTAACCCTATCGTAGAAAGGAGAATAATCCCAAGAAGGATGAGTGTACCAGAAAATACAAAAAACTTTTTTCTATGTTTGATAAAGTCTATTTTGGTTGTTTCGTGATCAAAGTTCACCTATTTCACTCTCCTTCACGCCAAACATTCTCGGTTTTCCATCTAATATACGGCTGTTTACCCATAAACCGAGGAGAAGTCTGGAACCGAATACGGCCGTTAAGAAGCTTGTAAGAATACTGACAATAAGCATGACAGCAAAACCTTGGACGGCACTTGTACCAAAATAAAATAATACGGACGCAGCTAAAATTGTTGTAATGTTCGCATCGAGAATCGTTGATAAGGAGCGTCGGCTTCCTGCACGGAAGGCACTCATCATGGACTTTCCAGATCGGAGCTCGTCCTTTATTCGCTCATACGTAATAATATTGGCGTCAACTGCCATACCCACCCCAAGGATGAGGGCTGCAATTCCTGGTAACGTTAAAACAGCGTTCATCCAGTTGAAAACAACTAGAACAATGTAAATGTAAACACTGAGAGTAATAACTGCAACAATACCCATAAAACGATAATAGAATAACATGTAAGCAAAGATTAAGGCGATTCCAATAAAGCCAGCGTAGATCGCCTGCTCCATGGCACGTTCACCTAAGGAAGCCCCAACGGAATTTGAATAAATTTCTTCGAGTTCGACAGGAAGGGCACCTGCATTCAAAATTCCCGCCAACTGCTGTGCTTCTTCAATGGTAAAATTACCTTCAATCATAATATCCCTATAAGGGAGAACTCTGTTTACTCTAGGAGCCGATACAATTTTTGAGTCATCCTTGTGATCTCTTCATAGTATGTATCTCCCTCTTCCCAATCGAGCCAAATAGCTAATATATTCTCTCCTTGGGGAGCCCTTTCCAGCACTTTTGCCGTTACTTCTCCGAACAAATTAGCATCACGAACCGTAACCGTTACAATTGGCTGATTTGTATTCGGATCAAAGCTTTGTCTAGCTCCTCCCTCTACTAAATCAGAGCCGTCTAATAAGACATTATCTTCCACATCACGAAACGATAAACGCGCTTGAGTGGATAATAATTCACGGGCAGTTTGCTGATCCGAAACACCAGCTAACTGAACCCTTATTCGATCTTCCCCTTCAATTCGCACATTTGGTTCCGATACGCCGATTACGTTAATACGTGCATTGATAGATGCAACTGTATCTCTTAATAAATCACGAGTAATTTCCTGTCCTTCGTCTATAGGGTGAACTTCATAAAGGACTTCAAATCCTCCTTGTAAATCTAGACCTAGACTAATATCCTCTGCATGGTCAAGGACATTGGAAGCAATTAATGCAGCAAAAGCAGCTACAATGATAAAGAAGCTTGCAATTAATCCTATTCTGACCCCTCTCTTTTTTTTTCATGAACCTATGAGCCTCCTTCGTAAACTCCAATGAAGTAAAGGCTGTCCCAACTGGAGACGACCTCGTTTCTTGCGAACAACATAATGTATTATGTATACATGATTTCTATAGCCAACCTTTATTATAGCGATTTTGAAAATTCACTGTCAATGTTAGGAAGAAGGCTTTACTTTTTCTGTCATACTTTTGAGGGAAAATTCAAGGCCTTCATCTTTTGTAAACCAATTAGGACCTTTGTATGCTTCCATCGTGAGCCAATTCATATATTCAGTTACCTTCAACCTGAATACTTCTCCTACAATCCAGTGGGCAGTAACCGTTTCTGGAACTGTTAATTTAGATAACTTTGCCATAAAGCAAGCCCATACATCCTCTTCTGTTACTTTCTCGTAACCTAACAATTGCCATTCTTCCGCTTTACTTGTTAATACAGGTTCAAGCTGACGTTTCCAGTCAGACCAATCATGCTCCGTCATTACTCTCCCTCCAATTTCCACAGTACTTTAAAATATTGAATAAACAAAAGCGGTAACGCCCACACCGGCTACGAACACTCCAAATGCTATGGCAATGAACGCTAGCCTTGTTGGAATGAAGAACAATATAGCCGCAAGACAAGCAGAATATGCTCCAGTTGTTGGAAGTGGTACAGCCGTAAACAAGATTAAACCAAGTGCACCATACTTTTCTACTTTATCGCTTTTTCTCATTGTTCGCTTATATAGCCAATCATAAAAACGTTTGTAAAGGGGAAAGCGCATCATAAACGTACTGATAGGACGGAACAAAATGAGGATCGGTAGGATTGGAAGTAAATTCCCTATCATTCCATATATAAACGCTTCGTACCACGTTAAGCCAAAGGCAGCTGCAACTGGAATTCCCCCCCTTAGTTCCAGTATCGGCATAGCAGATATGATTACTACAATTAATTCTGCCGGTAAAAATGATAAATTTTCAATAAAAAAAGTTTGTAAAGCTTCCTTCAATGTGGTCTCTCTCCTTTTGATGCGATAAAAGTATTTTAATGTTAATTATACTCTTTATTTAATAATCATGGAAACTTGTCATGCTTGGCCACCCTTTCAGCATATACATATTTAACGAAAAAATCCATGATTTTTTATAGAAGGTAGGGCTGGTTTATGACAAAGCAATCCTTTTTGAAAGGGGCATTTATTTTAATAATAGCTGGATTAATCACCCGTGCTCTCGGGTTTGTAAACCGCATTGTTGTGGCTCGAATCATGGGCGCAGAAGGTGTCGGTTTATACATGATGGCTGTGCCTACACTACTTTTAATTATTACATTAACACAGCTTGGTTTACCAGTAGCTATTTCAAAGCTGGTAGCCGAAGCTGATGCTGATAATGACCGGACAAAAATAAAACGAATCTTAGTCGTTTCTTTGTCTGTTACAGGTATTTTGAGTATTCTTTTTACTGGCATCATGCTGTTAGGAGCACCATTAATCTCCAGGACTTTATTAACAGATCCTCGGGCCTATTATCCGTTAATTGCCATCTCTCCAATTGTCCCAATCGTAGCCCTATCAGCAGTGTTGAGGGGCTATTTTCAAGGTTTACAAAATATGAAACCGACAGCCTATTCTCAAGTAATTGAACAAGTGGTACGAATTACCCTTGTTGCTGCTTTCACAACAGCATTTTTACCGTATGGAATAGAGTATGCTGCAGCTGGCGCCATGATCTCTGTTGTATTAGGTGAATTAGCTTCGTTAATCTTCATGATTGCCATGTTTAAGCAAAAAAAAGAAGTTTCGAGTGCGCCGGCAATTTTTTGCCTACGCAAAGGATGGAAAAAAAACATTAGAAGATTTACTGGCCATTGCTTTGCCAACTACAGGAAGCCGTCTTATCGGGTCTGTTGCCTATTTCTTCGAACCCATTGTGGTGGCTCAAAGTTTAGCAATTGCCGGTGTGGCTACGGTAGTAGCCACCTCTCAATATGGGGAACTATCTGGCTATGTTATTCCATTGTTGCTCCTACCAACGTTTATTACATATTCTCTTTCCGTTTCTCTTGTACCAGCAATAAGTGAGGCAGCACACCAACGAAATTATGGAATTATCCATCATCGTCTTTCACAGGCACTTCGTCTCGCTCTTGTTGCTGGTGGAGGTTCCGTATTCATTATGTATGTATTTGCAGAACCAATAATGGAGCTTGTCTACGATGCCCCAACGGTTGCTACCTATTTAAAAATTATGGCTCCCTTTAGTTTGTTTTTATATTTCCAGTCCCCATTACAAGCAACATTGCAAGCGTTGGGATTGGCGAAAGCAGCCATGATCAATAGCTTCATCGGTGCCTTCGTAAAAATAGCGGCCATATTTGTATTAGCATCTCGACCTGAATTAGGGATAATGGGGGCGGCGTTAGCCATTACAATTGGGTTCTTACTGGTGACTTTCTTGCATTTTGCAACTGTAGTAAAGGCAATCAGCTTTACAATAAATATCCGTGAGTATGTGAAGGTTTTAGGAGCAATCCTCGCTGCTGGATTTTTGGCAAACTGGCTGTTTGAGGTAGCATTTAATAATTACAGTCTTCTCGTAAAAACATTAAGCAGTATTGCCATAGGAGGGCTTGTCTACTTAATTTTGATTGGTGTCATGGGATTAGTTAAAAGAGAAGAAGTCAATAAGCTTCCGGTCATTGGGAAGTGGTTTTAAGGACTTGCATAGTGGATTTAGGGACAACAGGTTGGGCTTTCTAATAAGTGTTAAAAACATAAGCAGGGACCCTATTATGCTGGGGTCCCTTTACTTATCGATCAAATCAACATAAAGTTTATCGTTTTCATCTAGAGAGCAAAAAGAAATATCCTCGACCTTTTTATATCCATGCTTCCTTAACTCTTGACGGAGCCACAGCTGAGTTTTGCCTATTTTCTCTAGATGCTCTTCTTTCACCTTACCATCCAAAATGAGTGGTAAAGGTAGATAATGGGGATACCTTTTTGCGTTTGGTCCCTTTTCCTTTTTTATTACGGATAAGTCGCCAGAAGGTTCTAGAATGGCAAACTCCACATCAGAAACATACTTAACATCCTTTTGTCGCAATTGCATCATTAAATCATCAAAGTTATACCGTTGCTTCCGCATTTCCCGTTCATCAATCTTCCCCTGTCGAATCAAAACACTTGGTGATCCATCAATGAACTTTCGTAGCTTCTCGCTTTTTAACGAGATGAAAGCCAGTGTTATTTGGACACACATAAGTACAAGCATTGGAATAATTTGTTTAGCCATTGGGGCTGTTTCATTTTCTATGGATATAACCGCTAATTCTGCCAGCATAATGGAGATGACAAAGTCAACGACTGACAATTCACCAATTTCCCTCTTTCCCATAATCCGGAAAACGAGGAGAATAACAATATAGATCACGATGGTCCTTGTTATAATTGTACCCACTTCCACAAGTGAACTCCCCTTTTCCAGCTACATTTCATCCTTATTTTTAACCATTCTAGCCAAAAGATGAATGTGAAGGTTTGGAAAAGGAAAAATCAGTGGTTAGGGTCAGAGAGGAGAGAGTGTTTTTGAGCGGTTGGTGAAGGATTGTTAGTTTCTTGGGGGATGTTGTCGTTTGAGGTCCTCAGCTGCTGAGGTCAACTTGTTTTTCTACTTCACGTGTCCGTACCGAGCCCCGCTACGGACACGTCATCTTGTTTTTCCGCTCCACCTGTCCGTTCCCACCTCTGCTACGGACACGTCACCTCGTTTTCCCCCTCCACCTGTCACTTCCCACCTCCACCACGATATACCCTAAACCAAAATACATCTCAAGTCCTAGTCACATTACTGCTGCGGTACATTATTTTTCCCAATCTTTACCGTTAAAATTAAAATATAATCAAAAGAGATACGGAGGAATTAATCATGAACCGAAATAAAAAAAACTTTCATTTGCATGGCTCTCATCACAATGTTTGTTTTTCTTGCAGGCTGTAGTAGCCTCAACCCTGTAAGTGCCACCATCGGTAACGATATCACACAGGAAGTAACGATAGAAAAGGATAATGCGGAAAGCCTAGACGTTACCATCGACTTTAGTGTAGGAAACTTAATGGTAAGTGGAGGGGCCCAGTCATCAGACTGGATGACCGGCGAGCTCCTATACAACAACAAAGACTTTGAGGCCAAGGCAGAATATCGGCTAAAGAAAAATCGGGGAGAAATTATCCTAAAGCAAAAAAATAGTGGAAAGTGGAACTCTATCGTAAGTGACACGAAAAATCAATGGGATCTTGAATTAAATAACTCCGTCCCTACAGACCTTTCCATCAAAGCCGGCGTCGCTGAATCCAAGTTAGACCTCAAGGGGCTTCATCTCACCACCCTTTCTGTTGATGCTGGAGTCGGCAGTATGGAAGTAGATTTAAGTGGCGACTGGCTTTCGAGTTTCAAAGGAGAAATAAAGACGGGAATTGGTGAAACCACCATTCTTTTGCCAAAGGACGTCGGTGTAGAAATCACTGCTAAAACTGGGATCGGAGCCGTTAATTTCGATGGATTCATCTCAAAAGGGAACAACGTTTATGTAAATGAAGCCTATGATACGGCTGACGTAGTTATTACCATAACTGCCAACACAGGCATTGGAGAGACGAAATTCGCACTTAAGTAATGGTCGAATCAATTAGAAATTAAAGAAAATCCCCCAATTAACTTTAACATGATAAAGACCTACTAACTCTTCCCCCGAGCCAGTAGGTCTTTTCTTCATAATAGTAATATGTATCACTCCAAATAAATTCCAACCTTCTACCATTCCACAACACAGCAGCCCCATCCCCGGTTCGACAAAAACCTGGTGGTGACAGGCACCCCTACACTGCAGTGCGATTTTTTCCATTTCTTTTCGCTTCATATAACAGGGCATCTGTCGCCTGAAAAAACTCTAACTTCGTCAGGCTTGATTCATAATTTTTCAAACCGATACTAACCGTTACATGCTTTTCATCGATCTCACGGTGCCCCAGTGATTCAATATGTATTCGGATTTCCTCCATCGTATTGTAGGCCACCTTCATACTATGGTTCCGTAATAAAATGGCAAACTCTTCTCCTCCGTATCGTGCCGCCACATCTCCAGGCTCCATTTTCTCCATGATGGCTTCCGCAACACGGGTCAACACCACATCTCCAACACTATGACCATATGTATCATTTATTTTTTTGAAATTATCAATATCCAACACTGCTAGTTGCAAAGGCTTACCATAAATCTGACTCTCATTCACGAAACGCCCTAAAAACTCTTGAAATGTTTTATGATTATAAAGGCCTGTCAACGGATCCTCCTTCGATAACTTTTCCATCATCGCCGTTTTTAAAGAAAGCTCCCGCTCCTTCTTTGAGGCTTTTCTCAACACATGGAGAAGTTCATTCCCCCGCTGAATTACCGCCAAATAAACGACATATCCCGCACCTAATGCAAAAATATAGGAGAAATATTCATACTCAGACACGGAATTTCGTATATCGGGAAACAAAAGGTAGGCACCAGTTAAACCAAGTGTATTTACTACCCAACTAAACAAGAGTCTCCGATTATCAAAATAAATAAGGGAAATGGCCATCGGCAGAAGCAATGTCACCTGTAACCCAGGAACGTTAGGATGAGTCACAATGATAATAAGCGTTATCAGCGTACCAGCAACAATAATCAATGCAGAACTGTACACCTTCCGCACCTTAATTAAAAACTCACAAACTAGTAAAACCCCGATTTGCATGAGTGACGGATAAATTACTTTCCCTACTGCAAAATCTATCACATCTTGAGGATAATTTATGTATGTAATAACTAGCCCAACACATTGACCAACGATAGAAATTGCAACCAAAAGCCAATAAAAATTAAGGATCTTTACGGACCACAAGCTTAAGTTCATTCGACCTGCCAAGAAACAACCCCCTTCCCCTTAAACGAACAAATACCGACTACCTTCTTTTTATTATAATCAAAAATACAACATTCGCCCATACAAAATTCCAATTACCAACCATTTTTTCATCGCTTCCCACAGAGAAAAGAAGCGAAACTTATCATTTCGCTTCTTTCTCTATAAGGGTTTATTCAAAACAACCATGGCTTTACAGCCACCACCATAAAAGGAAACTATAAATAAGTAGTTGATTTCCACTCCAGGTACTCCCTTGCCGCGGGCAACGCCTCAGCCTCCTCGGAGTCTACTGAAAAGGCATGTTTTTCGCCGTTTCAGTAGACGTAGCAATGTGCGTAGCCGTTGCATGTTTTTGATGTCAGCTTTGAGTGCTCTTCTCAAAG
>JAJOJL010000082.1 GCA_021208645.1 Bacillus sp. (in: firmicutes) | reverse complement strand
ACGCTCATTGCTACGGCAACTGAACGGCTAAGAACGTGCCTTTTCAGTTGCCTCCGAGGAGGCTGAAGCGTTGCCCGCGGAAAGCGAGCTCCTGTAGCATAAATCAACAACAAAGACTAACAGAGCCTTATTTTTTAACAATGTAAAAAGAAAGGTATGAGACATGATGAAAACAATATTTTCAGGAATCCAACCAAGCGGCACATTGACATTAGGAAATTACTTAGGGGCAATGAAACACTTCGTTGATCTCCAAAAAGACAATACGTGTTACTTTTGTATTGTGGATCAACACGCCATTACAGTCCCCCAAGACCGTCTCAAGCTAAGGGAAAATATCCGCAGCTTAGCAGCATTGTATTTAGCAGTCGGTATCGACCCAAAAAAATCTGTCTTGTTTATCCAATCAGAGGTACCAGCTCACGCCCAACTTGGATGGATTATGCAATGCGTCAGCTACATCGGGGAACTGGAACGTATGACCCAATTTAAGGATAAGTCTGCTGGAAAGGAAGGCGTTTCCGCTTCGTTATTGACCTATCCTCCGTTAATGGCTGCCGATATTTTGTTATACAAAACCGATATTGTCCCTGTAGGGGAAGATCAGAAGCAGCATTTGGAATTAACCCGTGATTTAGCTGAGCGATTCAATAAGAAATTTAATGATATCTTTACTATTCCTGAAGTGAAGATCCCTAAGGTTGGGGCAAGGATAATGTCCTTGGTGGAGCCAACGAAAAAAATGAGTAAATCTGATGAGAATACAAAAGCCTTTATTTCTATGCTTGATGACGAAAAGACAGTCACAAAAAAAATAAAATCAGCAGTGACTGATTCTGACAATGAAGTTAAATATGATAAAGAGGGGAAGCCAGGAGTTTCGAATCTATTATCCATATATTCTTTATGCTCCGGAGAATCGATCGATGATTTAGTTGTAAAATATCAAGGAAAAGGCTACGGGGATTTTAAATCAGATGTAGCTACGGCTGTTGTAGCCACCTTAGCCCCTATTCAAGAACGCTATCATGAATTAATTAACTCGAAAGAATTGGACCAAATCCTTGATGAGGGAGCAGAAAAAGCAAACCGACAAGCAATAAAAATGCTTAAAAAAAGCAGAAAAGGCAATGGGATTAGGGCGAAAAAGGTAAATTATTATTCAATGAAACAAAGCTCCTTGGCTACAGCCACGGAGCTTTGTTACAAACTATTGAAGTAAACGATAACTCAAAAAGGAAAAACCACCTTTTTATGAGAGATTGCTGTCGAAAAGTTAAATTGCAATGGCTCCTCTCGTTGCCTTAGTGGGACTGAAAATGTGGAAAAGCACCACTTTTTCAGCACCCTCTTTTGAGTCATCCTCCCTTTTCCCCTGTTTCTCTCCTATGTAAAAACAAAGGGTATCCTATTTCATTATCGAACATTCTTTTTTTCCATTGGCCCTTGTTGGATCTCCCAAAGCTTTTCAAAGAATGGTTGACCTTTTATCATTGTATAACAATACTCTTCATGCTTTTTGGACCAGCCATACTTAATTTCCTCGAACAAACTATTCCACGTTTCTTCAAATGTCATTTGTTGGATATCCGCATATTTATCAGGAGCCCATTCTGTGTACCAATATCGTAATTCAGCTTCTTCCGCATCATTATACAATTGATCTAATGCCATAAATAACAGCTGTTTCAACTGCCTTTCCTTTCGGATTAACCCGTTCATTAAAGAAGGTTCTGGCGAAAGGATATGATATGTTTTTTCACAATCTAAATAATCCATGTAATAATCGCGAAATGGCTCTGATTCTACTAATGAAATTAATTGCTCTTCCTGCCTAGGTACAAGACGACTTTTCCTTACAGGAGTATGGTAACCGATTGTATCCACTACCAATGATCGAGTACCATCTGTGGCGAGAAAACAATATTCCAATTCTACTCGTTGACTTTTCCTCCGTATATAGCTCTGTTTATACACATCTGCCAAGAGCTCTTCCGGAAGTTCCAATAATGAGTTTTCAATATAGTCAAACAAGTTTTCGCGAATTTTTAGAACTGCTACCTGATCCAAAAGTTCAATCCGATCCTCTTTACGCCATTCAAAAAACTCACAAACATTATATCCGTTCTCTTCACCCTCAAACCAATTTACCCATACATCACGCATATGGAGCATAACCGTTAACCCCCCTTAACATGATTCATTAAGAACAGTATGGGCAGGTAAAAACCAGTTTATTCCACTTAAGCCGATTCTTTTTTGTATTACCTTCTCTTTAAAGGTAAATAAATCATTGTCCAAACGAGGATAATACCTAAAATAAAAATATAAAGTTCAAGTCTTCTTAGTAAAAATTGAAAGTATTCAGATAGTGTATAGCCTACTGTTAGTAAATTTAAATAAGCAAGAACACTTATACCTCCTATGACAGCAAGTCCAAATCCGATGAATAATAAAAAGAAGCGAAATATCACCGATTTCTCCCCCTTCCCCCTTCCTATGATTTCCATCCATTCAATAAAGGGACCTTTTTTCCCCTAGCTTTTCCTCTGCGTTCAATCGTATTTCTACATCTATATGCGGGAAGAAGCATAATAGGACAAAGAATATTAGTCTTATTTTGAGTAAAAACAGGAGCTTTCATATATAACCGAAGCTGGTGTCTTTAGTAAGTCTATAGGTCTTTGACGTTTTTTCTTTTCCATATAACTTTCAACCATTCGATAACCGATACTATAGCCAAGCCATTGCGGGAATCCAAAGCGCCCTCCATACATATAGGGCAGATGATGCTCCCTCCCTTTCATATCTTTCCTGCCTTTCACCTTTTTGTTCCACCAAGATAACAGGAATTCATCAGAGTATAGTCTCATCCACCTAGAAACATATTTCTCTCCTAGGAGTCTATTCACTTCCCATTCAGCCATTCCCTCCATCACCATGGACTCTAACAAAGTTACAGTCTCCTCATTATTTTCATGGTGATGCAATCTTGAAGCGTGATGATACTCATGGAGAAGCAAAGCTTGTTTTTCCTTTAAGGTTATATTTTTCTGGAAGAACAGCAGTATAAATTCTGGAAAGCTTATTCCTGTTTTCCCATTCATTACATTCAATAACCTATCATCATACATATTTAATGGAAATAAAAAAACATCAACATCAGGACCCATAAAGGTCTTCTTCAAGCGGGTTAAAGTCTCAGTTACCCCTTTCTCTGGACCACTCTCATGCCATTGGTGTAAGTTTTCTCTACTGCCCTCTCTTAAAGGAAGCATACCTTGATTAATTAAAAATAACAGCCATTCTTCCTTCGACCAGTCGGGGAAGTACCTCATTAATTGGAAGAAAGGAGGAATTCCCTTTACTTCTTTACTCGGTGCATAAAGTTCTTTCAGCCAATTCTCTGTGTGAACTATTGCCATTTAACAACACACCTTCCTCAGAAACGTTTATTGTAATATAATAGACAGAGAGTGACTTTCTTCACACTAACGGTTACCAATATATGCTATGCTCCATATAGATGCTTAGAAACTGTAATAACACGAAAAGGGGGAAAAAAATGAATAAAAATGTTCCAAAAAAACACATTCCCTTCTTCCAACAGCTTTCTCCTGAGGATCAACACAATTTACTGCTTCATGGGACGGAAATCACTGCAAGAAGCGGTCAAACGTTATTTTATGAAGGAGAAGAAGCCAAATATATTTATTTAATTAAAGAAGGACAAGTGCGCCTCAGCAAAATGACAATGGACAACAAAAAATTCATCCTCCATCTTAAACAAAAGGATGATATTGTTGGGGAGTTTAGCCTTTTTAATGAAATGAAAGCTAGTATGACTGCAGAGGTTACTTCTTTTTCCATCCTTTATAGGTTTGAGAGGAAGGTTTTAGAGGCCCTTTTTACACAAAACGGAGAAATTGCTGTAACTTTTATCAAGCTTTTTGCAAGAAATACGCAAGCAACACAAGCAAAATTTTCCGATTTGCTTCTTTATGGAAAAACAGGGGCTTTTTATTCTATACTAATTCGTTTTGCCAATTCCTACGGTGTACCGCATTCTGAGGGAACCTTAATTAAAATGAAGCTAACAAACAAAGAACTTGCAGACTTTGTTGGCACAAGCAGAGAAACGGTTAATCGAATGATTAATGACTTAAAACGAGATGGTATTTTACTTGTTGACGGAGGAAGTATTATAATTAAAGATATGGAATTTCTTAGAAGTCATTTACAATGTGGAAAATGCCCTTTACAAATATGTACAATCTCTTAACAAGATAGTTGTTAAGGGATTTTTATTTAAGCAATCTCAAAACAGGTGTTGATTTATAGTTGCAACGTTAGCATAAAATATAAAGGCAGTGTCACGTGAATAATAGACCACTTGACACTGCCTTCTTTTATATGGGCTCTGTTGAAAGATGGTGTTAATTTTTTTTAAAACATTGAGTCGCGCTCCAGCAACGAAACTAAAGGCGTTAACTGAACATTTATATTAAATGATTCTTATTAGCATATATTGCTGCTTGTGTTCTATCATCAAGCTCTAACTTACCTAAAATGTGGCTTACATGGGTTTTAACAGTTTTGATACCAATATGAAGGGTTTCCCCAATTTCTTTATTGGTCTTCCCCTGACCAATTAATGCCAACACTTCCCTTTCCCTAGCCGTAAGCTCATCATGCTTGGGCTTCGAATGCATATGTTTAAACATCTTTTGCGTTACTTGCCCCTGAAAAGTAGGCTCTCCCTTATGGGTTTTACGAATGGCTTCAGCAATCTCATCAGCACTTGATGTCTTCAATAAATAACTAAACGCCCCTGCTTCCATCACAGGAAATAACATTTCATCATCTAAATAGCTGGTCAGTACTATAATTTTCATATTTTCCTTAGCTAGTACCTTCGTTGCTTCAATACCATTCATCTCTTCCATTAACAAATCCATTAATATGACATCAGGGTTCAATTCCCTAGCCCTGTCAATTGCTTCTCTACCGTTACACGCCTCACCGACAACTTCAATATCGTCTTCCACACTAAGGTAAGTTCTTAATCCCATCCTCACCATTTCATGATCATCCACAATTAATAATTTAATTCTTTCCCCCATCGTCGTCACCTCGTTTAAGATTGAACTACCATCGGCACTCTAAATTCTAATTTCGTCCCTTTATTAGGATAAGACAAAATGGAAAAATGGCCTCCTAGTTCTACAATTCTTTCCTTCATGGAGTTTAAACCATAACTGACATTTTGTTTTTGATTAAGTTTTTCCATATCAAACCCTGAACCGTCATCCTCTAAAACAAGTAAAACCCGTTCCCCTTTCCTAGAGGCATGAAAGGTGATTTTATTAGGATTACCATGACGAAGGGCATTAGAAATGCCCTCTTGAATAACACGGAACAACTGCTCCTCCACTCCTGGATCCAGATCAGGCAAATCGTCAATCGAACATTCAATGTGGAGGTGAGGGTGTTTTCGTTTTAATTCTTCAAATAATGTTTCAATTGCTTGGATAAACCCTTTTCCTTCCAATGTCACGGGTCTTAGGTGCATGATTAATGCTCTCAATTCCTGTTGAGCATGATGAACCATTTTTTCTGTCTGCTTAAAAACAAGCTTTGCTTTTTCTGGTTTTTGTTCTAGTAGTCTTGGCATGGCCCCAAGGGACATGGAAATGGCAAACAGTTGCTGACTGACTGCGTCATGTAAATCTCTTGCCAACTTTCTCCGTTCCTCTAAACTAGCAGCCTTTTCTGCTTCTGTAATTAAATTAGCGTTTTCATTTAACAATCGACGCATGGATTTAATCTGCTGCTCCACATCACTCGTAACCACATTTATTTCTTCGCTTAGCTTTTTAACCTCATCTTCCCTATCCATTTGGATGGATTGGCGGAGAGCTCCTCTTTGAAACTGTTTAAGCTGATGGATTAGGTGAGTGATAGATCTTTTTAATGAAGCACCATAATTATATGTATAAACCCAAGCTGTTCCTAAATAAATAAGAAAAAAATAAGAAATAGGCTTATATAAGGGATGGGGGCATCGAGTAAGAGATAAATGACTTCTGACGACTCTTCTGCGCCAGCCATCCCTAAAAACGGCTTAGGGACAAGGGATTGCAATGTAAGAAGAAGGAAAAAAGAGATTACTAATGCGGTTGTACTAATTTTCAGTTGTAAGCGAATTAAGTCCCACAGAATCCCTTTTAATCGCTTTTCCTTAATCACTTGCCCTTGTGAAGATTTCTTCTCCTCGTTAACCAACGGTCATAACCTCCACATCACCTATATTTAAATTAACGTGCAAGATTACTTTTTTCTCTGCATCATAGAAGTTTTCGCTGGTGAAGCTAGCATTTCTACCGGTCCCGGAATGGGTATCGTCAAATAAGGTCACTTCCCCTAAACGTACATCTGCAATTGCCTTTATTGCCATGTCCTTTGGTACTAAAATTTTGACGGAACCTATCCAGCCGGCAATATTTAAAATATTTTCTCCGTCCTTTAAAATGGCTTTTGTTAAATCTATGTTAATGTCTCCAATTCCCATGGACACATCAGCACCGTCTAACTCAAATGGCTGCTTCCCCATCTGTATATCACCAATGAACATATTATGATTTACACGAGTTGACTTCCCGATTTTATTTAGTTTTTTAAGCTTTTTTTAATTTTTTGAGCTTTTTCTTTGTCCCATTGATCATCATCATCGCCTTTCGGTCCTAAGTTAATGACAATGTCCCCATCACGATCAAACAATATCTTAAACCCAATATACACAATCAAAACTGGCCATATCCAACTCCATAAATCTCCTAAACCATAGTTGAACCATCCTGCATTATTTCCAAGTATGATTGTACCAATAGCAAGGATTATAATTGCCCAGAGAATTTTACCGAATTTCCACTTGTCCCTTCTTAGGCTGTGAAAAAAGTAAACAACGCCATCAAATAAAACCTTAAGCCCGATTAAGATAATTAATACTGGCCAAAATGTAGAGAAGACACTGGTTACTTCCGTGTCAATAAGCCCTGTATTGGCGAGTAAAAATATTAAACCGACCGATAGTATTAATAAACCAATTATGTTCTTCATATTATCCTGACCCCTTTACCTTTGAGAACAAACTCTCAATTCTATTTTATCCTTTACTGATCCTATAGCCAATCAGTTTTTTCAATTTTGTTCTTACTACTAGAATAGCTCTCTCAGGGAAAGGTTAGTAGGGGCGGTAGACTGTTTTTGACTCAGTCTGAAGACTGATTTTATTGGGTCCATTTCGAGAAGATCTCAATAACACTTCCCCATTTTAATACATTTATTATGATTTTGAGCTAGGGTATATTAAAATTTCATTTTTAAAATATTATTTTTTGGGAAAAGAAAGATATATTAAATGTCTCATAAATAAATCAACTTGCTATTAATTGTTAATATTAGAAGTATAAGAGGAGGATCAGGAATGTCCCATTTTTTCAAAAAGCTATCCATAAAGAAAATATTACTGCTCCTATTTTTACTTCTTATTCTTGGAGGTCTTATAACAGTTGCCTGGGCGCAAAATGATTATCAAAAAGCACGTCAGGAATCCCTCAGGGAAATTGAGGAACGTGGAGGGACTGTTCAAAGGGATGAGGAGATTGAGTTTAATGCACCTGAAGAGGAGCTGGATTACATTAATGTACTCTTAGTCGGGCTAGATGATGATGAAGATATTGCCAGAACTGATACAATTATGATCGGTCAATACCGACCTGATGAAGGAAAAGTAAAACTCTTATCCCTCATGAGAGATATGTATGTGGAAATACCTGGATATAGAAACAATAAAATTAATGCCTCCTTTGCCTTTGGCGGACTTGAACTCCTTCGAAAAACCATCAAGGAGAATTTCGACATAGAGGTACACTATTATGCACAAGTAAATTTCGATAGTTTTGAGAGGATCGTTGATACCCTTGCTCCTGAAGGGATTGACGTGGAGGTGGAGCGAAGAATGTATTATCAGTCTGGCTCTTTAACCATTGATTTTCAGCCTGGTATACAGACCATGGACGGAAAAGAAGCATTAAAATATGCTCGTTTTCGTAATGATCATGAAAATGACTTTGGCAGAGTTAGGAGGCAGCAGCAGCTATTAAGTGTATTAAAGGATGAAATGCTCAGCCTTTCAGGGGTTCGAAGAATTCCACAGCTTCTCGGTTCGATTGATCCCTATATCCAAACCAATATTAGTACACAAAAAATGATGTCGTATAGCCGAGATTTATTTTTATCTTCTGTGGATGAAATTGAAACATTAACCATTCCTGTTGATGGGGGATTCACAGACGAAACATACTCACATGCAGGGGCAGTATTAGTGTTGGATTGGGAAAAGAACCGGGAAGCCCTTCACGAGTTTTTGTCGGTCCCAGAAGAAGACGATAGTTAAGTAAAATAAGGATCTAGCCTCTATCCAGTATCTAATAAGTCGAAAAGGAGATGGGATCGGGCCGGTATTATAGGAGGGAGCACTAATGAATTAGAAAATCAGATTTAAGCTCCCAATCTTTAAAAAATAAGCGGAAAAATTTCCTTTAATTAGCAAATAACATTAAAAACACTTTAAATAGACGGAGAGATTCCGCTTATGAGCTCAAAGAACTTGAAAAAGTGGGGATGTAAACTTTGGAATAGCCGGAAATTCTTCCCTTATATAGCCTGAAACGAGCTCAATTTTGAATTTAACCGGAATTTCTCCCCTTATTCTTAGTAGTCAATTCGATCGTCCCAAAAGGAAAATCTTAGCCACTTTTTCTATCATAAAAAGTTTTCAAAAAGAGCCGTGATTTCCTGTAGGAAATCAACGGCTTTTGATCTTGTATTTTTCTATTGTTAATTGGAGAGCTAATTTGCATTTCCTCCGCCCCAACCAAACGCTTTCTATAATAGGGGCAGACCTTTTTTAAGTAAAATTTACGAGTGATTTTTTAACGTAAATTAATTTATAGAGAAGCGGGGCAATTAATTAAGCCTCGTACTTCTTAAAAATTAATGCCACGTTATGTCCTCCGAAACCTAAGCTTGTGCTGATAACGGCAGGTACTTCTTGCTCTCTTGCTTTATTTGGAACATAATCCAAATTGCATTCAGGGTCTGGCGTTTCTAGATTCATTGTTGGAGGGATAACCCCTTCTTTAATGGCCTTCACAGAGAAAATTGCTTCCACAGCCCCTGCGGCACCTAATAGATGTCCCGTCATGGATTTGGTGGAACTGATTGCTAATTTATAGGCATGATCACCGAAGACAGTTTTTGCTGCCATCGTTTCATACTTATCATTATACTCTGTACTCGTTCCATGGGCATTCATATACACAATATCTTCTGGTTGAAGTTCGGCATCTTTAAGGGCTTCATTCATAGCACGAACTCCTCCTTCTCCTTCAGGTGCAGGTGCAGTTACATGATACGCATCGCCAGTAGCACCATATCCGCATATTTCTGCATATATATGTGCACCTCTTGCAAGGGCTGAATCTAAAGTTTCAAGAACGAGTACACCAGAACCCTCTCCCATGACAAATCCATCACGGTTCTTATCAAACGGTCGACTGGCTGTTTTAGGGTCTGGATTTGTGGACATTGCTTTTGCTGAGCTAAAACCTGCCAACGCCATTTCCGTAATTGGCGCTTCCGCTCCTCCAGTTATCATTACATCTGCATCTCCCCGTTCAATGACTTTGAATGCGTCACCAATGGAGTTTGCTCCAGATGCACAAGCGGTTACGGTACAAGAATTTACACCACGTGCTCCTAAGGTGATTGACACTTGGCCGGAAGCCATATCAGGTATCATCATCGGTA
The DNA here is from genome assembly GCA_021208645.1 of Bacillus sp. (in: firmicutes). Lineage (GTDB taxonomy): Bacteria > Bacillota > Bacilli > Bacillales > Salisediminibacteriaceae > Evansella. Next base: position 8,438 of record JAJOJL010000082.1, on the reverse strand, counting down.
CGAAGAAAGGGCTCACACGACGATGTCCTCTTTTTTCATACATTCGGAATTGGTTTTCAAAAGTCTCCATTCCACCGATCCCTGAACCAATCCAAACCCCTACACGATGGGAGTTGCTTTCGTCAATCGTTAAGTTGGCATCTTTCACGGCCATGAGGGAAGCAGCTACAGCGAATTGTGTAAAGCGATCCATTTTTCTTGCTGCCTTTGGATCCATGAACGCACCTGGATCAAAGTCTTTCACCGCTGCTACCACAGTCGTTGGAAAGTTAGCTTCTTCAAATTTAGAAAGCTTGTCTATTCCCGACTCCCCTTTTATTAATCGTTCCCAAGTAGTGTTTGCATCATTACCTAATGGGGTTACTGCACCAATACCTGTTACTACAACACGTCGTTTATTCATTTTTATTACTCCTTTCACTTCTCACTCTAAATAATCTGTCTCTTTTTATCTGCCCCATCTTAATGCTACTGAACCCCAAACAAGTCCAGCGCCAAAGCCTACAAGGACAAGTAAATCTCCATCTTTGATTTTACCATTTTCTACCTCATACATTAAGGATAACGGAATGGATGCAGAAGAGGTGTTTCCATAGTAATCTACCGTTCTGGACATTTTCGCTTCTGGTAAATCTAATCGTTGTCTAGCTGACTCCATGATGCGAATATTAGCCTGATGAGGAATAAGGAAGTCCACATCCTCCTTTGTGAGTCCTGCCTGTTCAACGACACTCATGGAGGACTCGCCCATTTGCCTTACTGCAAATTTAAAAACCTCACGACCATTCATTTGAAGAAATTTCTCTGGTTGCTGAATATGTTCTCCACCACTACCATCGGCACCTAATTCAAAGGCTAAGATACCTTTGCCTTCTGATACTTGACTTATAACAACTGCCCCTGCACCATCACCAAAGAGGACGGCTGTATTTCTATCATTCCAGTCAATTATTTTTGAAAGTTTTTCTGCTCCAATTACTAGTACGTTCTTATAAGCTCCTGTTTCGACAAATTGCTTAGCTGTCACCATTCCGTATATAAAGCCAGCACAAGCAGCACTTATATCCATGGCCGCGGCCTTATATGCCCCCAGTTGATGTTGGAGCATGGAAGAAACAGAAGGAAATGGTTTGTCAGGTGTTACGGTAGCAACTAAAATGAGATCTATGTCTTCCCCATCAATATTTGCATCCTTTAATGCTTCCACTGCTGCATTATATGACATATGTGATGTATCCATATCATCTGATGCAATACGCCTTTCCCTAATCCCAGTACGTGTTCTAATCCATTCATCGTTTGTATCTATTTTTTTTTCAAGGTCGGCATTAGTTACGATTGTTTCAGGAACGTACTTGCCGATTCCAATAATACCAGCTTGCATTATGCTGATACCTCCTTCTCATTTTCCAAAAAACATAGTAAATATAAAAATTTATACTTAATATTATGACCTAGTACTAAAAAAATTGCAATTAATTATTAAAAATTATCATCGTACTAAAGAGTATTACGGAGGATAGCTAATGAATCTAATAACCTGTTGCTTTAGACTGCAGATTGTAACTTTTTTTAAAAAAAAGGATGGGAGTCCATACGATATGAATGGATACTCCCACCTTCCTTAACAACAAATCGCTTTAATTATGCTGACCGTGACCTAAATTCGGTGCATAATCAGGACCATAGTTAGGACCATAATTTGGGCCGTAATTAGGACCATAGTCTGGACCATATTGTGGTCCGTATTGTGGTCCATAACCAGGTCCGTGCTGTGGTCCATACTGCGGACCGAATTGTGGACCATAGCCTGGTCCGTATTGTGGTCCAAATTGTGGACCGTATCCCGCTCCATAGCCGTATGGTCCATGGTAAGGTGGTGGATAAGGTGGTCTATTAATTAATGAACCTGCTAACAGTCCACCACCTACTCCGCCAGCTAAGCCCGCCATTAGTGGCAAAAACAACCTTTGATCTGATTGCCCATGTCCTCCATGATGATGGTGGCCTTGATGTGGTGCTGGTTGACTTCTATACCAACCGTGCGGGTACATGTGTCTATGCACGATGATAACCTCCTTTTTTGTCCTTGAGGGAATGTTACCAACAAGTTTCCCTACTATCATATGAAGGCTTTCATCCCTGTGTTCCTGTCCCGCTATTCGTCTTTGGACCCAGCCTCGCCCAAGGTATTCACTACTTCAGTGAACATTTCCTCCACCCTATCCTTTAATGCCTTTTCCTTACTGTTCTTAGGGTCGTATTTTTGAATTTCTTCAAAGGTAGTTAAAAACTGCTCTATATCTTGAGAGCCTATTTGTGCCATAGCTAAATAACATAAAAAAGTAAGATTTGGTCTTTCTTCTTGATGAATAAGGGGAGCTATCGGTTCCAAAAGTTGCTTCCCTCTTCCAAAATTTTTGTTGTGAACGGCATCGTACCCTTCTAGTACCCGTTCTGCCATTTTTTTTATTCCTTTATTATTTGTATCCATGTTATCCCCTTTCTTTTGCTGCCTTTGAAAATATTTTAAATGGATGCTTTTCTTTCTTTTTTTAAAACAATTAACCTGTCTTTGAATCCCTTGAAATCCCTTTAACCATTAAGATAAATTATTTTAAATTAGACTTCAAAAAAATATGTCAAAAGACATCAGCTTTTGACATGACCAATATGAGTTTAGTTTGATTGCTCGTGGGGCAAAACCCCTGTCTCAATATAATCTTTTATCATAGCTTCCACTTTAGCCTTTAAGGAAGGAGGCACTTCACTACTAAAAGTGCCTAAAGAAATAACACCTTCTGCAAAATCATAGTACTTATTTCCTTCTTCCAACGTCCCACTATCATAGGCTTCTGCCACGTATTCATATAACTTTTCCACATGTTGAACAGTGCTTGTTAAAATGGTATTTTCACCTAAATCGCTCTGATCTCTAACATACCCAATGGCATATAGACCAGCCTTTTTCGCTTCCTGCACGACTGAAACATGGTAACCGTCCCCGGCGGGATAGAAAATATCCACTCCAGCATCCTTCATTTCCTCAAAAATTACTAATGCCCTAGTCGTATCTACCCAATTATGTACAAAATCAACCAAGACTTCCACTTCCGGATTATTTAATGTGGCACCATCAACAAACCCTTGAACCTCAGGCTGAAAATCAAAGGCTGCAATGACACCAAGTACTTTCGTTTCCGTCATCTCGCTGGCTAACATGCCGGCAAAATAACCCATGGCATAGCCTTCGAAATGCAAACTAGTTATATTTTTCCCATCAACGGCCCCATTAAAACTTACAAAATACATTTCCGGATACTTGTCCTTTATTTGCATGAAATGATCTGCATAAATAAAACTATGCCCAAAAACTAAATTTACACCTTCCAGATGAAACTGTTCAATAGCCTCAGCTACTTGTTGTTCCGTTTTAATGTCTTCTTTGACATAAACTTGAATTCCCAAATTAGATTGTACATTTAAGATTCCTTGATAAGCCATACTGTTCCACCCTTGATCATCAATTGGGTCAGATAGTAATAACCCTGCCTTTTCCAATTTGCCCTCAGATGGTGTGGAACAACCTGTGTTTAATAGAATGAAAAGAAAAGCAAGGCTCAATCTTATGAAATATTTCATAATTAGTGGCACTCTCCCTATAGAGCTTTATACTATTCTATGATTATTAGAAGAAAGCATTCTCTATTTCTAGCCTTAATAGACTATTTTAAATAGCCTTCTTCTTGTGATAGAAAATTTCTACAATTGCTCCAGCCCCTAGGGCAAGCAATACGATGATAATCTGTGACAAACTTGTAAAGAATACGAGAGCCACATAAGATAGGAGAGTGACAACGGCAAAAATTAAAACCCCATAAAATGCCTGCATTTTGCCACCTCCTTCCACTTCAACGTGTAAAAGCTATATTATTAATAATGGCAAAAAACAGCATCTATGGCAACAGAAACTTTCCCCTACCACTATGATATAGCCCTTTTTTTAATTGTATTTACCCAAAAACGTCACAATTTTTTCGCTGAACTGGTCCATCGTTTTCCCTGGCATAAAGTACGTGGTCACAATCCATTTCTTTCGCCTTTCTTTCTCCTTTATAAAAGGTCGGAGATGAACTTCTGGCGAATAGGGAGCTTGATAGATTGCTTGAAATACTCTTATAGGTACGCCATCACTAATTTGTTCTCGTTCTTTAGCCCGTTTAAATAAAACACTCTCTGTCTCCGTTTCACTAATTTTGTAAGCTTTTTTTTAATTCATGTAGCATTTTTTTTATAAAAAAATTTGTTATTTTTCTCTTCCTCCATTTGTCCTTCTAAATCTATGCAAGGATTGAAAAGAACGAGGGAACGAACTTGTATATACGGATGGAGAAGCATTCGAAAGGCAAGAAGTGTTCCCATCCCTTCTGCAAATAAGTGAATTTTTTCATTTAATATTTCTGTCTTTAATACATAATTCACAAGCCTTTCCACTACTTGAAAAACTCTGTCATTTCCCCAATGTGGTCCACTTAAATTACAGTAAAAAACCGTATAACCAGCCTGTAAAAGGGCTTGCAGGAATTTGTTCCTAGGAGTGATATCCAACCAACTGCTAGATGTATTCGTTACGAATTGATTTCTGTCTCCTAATAATAATATGGCAAAGCCATTTGGTTTTTCCGGAAGGTGGATGAGGCATTGTTCTTCTTCAATTGTAGTAGTGCGCATGCTTATAGACATTTTCATCCCTCTTCATTTTTAAAACTTTTCTTTCGTAATATGGTATTCACAACATTTAATGGCTGTTCATTAATAAATCACCTAACTTAAGAAAGGGAAATTAGCCTACAGCTTACTCAAATTAAAAAAGCCCAGTTTAAAAGGTAAAATACCTTTTAAACTGGGCTCTGATACGATTGACGAGTTTATGGTTTTCTTTTATACGTCCAGATTCGTTCATCATTTGTCGTTTCTGGGAAAGAATCACCAGCTTTTAGCTTTACTTGTTTTGGTTTGGTAACATTGCTTTCTGACTCACCAATTTCAACATAAACTCCGTTATTTGGTGCTTTATCTCCTGGTTTAAACTGCCTTTTCTGTGACATACTCATCACCTCTCAATGGTATCGTTTCCCTTTTACATTACCCAATGGACAACGATTTTATGAGAGTACGGTAATATAAAGTGTCTCCCTGAGGATTAAGGCCAGGATGCTCTTTAACTTCCCGCCGAAAGGGAGGTCCTGTATGGGGAGGTCAACATCAATCCTAAACAGGCCTAATAGAATAAAACAATAAAAAGAAAAAATAAACTGCTGTTAATTATTTCAACGACCCCAATCTGCATTGGTCGCATCAAATATTTTTTCGGAACAAACAAGGTTTTCACTAAACTAACAAGAAGTCCTAAAGCTGACTCCATACCATTGAAGAGCAAATGTGAGGATTACAACTGCTACATGATACATCAAGGAAGCTTTATGGAATGTTTTATTATGCTTTTCACGGATCAATGATTTCACATGAAATACACTCCCAGTAAAAAACAAAATATTTATCAGTGTGTAGATATACGCTTCTGACTGAATGGCAGGCTCTGTTAGGCCATATGCAAAAAGGAGTAATGCAGACAATGCTGTGATAGCAATTAAATCATTAATAAACCAACGTTCCTTCTTCAGTCGAGCAAAAAGTAAATTAAGCATAAAAAATGGGGCAATTCCTAAACTAATCCATAACAATGTTAGATTTGTAAATATAAAAGGAAGGACAATAGCCAAACCAATTGCAACATAAATGAAAAAAGAAGGCCAAACATCCGTATTCTTTGGGTTACGTATATATGTGAGCAATGGGGCTTGCGCACAATAAATGGCAAACAAACCAATAAAAAACACAATATGAGTCCAATGTACACCGCTGATTGCAGCACCGATCCAATAAGGAACAATAAGCATCGCCCATGCTCCATGTTCTCTCGGAATATACCATTTCATAAATCCCACACCTTTCCATGAATACTGATATATGTTTGTAATTTAATCTTAATCAATTGAGTTTGTCCATATTGTGATAGTGATCACATACGATACATCTTACATATAATTACATATTTAAAATTCTTTTTACTGTGAAGTTTTGCACAGAGGGAAGGCTATTTTTTTGATACCATTACAATAACAAAGATTAGGAGGAAAAAAACGATGTTATCTGCCACAATCTTATACAAGAAACCTAACCAATTATCTGAGACTTTCTCCTCACTTCAAATAGAGTTTATCAACAATAAAACTACTATTCCATTGCCTTCTAAGGTAAGAAAATTGGAGATAGTACATCTGGAAAAAAATCAGACCTTAGTACTGAAGTTCCCTAACCACGTAACCTTTAAGGATTGCCAGTATATCCATGATTTAATGTCTAACCTGCTTCAACGCTTAGACGGTCAAGTAGATGATAAAAAATGCCCTCCTTGGGTATGACGAAAACGGTGAAAAAAGTCTTTATTTATCAACGCTTTTCCCATTGGAGTGAATATATTAACGAAGCAAAACATAAATCCCTTGAAGGGCAGAAGGTAGCCATCCACCATGGGGAAGAAGTCCTTGGTGAAGGCATGCTCCTGTCGTACAAAAAGGTTACTGATCCCGCTTCAAATAGCCTTTTTATCACCTGTGAAATTGTAACGAAAGAAGGCGAACAATCCTTCTTTGGTGAAAACTTAGAAGTCATTCCTCAAACTCAATGGTAATTGTGATACCTTGGGGAAACCACTCACATAAAAGCCTGATAGGAGAGGAATCTCCCATCAGGCTAACGAAGAATTGGTTAATTTAGAAGACGATTACTTTATTCTTTAGCTTTTAAAAATTGGCTCTGTTAGTGGATAATGTTGATTTTGGATATGCGTTGATTTTGCGAAAGGAGCGAGACTCCTCGAAAATGCTAACGCATTTTCTTCGTGCGTGGGTTTTTTCGAAGAAGCGTCTCAAAGTCCTGCGGGAAAAGCAACAAGGGTTTTTCTTGCGACGAGTAATCGCAGGAGCAGCTAAAAGCATAACATCACGAATATGCTACGATTTGTCTCGACGAAGGCAGAGACAGAAGACCCCGCAGGGACGAGGAGGCTGAAGCGTTGCCCGCGGAAAGCGAGCTCCTGTAGCAAAAATCAACAACAAAGACTAACAGAGCCTAAAAATTAAATCGTACATATTTCTACGGGACAATCACCACAGTGCAAGTAATCTTTTAAGAAATCAATATTATGAAGGATAATATAACCGTCCTTCATGGATAATACGTCTGATTTTTTCAAATCATTAAGCATACGGTTAACGCTTTCTCTAGTGGTACCAATATAACTGGCAATATCCTGATTCGTTAATTGAACATTAATGAGGATACCATTATCTTCCTCGACTCCGTAAGAATTGCTAAAGCGAATTAATGTGGAATAAAAGGCACCTGTTTTTCCACATAAAATTAAATCTCGAAACTTTGCTTGGGTAGACTGAGTGTGCCTAGCAAACCACTTCATAAACGCAACGGCTATCTCCCCATTTTCTCGGAACAGTCCTTCTAACATGTGTCTGTCAAACCGAACAAGGACCGCATCTTCAATAACTTCCGCTGTTACACTAATGGACATTTCATTAAATAAGCCAACTTCCCCAACGAGTTCATCCTTTTGTTTCAGGTGAACAGAGAATTCTTTACCATCTGCTGTCATTTTACTTAGACGAACCTTCCCAGATCGAACTAAATAAACATGCTCAGGAAAATCACCTTCATAAAATAAAAATGTTCCTGTTCTTGCTTTTATCTCCAAGCCATATGTGAGTAGTAGCTGCTGGTTTTCATCAGATAATTCATTAAAAAATCGCTTCATTTCCAATTGCTTTTTCTTCATTGTGAAAACCTACTTTCCATAAAATTCTTCAAGTACAAATTATTTCGTACCTTCATGTTAACACTATTTTCATAGTTACTATCGGCGATTGTTTGACCATTTAATGAATTATTTGTTCGAAAAATTTTAGAGATTCCCTATAAAATCACTTACCCTAATTCTTATTTATGTTCTCAGCAAAAAGCCCACTATGGATAGTAAATTTAACCCGTTCGATGACGAGGAGAAAATGCAACTTAGCTCCTAAATTATCAATGAAAACAACAATATAAAAAGCCGTTGATTTCACAGAAATCACGGCTCAAACAGCGTTTTCTTTCTTATATTAACCTTTAATACTCATTGACCAGTCTCTACAGCAGTTTATCAACTTGTTTCAGTATGCCTATTACTTAAGATACTTACTAGTGAAAAAAATTAAGCGGAGAATTTCCGGTTAAATTCAAAATTCAGCTCGGTTCGGTCTATATAAGCGGAGATTTTCCGGGTATGTAAAAAAAACTCCCCTTTTTTTAATTGCTTTGAG
>JAJOJL010000063.1 GCA_021208645.1 Bacillus sp. (in: firmicutes) | reverse complement strand
TCTCAATGGAATAATGTGAGCAAGTATTTGCACATTACGGAATAAAGTGAAAATAAATGCACATTATTTCAGATTTTTCACTGGATTATTGTGAAAATACCCATCTGGAATAATGTGCTCGTTTACATAATTACTTTTATACTTTGGTTACTATACATTCAGGAAGCTTCTGCATTGTTTGGCTGGTTGGTTGATTGAAGTAGATTGGATTTTCTCTCCCTACTTCCATCATGAACTGCTTTTTGATTTATATAGACTAGATTTTTTCCTCCCTAATTAAACCAAAAGCAAAAAAAATCATCACAAATCTGTGATTTGTGATGAAAGCAATCTATACTCTCATATCTTTCAAAGAAAACAAACCACAAAGGCATTGACCTTTGTGGTTTGTCAGCTATCTCCTATCCATTTAACACTAGCTAGGCGCACTACCCGCAGCTAGTCTAAGGAATCATTATTAGCACCCCTAGTACTAATCCTTCTTATCTTCTCTCTCACTAAGTTCTGAGTTTTCCTCAGAGAACTTTTGTTGTTTCTCCCGCTCAGCTGAGATTTTTCGGAATTCTTCGTAGAAAGCTGTTAAACCTGGTATTTCACTATAGAAGTTAGGTAATTTTTCTTCCTTTGTTTTTTTCTCTTCACTCTCATTTTCTCTTAATGCATGTTTATTTTCAGGATTCGATTCTGTTTGAGATTGTACCTGCTTTTCTGATTCCAACTCTTTTTTAAACAAAAGAGAAGCATCGTCAGTATCTTCCACTCCCCGTTCCCTTAATTCCTTGCCAAATTCCTTTTCCAAGGCCTCAAACCTAGCTCCCATTTCCTTCATGCTATTATTGGAAAAATCCGCCTCTTCCACTGTTTTGGATTTTTCGGTTTCCGCGAAAGCTGTTTCATCCAATTCAAAAAATTTGCTTGCTGCAGCTTCTTCAGACCCTATTTGATGAGCTTCATTCTCCTCTTGTATTGGACCCTTCTCAACATACAATTCATCTGACTTTGAAGAATCAATCTGCTTTTTCTTTGCTTTCAATCCACCTTTAAAAGGAATAGTAAATGGGATAAATTTTTTCTTCTTTTTCTCTTAGTTCTAAATATTCTTTTCTAATCGCTGCTATATCAAACGTTCCAGATATGGAATGCTCTTCCTTTTCGGTTACATTCTGCTCCACTGGTAACTCTTCTATCCGCTCTTTTTCATATGGAGGATCACCCTCCTGCATAGGTTCTTCTTCCATTTCTTCAAATTCATCTATAGATGCTGTTAAATCTACCAGCTCAGTCTTTACAGATTCTTCAGTTGTTCCTTTCTCAACGACACCATCTATAGGTTCAGGAAAAGCAACTTCTGTATCTTTATCATTTCCTTCTATTAAATCCACTACCTTTTCCTCTGATACATCCTCGACTGATTTACCATTGGCTTCCCCATTTCGATCTTTATGAATGACAGCAGACGAGCGCAATCCCCTTTCGGAAAGGTTACTGCTCATATTTTCATCTGGGACGAACAATAGACCAATTTGATAATGATCTCCTTCGTAAACAGAGGACTGTACGAAACGTACTTCCCCCTCTATGTCTAAAACCTCAAGCTTACAGTAAGCAGGGTTCATTTGCAGCGCTTCATAGAGCTGATGTTGAGTAAAAACTTCCCAGCCATTGACCCGCTGAATTGTTTCCCCAACGGTAATGCCAAGTTTTTCCCCAGTCGAGAAAGGCAGCACACCAACAACCGTTAATCCTGTGCCACGGTTAGTATAGAAGTTTGTACTTCGTTTTTCCATTGAATTGTGTAAATAATAAATGACTTCTCTGCCTATTAAAGCAATGGCAGCAAGGGCAATCACGGCAGGTGTATAAAACCAAGCCCCCGCAAGTATTAAGCCTAGTAAAATGCTTAAAGCTAGCATTCGTTTACCAGCTTGTCTAATTTTTTCTTTCGGTAGACTACTTTGAACCGTTAATTGAAAACCTAAAATAAACGGTACAAACATAAAGCCGACACCAGCGGAACCGGATTCCAATAGGGGCCACCAGCCTCCTTCAAAGGAAAGGGGACCTGCTGGCAGTAAAACTAATAGAGGAATAAACCATAACCGGTTGGCTTCGTGACTGCCAACTGTTTTTCCCCGCTTACTAACAATGAGCTTCGGCGACGTTTTTTTCCAGCCATTAAAAAGAATTAACAGGGATTCTGCCACAAACAAAACAACAAGGAGGGCAGCAAACCCAACTACGTTTACACTTTGTATATCACTGATTAATCCATTGATGACGAGATAGTTTGTCTGTATTTCTGGTAAAAACAAGGCAACGAAGAGGACAATGGTGCCAACAAATGTCATACTTAACAGCCTTGCTTTGCGGAACGGTAATAACAATAGCCACAGTATAGCCATAAGGGCTATCATTCCAATTGGCAGTTCAATCCCTGCCACAGCGACGATAACGGATAATATAATTGCAAAAACAACGCTAATGAGGAGTGGAAAAGTTAGTTCGTGAATGACATCATGAACGCGAGTATGAAAATCCTTCCTCTCACGCTTCACTCTTCTTATTCCAAACCATAATGCAGTTAATATAAAAACATATGTTAATGGATGAAGCCATAGTCGTCCAAAGGCTTTCAGCAGTTCCATTGCAATAATGTCCAAAAGAAGTCCCCCTTCCAAGCATTTGTTTATGATAAGTAGTAGTTGCTGAATAGTTAATTTATATGTTAGTTGAAATTAGGGGAGTGTTTCCCATAAAATACTCCTTCCTTTCATTGTAAAACAATTATGTAAAAAGAAAAGTGCTTTTTGATAGAAATACATGAAATATTGTTGTAATTTGTACAATTTTCATAGATGGAAGGGGGAGAGGCTCGTTCTAACCAGATTACTTGAACCTTGGTTAATCCATCCCAGGTTACCAAACTTGTCTACCCCACCCACAAAAGCAAAAAACGGATGATTCAGCCTAGGCATCTTTACTACCTAGACTTTATTCATCCGTCCAACATCACATCAAACCGTCTTAATTTGTCAATAACTCCAATGCTTTTTTAAACTGGTTGTCAAAAGCTCTGTCTCGAACAGCGTTCATTACCTCACCTTGAAGGACTTCTGCCGTTACCTGATCAATCTCCCCAGTTACATCAATTGCCTTGTCACTCTGGAATTGACGAACAGCATCCTCCGTATTTCGGTCAAAGTACCCGTCTGTTCTACCTGGCTCATAGCCTAAACCATCTAGAATTGTCTGAGCTGTCGCTATATGCTCGTCGTTCATATCGAACGTATACGTAACATCCATATTAATTGGTGACACGTAGAAAAACTCAGGTTGGGAAACTTCAACTGTTGGCTCAACTCCAACTTCATTGATGAAGTTGCCACCAGAAGTCAACCATTTATAAAGGGTTAACTTAATTTCACTTCCATCACCCATTTTTACAGATTGTTGAACCGTTCCTTTACCAAAGGTAGGCTTTCCAACGATTTCTTGGCCGCCTGCTTCCTTTAAAGCTGCTGCTAAAATCTCTGAGGCAGAGGCACTTCCTTCGTTAATTAATCCAATAATAGGATAAGGCTTTGTTTCTTCCAAATTAGATAAATGACGTTCTCTGTTTCCACTTCTGTCCTCGATCTGCACAATTGGCTCACCACCAGGGATGATTAAGCTACCAATTTGCTGGACACTCTGGAGGAATCCACCAGGGTTACCACGGACATCAATGATTAAGCCATCAATTCCTTGCTCTTCCAGACTATTTAATTCCTCTTCAAAACGTTGAGCCGTATTATTAGAGAATGAGCGAAGCTCTAACACACCGATTCGTTTTCCGTTTTCTTCAAGTATTTCACTGTATACTGTTTCGACTGGAATTTCATCCCTCACCACATCGAAGTCAATAGGATCATTCATTCCAGGCCGCTGGATAGTTAATGTAACGGTGGTTCCCTTTTCCCCGCGGATTTTTAACACGGCTTCATAAAGAGACAATCCTTCTATATCTTCGCCATCCACTTTTAAAATTTGGTCATTTGGCCGCAGACCTGCTTTTTCTGCAGGAGAATCTCTAAACGGTGCTACAATCGTAACTCTTCCGTTGGTCATACTAACTTCTGCACCAATTCCTTCAAAGGAGGCATCGAGTGATTCCATGAATTCATGGGCAGTTTGCTCATTCATGTATACGGAATAAGGGTCCTCTAACGTATCAAGCATGCCGGAGATGGCCCCTTCTAACAACTTATCCGCTTCCACTTCTCGATAGTATTTGTCGAGGATTAACTCGTAGGCGGCATTAAATTTTTCTAAATGAATTTTGGATGCTACATCAATAGTCCCATTTACTTCTTTTGCCGCATTCGTATCCAACTCTATTGGTGGAGGTGTGGCAGAATCCCCATCAAGAATGGTCATCCCTGCATACATCCCCCCAGCCCCTAACAAAACTGCTAAGGCAATAAAAATGGGGAATAGAACTTTGTTAACTTTCATTGTCTCACCTCTTTAATCCTCTCTAGTGTAAATTAACAGCAATTGTTGGTTTTCTCTGCTTTGAATTACAACAATGCAAAAGCGAGGGCGCTGAAAAAGTGGTGCTTTTCGAATTTTTTTCAGCAGTCTCTGCAAAAGCTTGGTGCTCATTACTATACTTGTATTACTTTACATCATAACAAAAATAAACAGAGAAAAGAAACCTCAACACAAATTTTCAACTAGAAAAACTTGGTTTATTATATGTCCATTTCTTTGAATTATGTGGACAAGCATAGTGTAATTTGATTTTTCAACGAAAAATTAGAAAAGGAAAACACCGCACATTCCGCGGTGTTTCAGCTTTTAATTTATATAGTTCATTGGATTACGTGCATTTGATTTTGCAGCATTCCAGTTTCCTTCATGAACCTCAAAGTGAAGGTGGGGACCTGTAGAATCTCCCGTATTCCCCATAATTGCAATTTGTTGGCCACGGCTTACAGTCTGACCGTTAGACACATTAAAGGAAGCTAAGTGGGCATATAAGGTAGTAACTTGTCTTCCCTCAATAATATGAGTAATGAGAATCGTATTTCCATAACCATTCATCCAGCCTGCATAAGTAACGATCCCAGATTCGGCTGCCACAATTGGTACGTTGGAACGTCCACCTTGACCAATATCAATACCAAAGTGCATTCTTCCCCAACGCATTCCATAACCAGATGTAATTCTTCCTGTTGCAGGTCGCATTAATATACTGGAACCATCATCTTCAGGTGCCGTTGCTGTTGGCGATGAAGGGCTTGTACTCCCACCGTTATTATTCGATGCGGCTGCTGCTGCAGCCGCGGCGGCAGCGGCTTCTGCTGCTTTACGTTCTTCCTCTTCCCGTTTCTTTCTTTCTTCTTCTAGGCGACGTTGCTCTGCTTCCCATTCTTGAAGCTGTTTTTTCACAGCTTCCTCTTGAGCTTTTAAAATCGCCTGTTCTTCTTCGATAGATACTAGATAATCTTGTAGATTAATTTGTTTTTCCTCTAATGTCTTTAATAAACGGTCTTTTGCTTTACGTTGTTCATCTAAATGGGCTTTTAGAGCTTCCAATTCTTCCATTTGCTCTTCTAAACTAGTAAGCTCTGTTTCCAATGATGTTTTAGCCGCTTCAACTGCCAACTTATCTGCATTGTGCTGCTCGAGTATATTTCTATCTTGTGTTGCGATAATGTTTAAAGCATTAACACGCTCTATAAGGTCACCAAAGTTTTGTGCCCCTAGAATAACTTCTATGAAGTTAACTACGGCACCATTTTGGTACATATGGCGAACTCTTTCTTTCAGTAATTCATCGCGAAGGGCGATTCTTTCTTCTAATTCAAGTATTTCATCACGCAACGCTTCAATTCTTGCAATGGTGATATCAATTTCATCCTGTTTTGCCTCTATCGCTTGGTTTGTTCTAGCTGCTTCTTCATCTAAAGCTCGCATTTCATCGGCAGCTTGTCGTATCTCACGTTCTAGCTTTTCCACTTCACGTTGTGTCTGCTCTGCTTCTTCCTCAAGCTCTTCTTGCTGCTCCTGCTTTGCTTCAATCTCTGATTTTAATTCTTCTCCAGTATTGGCTTCCGCAACCGATAACGGATTGTTACCAATAAAAGTAGTAATCGTTAATAGGATTGCTAGTGTGACTATTAGTACCCTACGGCCCATTGCATTACCTCCCCCGCCATTCCATATATTCTTGTATTTCATTTCATTTATAAAAGTCGCATGATCTCTAGCTTTTTCCAAAAACTAGTCTCTTCTCCTAAACTCTCAAGAACTTACGAACACTCATCATACTGCCCCAAATACCAACAAATGCGCCGATCCCTAACAATAACATTGCCATGTGATAAGTAAGTGGATTCGGTGCTAAGAAAGTGAAGAAGTCAATACCTGTTTGTTCTCCAACACTTCCATAGAATCTGCCGTAACTGTAAGCAAGAATTACAATTGGAATAATGGCTCCCAATACTCCTAGCAAAAGTCCTTCTATGAAAAACGGCCAACGTATAAATCCATTAGTTGCCCCAACAAGCTTCATGATTTGAATCTCACGTTTTCTGGCAACGATCGTTAATTTGATAGTGTTTGCAATTAAAAACATGGCCGTAAACATTAACCCAAGTATTAGGGCAAAACCAATGTTTCGGATAAAATCAGTGGCAGCGAATAGTTGCTCAAAGATGTCCTTCCCATATTCAACTGTTTCCACATGGGCTAATTCCATAATTTCTAAGGCGAGAACTTCCGTTTCTTCCGGGTTCTCTGCTTGTACAACAAAAACATCGTTTAAAGGATTCTCATCCCTTAATGTTTCAAAGATATCTCCCTGCTCACCTAAGCTGGAAATAAGGGAATCTAGACCTTCCTCCTTTGGAACGAAGGTGATTGAATCTACTCCATCAATACTTTCTATTTCTCCATATAGCTGCTGCTGATTCTCTTCAGAAGCAGTTAACTCTATAAATACACGCACTTCCACATCTTCTTCTAAGGATGTGGAAAAGTGGTTAACATTCATAATTAACAGGAGGAATGCTCCTACAACTAAAAGCATAACTGTCACGGCACTTATGGACGCAAAGGTCATCCAGCCGTTTCGAATAATATTTTTACCGCCTTCCTGCAAGTGACGGACAAGGGTTCTACCTTTCATAGCCATAATCCCCCTTCATCTCATCCCGTGCAATTCGACCGCCTTCAATGGCAATAACCCGTTTACGGATAGTGTTTACGATTTCTTTATTATGGGTAGCCATAATAATAGTTGTTCCGCGATTATTAATGTCTTCTAATATGTTCATAATCTCCCAGGATGTTTCTGGATCTAAGTTACCTGTAGGCTCGTCAGCAATAAGAACAGACGGACTGTTAACAATAGCTCTGGCAATGGATACTCGCTGCTGCTCTCCTCCTGAAATCTCACTTGGGTAAAATCTGGCTTTGTTTTTTAAACGCACAATTTCTAATACATTCATGACACGGCGTCGAATATTACTTTTCGTTTCTTCTATTACTTCCATGGCAAAGGCTACATTTTCATAAACTGTTAGATTCGGTAAAAGTTTAAAATCTTGGAAAATAACGCCCATATTCCTGCGAATATATGGAATATGCCTTTCTTTTACCTTCGCTAGATTTTTCCCATCAATGATAATGTCACCTCGTGTGGGCTTTTCCTCTCGATACATTAATTTAATAAAGGTTGATTTACCTGCGCCGCTTGGTCCAACAACATAGACAAACTCCCCTTTGCTGATTTCAATATCAATCCCGTTAATGGCCATTACACCATTAGGGTATGTTTTCCAAACTTCTTTCATGGTTATCAATTTCATCACGTCCTATTTTTTGTTTTCCTTCGATGTTTTGTAATGAGGTAGATGAATCTGTATTGTTAGTTTTACATAGTTATTTACTAGATGAGTTGAAAAACTATTAGTGGATACGTTCACGAAAAGTCAGAATAGACAAATCTATGTAAACCTGACTACGATTTTGTCAAAAATAAATCAAGAAACTATGAAGTTTGATAATTTTCAACATTGTTCTCACTCTATCATATTATAGCATCATTAATTGACGAGTTAACGGACTTTTTCTTTACAATTTCATTTCAAAGCTGTGATAATTCAGCCATTCCTGTAAAATTAAGGAAAATAAACCTACAAAAAAAGCAGTTTTTGACAAAGAAATTGCCAAAAACTGCTTTTTAATGTAATTATTAGAGTCTGTTCAAAAGATTGTTTTTTTAGATATTGAACAAGCTCTATAAGTATGTGTGAAAAACTTAATTTTGATCTACTACCCACGCTGCAACATCTTCTGCGTCTTGACCAGTAGCCAAGTCTGCTGGCATTCCACCAGGACCTTCTTGAATTGCAGTAAGAACTTCGTCATAAGTTAATCCAACAATTCCAGGACCAGATGCCCCTTGTAGATCTCCACCGTGACATGCAGCACAACGGCCTTGGTAAACCTCTTCCCCATTTGCAGCATCATATGTTACATCGACGTCTCCGCCTGCTGTTTCTTCGGTGCCATTGGTGTCATCAGCTGGTGCTGGTTCGTCACCATTTCCACCACAAGCTCCTAGAACTAGCACTGCCCCCAACATTGCAACTAGCAATTTCTTCATTTGTTTACCTCCTCAAAGTACTAATATAATTGGAAAGTTTATGCAATAACTTTCTATGCCATTATAACCTATTTAATGCTTTTTGAAACCTTTTCCAAGTACCTCTGAAGCGTTCGTAACAATGACAAACGCCGTCGGATCAATTGTTTTCACAATTTGTGTCAATTTTGTGACTTCATTTCTACCTACTACACACATAAGAACTGGGCGTTCGTGGTTCGTATAGCCACCATATCCTACTAGCTTCGTAACACCCCTGTCCACTTTCGTAAGAATCCCCTGTTTTAATTCTTCCTCATATTCGGAAATAATAATCGCCATTTTCGAATAACCAAGACCAGTTTGAACAATATCAATCACTTTTCCTGTAACAAATAAAGCAATTAACGCATATAAGGCAAATTCAATGCCAAACACAAAAGCAGAGGAAATGACAACGAGTCCATCCATAATAAATACACAAGCACCTAAGGAAAGTCCCGTATATTTATTGATGATCTGCGCGGCCAAATCTGTACCTCCCGTGGAGGAATTAGAGCGGAAAACAATACCTAAACCCAACCCCACACCAATCCCCCCGAATAATGCAGCAAGGAGAGGGTCAGATGTCGCAGCTTCAAAGTCCCTTGTCAAAAATACAACAAAGGGGAGGAAGATGGTGCCCACTAATGTTTTCGATCCGTACATAATACTGCCTACTAAGCTTCCACCTAGAAGAAGTACGCCGGCAATAAACAAGGGAATATTGAATGCCCATTGGGTAAATGCTGGTTCAAAACCAAAGGTGTAACGCAAAATAGTGGAAACCCCAGACACTCCACCAGATGCAATTTGATTCGGGAGTAAAAAAATGTTAAAGGCAATGGCTACAATTGCCGACCCAACCAGAACATGGCCAAACTCAAAAATAATACGCTGCAAAGGACTCAATGGTTCCTTTTCTATTTTTCTTGAAAGTACTTTCATCATAAAGGATCACCTGTTTTTCTTGAATTTATGTAGGAATTTCCGGCTATGTCCAAACAGTTATCCATTAGTTATTTATCTTCTTATTATGGATGATTCCAAATAAATTATAGATAGTAATGAATGTGTTGCTATTAAATAACTTTTTAAATTAACTACTAAACAATAACTGCTTTCAGAAAATCCTTGGTAGTATATCATCAGTTTGATTCTTATGTAAATGCGAGTGGATTAACGCTTTAATAAAGTAAAAAGACACGGAGGATGTCCGTGTCTAGGGAATTCATAAATATATTCTTGCTTCTCATCAGAACTATGAGCCGTTTTATAATTGTAGTGTATTTTAATAATTGAATTTATTCTAATAAATACTTTATTCTTTGTTGAAAACAGCATGGCCTGGGAGCCATGCTGTACGTAGTAATAAACTTAGTTTTTTGTTACTAAATATACTTTGTATTCTGTTCCCTCTGCTTTACAACATAAAGTGTCTAAACCAAAACATTGAAGGTTTATTCTATTGTGATAACCCAGCCTTTGTATTCACTTCTTCCGTCTAATTCTACATATATAGCTAAGCCATATTGACCCGGTGGAACATCTATTCCACCTAGTTTACCATCCCAGATAAAGTCATGAAAAGGACCTGGTTCATTAGCAAACTCAGCGAAAGTTCCGTAAAATCCACCAAAGTCAGGGGTGTATAAGTCATAATCTAATATTTCCGCACCAAATGGGATATCAGCCCCTACATGATAGGTCCTTTCTCCAACCTTCGCAAAGTATGCACCTGTTAAAAGATCTTGTGGATAATCCGGTTCACCGACGAAAAGAATAGTCGGGACATTAATTGTGTTTGAACCATCACTTATTTTAATGCTTCCTTCATAGTAGCCATCTTCTAATTTTGATGCATCTACTTGTACATTGAAGTTTACTTGGCGAGACTGACCTGCATTAACATTTAAGTTATTGCTTGTCGTAACCCTAATTCCATCAGGATTTCCAGCAAATTCAACTTCAAAGCTATAACGCTTTCTCTCATCAGATAGGTTTCTCAGTTCAAAGCTTTGTCTTTCTGATTGTCTTCCGTTGTCCTTTACAAACATACCGAAAGAATGGCTACCAGGAATAGCGAGCGTCTCAGCATTAATTGCATCCAACACACGAATACTTCCAGCACCTTGTGTATTGTGTGGATATGGTTCGCCAGTAGCAGGATCGATTACTTGCTCTGCAGTGTTCATTAATGCAGATTTTACTTCAAACACTCCCCAATCAGGGTTAGCTTCCAAGATTAATGCTGCTGCACCTGCAACGTGTGGTGCTGACATACTTGTACCCTGGAATGCTGCGTATCCGTGAGGGTTGTCAGGGTTATGAGTTGGAATTGTACTTACAATGTTTACACCTGGAGCTCCAACATCTGGTTTAATCATCCAATTGTTCATAACTGGACCACGAGAAGAGAAATCTGCAACAGTTTCACCAACCTCATGGGAAAACTCAATTTCAAAGGAAACCGTGTTGTTTCCTGCTTCTAATTCATCATGCATTTTTAGGCCATCTTCATTTGTTAACATAATCATTGGAATTGCTGTACCAGGGACTTCTGGTTGAACACCTTCAACGTTATTATAAATTATAGCACCTACAGCACCGTGCTCTTTGGCTTTCTGAGCTTTATCGACAAAAGCATAGTCGCCACGGATCATAAAGGCAATCTTACCTTCTAAATCTTTTCCTTCAAAATCTTCATCAGTTCCTGCAAGTCCTACGTATACGAATTCGTATTCACCATCATTTAGAGCTAATAGTTCTGCTTCACTAGGAAAACCCATTACTGCTGTACTAGGATAATCTACCCCTTCAGATGTAAAAATCTCAGCAGAGAATACATTATAAGGTAAGCGATTTGCCCCAACAGAGATTGCCTCTCTAGATGTTCCTGGAGATCCAACTGTCCAGTTATCAGGACCACTGTTTCCGTTAGACGTTACTGCCACTACCCCTTCTGCCATAGCCCAGTCTAGAGCAATACTCGTGGCAAAATCCGGATCATTTTGGGAGTTACCTAACGAAAGGTTCATGATATCTGCACCGTCTTGTACGGCTCTTTCAATACCAGCAACTACGTTCTCAGTAGTTCCGCTACCGCCAGGTCCAAGTACACGGTAAGATAATAATGTTGCATCTGGTGCAACACCTTTAATTTGACCATTAGCAGCTACGGTACCAGCTACGTGAGTACCATGGTTAGTTGAACCACCCCGTGGGTCACCAACAGGTGTTTCTTGTGGGTCGTCGTTGTTATCAACAAAGTCCCAACCTTTATTGTCACCAAAGGCGTGAGCTAAGTCAGGGTGAGTATAATCTACCCCAGTATCAAGAATCGCTACTGTAATACCTTCACCAGTATAGCCTGCTTCCCAAGCTAAATCAGATCCGATAAATGGAGCACTGTCCATCATGTTTGGATTAACAGCATCCCACTCCACTTCAACAGCGTCTACTGTATACTGCACATTCGGATAAACAGCCTTCACTCCAGGTATTGTAAGTAATTGTCTAACATCTTTCGCTGGAAGTTCTACTGAGAATCCCGAAAATACATAATCATACTCTCTATTAACTTTTGCATTATTTACTCTACTTTGAAGAGAAGAAATAATATTTTCTCGCTCTTTTTTAAGTTTTGCAGTAGACTGCTTTTTCCCCTTATGCTTTGCTTCCACCATAGATTCTTCATGTAATTCTACAATTACAGTTGTTGGTGCCGATGAGGATAAATCAATATCACCAAAGAGCTCACCCATTGGTAAATCTCTAGCTTGTGGAGACCCCCCAGCAAATGCCCCCATACTAAAAGTTGATAAAACTAGTGCTATTGCCATAAGTATAATAAAAATTCTTGAAGTTCTCTTCTGCATTTTAAGACAACATCCTCTCTCTTCAATTTTTATATAGTAATCTTCTATACTTCTATTTCACCTCCTCAAAGTATAGAAAATACTGAAAATTTTCACACTTAAATAATATTTGATTAAAGTTTCCAAAATCCTTTCATACCAATATCCTATTATTTCGACCAATTTTTTCATTGAAATCCCCACTAAACATACATTTATGTATAATAAGTCTGATATTTCTTATTTTTTTTACGAGATTTTACAGTATATGACACCATCAATAGCCTATTTAACTAGTACTGTCGTGCTAATTTTTCGACAAGTTTTAATTTTCCGAATACAAAAAAAGAGGATACTTTATAGTTTTTTCAAATCTAAAACATACCCTCTAAAGTTTGAGGGTACTAAAAAAGTGTGCTTTTCCACTTTTTCAGTACCTGGAAGCAATGAGCGTAGCCGTCGCAATCTTATAAATCCTGATAGGTGTGGGTTTCTCCTATCAGGTGAGCGGCGAGCTAAGCCATTGCCTAACAAAAAAAGGCACTGAAAAAGTTGTTTTTCACTTTTTCAGCGGCCTCTAAAGTTTTATTTAATTTGTGATCGTAAATAAGCATCAATAAATGGATCTAACTCCCCGTCCATGACGGCATTGGTATTGCCTGTTTCATAATTGGTCCTGTGATCCTTCACCATACTATACGGGTGGAAAACATAGGAGCGGATTTGACTTCCCCAGCCAATATCTGACTGTTCACCACGAATCTCGTCCAATTCCTGCCGCTGTTTATCAAGCTCTAACTGAAACAACTTCGCCATCAACATTTTCATGGCTTTTTCACGGTTTTTAATTTGCGAACGTTCTGATTGACACGTAACTACCGTGTTTGACGGTAAATGGGTGATACGTACGGCTGAGTCTGTTGTATTAATATGCTGGCCGCCTGCACCACTGGCACGGTACGTATCTATTTTTAATTGGTCCGGTGAAACTTCAATTTCCACATTGTCATCCAGCTCTGGCATGACATCACAGGAAACAAAGGAAGTATGCCTTCGCCCTGATGCATCAAATGGTGAAATACGAACGAGGCGGTGCACTCCTTTTTCCGCTTTCAAATATCCATAGGCATTATGACCAGAAATGAGGAGGGTGACACTTTTTACCCCTGCTTCATCCCCTGGTAAGTAATCGAGCGTTTCCACTTTAAAACCTTTATCTTCCGCCCAACGGGTGTACATCCTTAGGAGCATGGATGCCCAATCCTGGGATTCTGTCCCACCTGCACCGGGATGGAGCTCCAGAATTGCATTGTTTTTATCGTATGGTTCACTTAATAATAGCTCTAATTCAAAGTCATTGAATTTCTTTAATAGCTCTTTTACACCAGCCTTCAGCTCGTCAGCAAGCTCCATGTCTCCTTCTTCCTTTACAAGCTCGTAGGAAACCTCTAAGTCCTCGTGTTCAGACTCCAGTTCCCTATACGTGGTAACAGATGATTTTAAGGCGTTATTTTCAGAAATGACCTTTTGTGCCTTTTCCTGATTGTCCCAAAAAGACGGCTCTGACATTAAGTCCTCTAGCTCCGCGATTCTCGTCTCCTTTTCCTCTAAGTCAAAGAGACCCCCTAAAGTCGACTAATCGTTTTGCCATTGAAGCTAGTTCGTTCTTTATTTCTACTAATTCCATAACTTTCACCTCAAAAAATTTATGATCGCCTGTTCAAACAGACGCCTTATTTCCCTTGCAGATTAGTAACAGAAAGGAGAAGGAGCAGGCTAGCTCCTTCCCTATTGTTCAACTTTCTATCTGCCGTGGCATTGCTTGTATTTCTTCCCGGAACCACATGGACATGGATCGTTACGTCCAACAGTGCTTTCTTTCTTGTACGGCGTACGGCGTTTTCTTTTCTTGATTTGCTTCGCTGGCGCTGCGGTGAATCGCTTTTCCTTCCGCCACCTGTTTCCGCTCCAGGTTCGATTCAATTTGAGCGTTCATCACATAGCGAGTAACATCCTCTTCAATGGAAGCAACCATTTCCTCGAACATTTGGAAGCCTTCAAATTTATATTCACGGAGTGGATCATTTTGACCATAGGCACGTAAATGAATCCCTTGTCTTAACTGTTCCATTTGGTCAATGTGATTTGTCCACTTTGTATCTACGGTACGAAGAACAATTACCTTCTCGAATTCACGCATTCTGTCTGTCGTGAACTCCCCTTCACGGCGGTCATATTCCCTAGTGACTCGCTCCATGATCAATTCGACCATTTCTTCCGGCTCTATTCCGTTAATATCTTTTAATTCAATTTCTTCGTCGTTTAAAACATTTGCATTGATGTAGTCCACAATACCTTGGAGATTCCAGTCCTCTGGCACCTCGTCGGCAGGAGTGTATAAAGCAACTTGTCGTTCAACGGTAGACTCAATCATTTTTTCCACAACATCACGAAGATTCTCTGACTCTAAAACTTCCATCCGTTGCTCATAGATAATGTCACGCTGTTCGCGCATAACATCGTCATATTGGAGTAATTGTTTCCGAGCATCGAAGTTGTTACCTTCCACTCGTTTCTGCGCTTGCTCTACGGCACGGGAAACCATCTTACTTTCGATTGGTTGATCCTCGTCCATCCCAAGCCGCTCCATCATTTTACTCATGTTATCGGAGCCAAACCGACGCATTAATGTATCCTCTAAGGAGAGATAGAAACGGGATTCCCCTGGGTCCCCTTGACGACCAGAACGTCCACGTAACTGGTTATCAATACGTCTACTTTCATGACGCTCTGTTCCTAGTACGAACAAACCGCCGAGCTCTCTTACACCAGGTCCTAATTTAATGTCTGTACCACGGCCGGCCATGTTGGTAGCAATGGTCACAAACTTTTGTTGACCTGCATTTTCAATGATTTCCGCCTCACGCTCATGGTTTTTCGCGTTTAAAACATTGTGGGGAATTTTCTTCTTTTTGAGCATATTAGAAATAAGCTCTGATGTATCTACGTTGACGGTACCAACAAGAACAGGTTGTCCTTTTTGGTAGAGTTCAGCAATTTGCTCAATGATGGCGCGGTACTTCGCTTCCATCGTTTTATAAATATAGTCTGGCTGGTCCTTACGAATAATTGGCTCGTTCGTTGGAACAGCATAAACATTCATATTATAAATATTACGGAATTCTTCTTCTTCCGTTTTAGCTGTACCAGTCATCCCCGCTAATTTTTCGTACATACGGAAATAGTTCTGGAACGTGATGGACGCCATTGTCATGCTTTCCCGCTTAATTTCTAAGCCTTCCTTCGCCTCTATTGCTTGGTGAAGACCATCGCTATAGCGTCTTCCAGCCATTAGTCGCCCTGTGAACTGGTCGACGATGACCACTTCACCGTCCTGCACCACATAGTCCTCATCACGAATCATGACTTTATAAGCCTTTAACGCTTGGTTGATATGATGGTTTAACTGGACGTGCTCCGAGTCAAACAGGTTATCAATGTTGAAAGTGCGCTCTGCTTTACTTACCCCTTCATCGGTCAACTGCACGTTCTTTGTTTTTTCATCATACGTAAAATCCTCATCTTCCTTGAGCATTCGTACGAAAGAGTTAGCAGCCGTATAGAGTTGGGTAGATTTCTCAGCAGATCCAGAGATAATGAGTGGTGTACGGGCTTCATCAATTAAGATGGAGTCCACTTCGTCCACGATGGCATAATGAAGGTCACGCTGCACCATTTGCTCTTTGTAGATGACCATGTTATCTCGGAGATAATCAAAGCCAAATTCATTATTTGTACCATAAGTTACGTCACATTTGTAGGCTTCCCGCTTCTCATCCTTCGACATACCTGTGATGTTGAGACCGACAGTAAGACCAAGGAAATTGTATAGCTTGCCCATTTCCGCGGCGTCACGCTTTGCTAAGTATTCGTTGACCGTAACTACGTGTACTCCTTTTTCTGTTAGGGCATTTAAATAAACGGAAAGTGTCGCCACTAAGGTTTTACCTTCCCCCGTTTTCATCTCTGGAATATCTCCGTTGTGGAGAATGATTCCCCCGATAAGCTGAACAGGATAATGGGTTAAACCTAGGGATCTTGTAGATCCTTCCCTCACGACGGCAAAAGCTTCTGGCAGAAGGCTGTCGAGGGATTCTCCGTTACGATAACGCTCTTTAAATTCCTCCGTTTTTTTTGCGGAGACCGTCATCGCTTAGCTTTTTCATGTCATCTGCTAATGCTTCAATTTTGTCTGCTGTTTTTTGCAGCTTTTTTTATGTGTCTTTCATCCGAATCACCGATTACTTTTTTCAATAAACCTAACATCGGAACATTGCTCCCTTATTATTTATTTCTTAAAAGCTGTTCTATGGTTATTAATCGAAATGGATGTGGAACAGCCCTTACTTTAAAGTCATTACTTGATGTAATTAATTGTTTTGTATAATTATGGGTCATATGAAGCTATTTATATCATAGAATAGGAAACTTTACACTAATTTCTATTCTAACAGTTTGAACAAACCCTTACAACAAGTAAGGCGTCATGAAAGGAAATCGGGCGGTTGATTATTAAGATAATTAAGATGTTGTGAACTTTTGTAAGTTGGATGTGACAGGCGAGGGAGAGGTAGGAGGGGCATATTGGTTTGATGTGTTGGTTGGTAGGTTTGTTGATTTGTTGAGTTGTTGATTTGTTGGATGTGGTGGGAACGGACACGTTAGCTGTAATTTTTGTGCGACGTGTCTGTTCCCACCTTCTCTACGGACACGTCAACTCGTTTTTCAGCTCCACCTGTCCGTTCCCAACCTCTCTACAGACACGTCCCCCCGCTCATCATTCCCACGTGTCCCACAACCAGCATCCTACCCTTATATTACCTAGCCCCCCCAAAAAACCAACTCAAAAAGAGCCTGCCAGGGGCAGACTCTCCTATTACACCTCATATACTATGCTTATTATTCTGGCTCAATTAACCCGTAACGGCCGTCTTTACGCTTATACACCACATTCGTAGACCCGCTAACAGAGTTTGAGAATACGAAGAAGTTATGTCCTAACATATCCATTTGCAGAATCGCTTCCTCAGCGTCCATTGGCTTCAATGAGAATCGCTTCGTACGTACGATTTCAAAATCATCTTCGTCTTCATGAACAGCTACCCCATTTTCAGCTAGCGGCTCTAATTCGTTGTTGAACATATATTTTAAACTATCATCTTGGCGATATCTTCGATTAACTTTAGTTTTATGTTTTCTAATTTGTCTCTCAAGTTTTTCCACAACCAAATCGATAGCTGCATACATGTCTGTGTGTTTCTCTTCAGCTCGAAGTAGTAGTTTTGTCATGGGAATCGTAATCTCAATCTTCTGTACATTGTTCAGCACACTCATCTTCACGTTAACATCTGATGAAGGTGTTCCATCAAAGTACTTTTCAAGCTTACTGACTTTCTTTTCCACATAATCTCTCAATGCTGGTGTAATTTCAAGGTTTTCGCCACGAATATTAAAATTCATAAGCAAACTCCTCCTTTCGGTTATAATATACATATTCTTCATTCACCTTTAATAATCCTTCCCTAAATTCAAAAAAAATTTAAAAGAATTTGTCGAAAGTTTTTAGTAAAATTACACCTTCATTGTGCATGCATGCTACCTATAACTCCCCATTTCTAATTTAACCATTATTAACCAATATAAACCCAGTTCACAAATATGTCATGAAAAACATTTTTATTCATGCCGCACGCAGGTTTAGGCGAAAAAAATGAGGAGCCATTGTTCCTCATT
>JAJOJL010000158.1 GCA_021208645.1 Bacillus sp. (in: firmicutes) | reverse complement strand
CTACCGCACTTCCGCTTGGTGCTCTTGATGGAGGGGGTGGAAGAAGAACACTTCCACCCCCTCCATCAAGATTACATATTCTTCCTCTAATTACTTTTTTTCCACCCACAAACATTTTACTCTAACCTAAAAGGTTTTTCTTTCAATACAAAAAGTTGGTGTTATAATGTTCTTTAAGTATTATATAGGAAATGGGATAAGGGGTGGCTATGTTGAAATTCGAAACGAAAAACGTACACTTTCAGGACAAGCTCGAAGCAGGGGAAATGAGTAAGGCTAAGCCCATTTATCAAACTTCTGCTTTTTCTTTTAAAGATTTAGAGGACATGGAAAACTTTTTTGAGGGGAAAAAATCATACTTATATACTCGAGTCGGCAACCCTAACACCGATGATCTTGGCAAAGGTGTGGCAGATTTAGAAGGGGCTGAAATGGGAGCAGCATCCTCTTCTGGAATTTCTGCCATTTTAGCTGCTGTTCTTGCCGTAGCAAAGGCAGGGGATCATATCGTGGCTACGGAGGATCTGTATGGTGGAACGTACCAACTGATGGCCAGAGAGTTGAAAGATTTCGGCATAGATGTTAGTTTCGTTGATTACTCTAGTCGTGAAACGGTGGAAGCTGCAATCAAGGACAACACGGTAATGCTATACTCCGAGTCAGTTACAAATCCAACGTTAAGAGTTGAGAATTTGGCACAAGTAGTGGATATTGCAAGGGATAATGGGTTAAAAACAATTATTGATAATACATTTGCTACGCCGTTTTTGGTGCGCCCACACGAGTATGGTGTTGACCTTGTCGTTCACAGTGCAACCAAGTATGTTGGCGGTCACAGCGATTTATCAGCTGGTATTGTAACAGGGAACAAAGCGTTAATGAAGAAGGTTCGTGGGAAAATTGCCAATCTGGGAAGTAACCTTGGCCCATTTGACGGGTGGCTCGGCTGCCGTGGTTTAAAGACCTTAAGTTTGCGTATGGAAAGGCAATGTTCCAATGCCCAATTTTTAGCAGACTCTTTAGCTCAACATCCTAATATTAAAAGGGTGTATTATCCTGAGTTTGTATCGAAACGGGGCAATGGTGCAATTGTTACAATAGAACTAGAGGATCATGTTGATGTACATGGATTTTTTAGACGGTTGGGATGGGTAAAGGTAGTTCCTACATTAGCTGGTGTAGAAACTTCTGTTACACATCCTGTCGGCACCTCTCACCGTCCAGTACCGGAGGAGTTGAGAATGAAGCTAGGCGTAACCTTTTCCATGGTGAGAATTTCTGTTGGAATTGAAGATAAGGAAGATATTTTGCAGGAGTTTGAGAAGGCATTGTCTTAACAAAAAAGGGTAATTGTTTATTTTTAGTAGGATGAACCAGGGCGGCCTGAGTGCTGTTTGGTTCGTCTTTTTATTTTATTTTGTAAAACTGGAGCAGGTTGCTGTTAAACTTTAACTGCAACTTGTCCTAAATTGCCAAGTTAGAGCAAGTTGCGGTTAACCATCACCAGCAACCTGCCCAAAAATGCCAAGTTAGAGCAAGTGCGGCTAAGCATCTCCAGCAACCTGCTCTAAAGAGCCGACTTAGAACAAGTTGCAGAAAAGCATCACTAGCAACCTGCCATAATCTATCCAATTAAAGCTAACAAACAGGTTCTCCCTCAAAATAAGCAGATTCTAGTTTTTCCACACCATTGTTTGTTATAATGAAGAGCAGAAAACGACAAAAAATAGGAACGACCTAGCCACTCCACTCACAGACAAAAAGAGGTGATTTGGTGAATAAAGAAATAGAATGGATCAGGAGCATTACACCAAAGAACACTCATCACTCTTCCCTGAAGGTTCCCATTGGTGATGATGCGGCTATATATAGTGATGACCCAACGCAAGAAACGGTAGTTGCCGTGGACACCATGGTCGAAGGGGTTCATTTCACAAAAACCACAATGCCATTAAAAGCAATCGGCCATAAAGCCCTGGCGGTAAATATAAGTGACATAGCGGCGATGGGGGCTCTACCTTACTTTTACTTAGTGTCCATTGCCATTCCGAAACAAGGTTGGTCTGAAACGGAACTCCACACTATCTATGATGGGATGAAGGAGTTAGCAGATCAATGGGAAATGGACTTGATTGGCGGCGACACTGTTTCTATTAAAGAGAACTTGGTAATAACTGTTACTGTTATTGGTAAGGTGGAGTCAGGAACGAGACTGCTCCGTTCCAATGCACAACCGGGGGATATGGTATTTATCACTGGACCTTTAGGTCATTCGGCAGCAGGCTTAGAACACTTGTTAGGGAAAGGCCCAAGCCCCCAAAAACAGCAAGAGGTTTTACCTTACATTCAAGCACATCAGTATCCAGAGCCCCAGGTAGAGGCAGGCCGATTACTAGCCTCATCAGGCTTCAGGATTGCCTTAAATGATATAAGTGATGGCCTTGCTAGTGAAGGAAAAGAAATTGCCGATGCCAGCAATGTCTCCATTGAATTTACATGGGAGGACATTCCTAAGACAGACTATATGAAGGCAGCCCCTTTAGAAAAACAAGAAGAGTGGATCTTATACGGTGGCGAAGATTTTCAGCTGATTGGTACCGTTAGTAAGGAACAATGGCCAAGCCTTAAACAAATGTTTAAAGAACACCATATGCCAATCCATAATATAGGAATAGTCGGTACGGACGCAGGTGAAGTTAAATTAACTAGAGATAAAGAAACAATCGTATTAACGAGAACAGGATATGACCATTTATAAGCGGAGGCTAGAAACGATGGAAGGCACGTGGCATTTTATATCAAATTCCCCAGCTGAAACGGAACAGCTTGCAACAAAACTGGCAAGTTTTTTAAAAAAGGGCGATCTCCTGACTCTTGAAGGGGATTTAGGTGCTGGGAAAACAAGTTTCTCTAAAGGATTAGCCAAGGGACTTGGCGTAAGAGAAACAGTTAACAGCCCAACGTTTACCATTATAAAAGAATATCAGGGAAGGCTACCTTTTTACCACATGGATGCTTATCGACTGGAGGATGGTTCAGAGGATTTAGGTCTTGAGGAATATTTTGAAGGTGAAGGTGTGTCAGTGGTAGAATGGGCAAGCATGTTAGAGGACCAACTACCCCATAACAGACTGGATATAACGATCCAATACACTGGGGAGTTAACTCGTCAATTCACATTTAAAGCATACGGAGAGCATTATTATTCTATTTGTAAGGAGCTATTGGAACAATGATAGGACTAGCATTAGACACCTCAACGTATGTTTTAGGTGTTGCCGTAATCAAAGATGGACAAGTTATCGGAGAGATGACAACCAATATAAAAAAGAATCATTCTGTCCGGTTAATGACCGCCGTTAGAACACTGCTTCAGGAAGTGGACGTTACCCCAAAGGAATTAAACAGAATCATTGTCACGGAAGGACCTGGCTCCTATACGGGAGTTAGAATCGGTGTGACGACAGCCAAAACCCTTGCTTGGACCTTAAATATTCCTATCGTAGGGGTTTCGAGCTTAGAAGTACTAGCCCAGAACGGCTTTTATTTTAACGGATATGTATCTCCTTTTATAGATGCACGAAGAGGGCAAGTATATACAGGGCTATATGGTGTGAAAGATGGCACCTTCCAGAATGTAAAGGAAGATCAAATTATTCTTCACAAGGATTGGCTTGAACAATTAAAAGAGCTAGAGGAGCCAGTCTTGTTTTTAAGCCCAGACATGGAAAAACATGAGCAGGAAATTAAGCACTTAGTAGGTGATCACGCTCAATTTGCCTTATCCACAGGTAATTTACTAAAGGCAGGAGAGCTAGCCAGGTTAGGGATGGAGAAAGAGGCATCATCAGATGAAGTTCATACCTTTACACCTAATTACATTCGCCTTGCAGAAGCGGAAGCAAAATGGTTAGCAAATAAACAACAATAGATAAAGTTAGGTGAAGAGGATGGGGGAGAAAACTGTTATCCGGTTTATGGAAGTGGATGATCTGGATCAAGTAATGGAAGTAGAACATAATGCCTTTACTACTCCTTGGAGCCGAGGAGCATTTCTTAATGAACTAACCACCAATCAATTTGCGTATTATCTTGTAGCAGAAGTTGACGAACGGATTGTTGGCTATAATGGGGTTTGGGTCATAATCGATGAAGCCCATATTACCAATATTGCTGTCCATTCAGACTTTCGCAGACAAGGTATAGGTGAATTGCTATTGGAAGGTGCCATAAAGCTTGCTAAGGAACTAGGGGCAAAAAAGTTAACCCTTGAAGTAAGGGTATCGAATTACGCGGCGCAGAGTATGTACAAAAAGAAAGGCTTTCAAAACGGAGGCATTCGCAAAAACTACTATACGGATAATCAAGAGGATGCGCAAATTATGTGGGTGAAATTAAATGGAAAATAAACAAACAATTATATTAGGGATAGAAACAAGCTGTGATGAAACGGCAGCTTCTGTCGTAAGAAATGGCAGAGAAATTCTAAGTAATGTCGTTTCCTCCCAAATTGAAAGCCATAAACGGTTTGGCGGCGTAGTACCAGAGATCGCTTCCCGCCATCACGTGGAGCAAATTACCTATATTTTTGAGGAAGCGCTCAGAGAAGCAAACGTTACGATGGAGGACATCGATGCCATTGCAGTAACGGAAGGTCCTGGTCTTGTTGGAGCCCTTCTAATTGGAGTTAATGCAGCAAAAGCGTTGGCATTTGCCCATGACAAACCACTTATTGGAGTCCACCATATTGCCGGTCATATTTATGCCAATCATATTGTGGAAGAGCTGACTTTTCCATTACTGACCTTAGTTGTTTCCGGTGGTCATACGGAGCTTGTCTACATGGAAGAGCACGGATCCTTTCAAGTAATCGGCGAGACAAGGGACGATGCAGTCGGTGAGGCGTATGACAAGGTAGCAAGAACATTAGGTCTCCCTTATCCAGGTGGTCCACATGTGGATAAACTTGCTCATGAAGGAGAGCCTACTATCGATTTGCCCCGTGCTTGGCTGGAGGCAGACTCCTATGATTTCAGCTTTAGCGGATTAAAATCAGCAGTGATTAATACCCTGCATAATGCCAAGCAAAAGGGAATTGAACTGCCGGTTCCAGACGTTGCTGCCAGTTTTCAGGAAAGTGTCATTGAAGTCTTAGTCACAAAAACCATGAAAGCAGCAGAGGAAAAGCAAGTAAATAGGATTCTCCTTGCTGGTGGAGTGGCTGCCAATAAAGGGTTGCGACAGAGAATTTCGGAGGCATGTACCCAAAAAGGGCTTACCTTAACGATACCACCTCTATCTCTCTGTACGGATAATGCGGCCATGATTGCGGCAGCAGGAACAATATTGTTTCATAATGGAAAACGTTCAGGTGACCGTTTAAACGGAGAACCGGGACTAATTTTAAAATAAGTTCTAAGATAACACCTCCTTGTCAAAAATGGATAAGGAGCGTTTTTTATTTTTGTTTAGGAAATTATTTTTTAACTATACACATGTGGACAACAAAGATTTACTCAACTGACCAATCATGTTGTGGAAACCGAATGTATGATCCTGTTAACAACATTTTATCCACAGGATGTGGATAGTGTGGAAAAGCATATAAAAACTAGTAGTGGTGGCTTTTTAACTTGTTGTCAAACAAATTGTGGATAACTGCATGCTTTTGTGTATAACATGTGAAACCATTGCTATAATCAGTTTTAATCTGTGGGTAAGGTTGTGGATTATGTGGATATGTCCTTGGATAAATGAATTTAAGAATAAAATTTATTGGTTTAATGTTATTGGTAGTCATATCGTTTAATGTCATGCCTTTTGACAGTGTTAGTGCAGTTAATGGGGATAAAGATGTGGAAAGGCATGCAGTAATTCTTCTTGTACCTTCTCTATCCTTTGAAGAAATGGCTGTGATGATAGAAGAAACGAATTATCCCCACTTGTGGCAAACAGGCTCATACGGAGCCGTCAATCTAAAGCCAGATGGTTCT
Organism: Bacillus sp. (in: firmicutes); assembly: GCA_021208645.1. Classification (GTDB taxonomy): domain Bacteria; phylum Bacillota; class Bacilli; order Bacillales; family Salisediminibacteriaceae; genus Evansella. The sequence continues at coordinate 12,378 of JAJOJL010000158.1, read as the reverse complement.
TATTCTTACTTAAACAATACGGTTACAATTGGTGCAGGAAAGCGTGCAACAGGTATACAAAACTGGAATAGTTATCATGGCCATGAAGAAATGGAAAACACAACTGTGGATAATTTAATGCTTCAGTGGTTTGGGGAGGAGCCTGAATCAGAAATTATTCATCCACATGTGAATATGTTAGTAGAAAAAAACGTGTCAGGTAGTTATCAAGCACGTATAGGCTGGTTAGGAAGAAGCTTCAATGAAAATGATGTATATACATATGTCCTTGGGAACGCTGATACTAGAATGGAAAAAGTGCGTTATGGTTCTTTGTTAATTTTAGATGATAAAGGGTATGCCAATGGAGATCTTTCCAGAGGTGTGGTGGAGGATCCTAATTATCCACAAGGGACGAGAATGGAAAATCAAAAAATTCTTGAGGAGATCAAACATATCCACAAGGAGAATAATCAAAGTTTTATTGTTGTGGAGTGGGGAGATCTATATCGTATTTTCCAAGATGAAGGAAACATGGAATCTAGCCATTTCGTAAAGGTATATAGGGACTCTTTACGAAGATTAGAGTCCTTAATTTATACTGTAACGACGGAAACGAACGCTGAAGTATGGCTCTTATCCCCAGTAGTAAATGCTAACGCCTATAAAAATAAAAATCAACTGGGGCCTTTATGGATATGGGAAACAGGCAAAGGGGAACGTAAAATCCTGTTCTCATCTACCACACGTCGTTATTCTCTAGTCAGCAACACAGATTTAGCAATAACATGGGAAGACTACTTCTTAGGAAGGGAATTCGAACAAAATAAAACTTACACGACCGGTACTCCGATACAACGTATACTAGAGCAGGAAGCAGTCCCATGGTCTTATGAGGCTTTTACTGAAAGAATCAAAGAAATAAATTATGTGTTTGATAAAAGGGGACCCGTTTTGTCGAGCTATGTTTCCAGTCTAGTAGGTATACTAGTAGTGGTCTCTTTTATGATTTGGTTATTAAAGTCTCATCGTTGGCGCAGGGTAGCAGAAGTGTTGCTCCTGAGCGGGATTTTATCACCTTTCTTGTTTTTAATAACGGGTCCATGGGTCCATCGAGTCACTCCATTGTTTTATGTGTTCTTGATTTTTCTTGCGGGTGTAGCTTTGGCGATTCTCATAAAACGATTTGTTCCATCTAGTTTTAGTTTCGCGTCCTTTCTTTTTTTTTACTGTGTTAACCATTGATATCCTCAAGGGAAGCTATTTTATCCATAGATCGTTTTTAAGCTATGATCCTGTGATTGGAGCAAGGTATTACGGGATAGGTAATGAATTTGCAGGTGTTTACATAGCTACAGGGTTATTGATGGCATTTCCACTTATTAAAAATACGAAAAACAACGCTATTGTTTGGTTAAAGCTATTAGCAATTCTTGGTTCCATGATTTTTGTGTTAGGGAGTTCGTCATTTGGGGCAAACGCAGGGGCCAGTTTATCAGTAGGTATCGTGTTAGCTTTTGTATGTCTTGAGCTTTTGATGAAAAAGCATGGATGGAAGATAAAAGTGGCAGTTGCCGCAGTTACGTTTCTTGTTATGTTAACAGTTTTATATTTATTACAAGTTTCACAGCCAACCAGTCATATTTTTACTGCTTACCAGCAACTGTTTTCCGGTGACTGGTCGAGTATATGGCAAACCATACAGCGGAAGGTGCAGATGAATTGGAAGATTTTTAAGATTTCCTATTGGACCCAATTGTTTGTGACGAGTTATTTTTTTATTGCAATTGTCTTATGGAGACGGCAGCAACAACTATTACAAAAGGAAAAACTGTTTTTAATCAATTGTTGTGCTATAGGATCTTTGGCCTTACTCCTGTTAAATGATTCTGGAATTGTAGCAGCAGCTACGTCTATGTTTATTACCCTGAGTGTGTGCTACGGCTGGTCTATCGAAGCCAAAAGAAAAGAAGCCTAAAAGGTCAATAATGAACTGCCCCTAATGTTAGACATCAAACTAACATTTACGGGGTGTTTTTATGGCTAAATTTACTGCGGAGGAAAAAATACAAATTGTTTTACGTTATCTGAATGACCCTATAAGTTATAATGATCTCCAGAAGGAATATCGTGTTTCTAATCCAATTATTTTGGGATGGGTTAAATTATACGAATGTCACGGTGCAGAGGCCTTTTTTAAATCCTATACAAGCTATTCACAAGAGTTTAAACTAGATGTACTAGATTATATGAGCGAAACAGGTGCATCTTCATATGAAGCCGCTGCAATTTTTAACATTTCATCTCCTAGGTTAGTGAGAGGATGGAGAGATTTAGTCAAAAAAGGTGGTATAGATGCCTTACAATCAAAGAAAAAGGGGCGTCCATCCATGAAAAAAGATCCAAAGAAATCAGTACCAGCTGAAGGAACAGTTGAAGCATTACAAGCAAAAATTGAACGTTTAGAAATGGAGAATGCCTACTTAAAAAAGTTGAATGCTTTAGTTCAAATGCAGGAAAAATTACAAACAAAATCAAAGCGCAAGTAATTTTTGAACTAAAGGATAAATATGAAGTAGTGGATTTAGTCGAAGTCGCTGACATTCCACGAAGCACGTATTATTATTGGGAGAAACGGTTACATAAAGCAGATAAATATACGGAAGTAAAAGAAGTCATCAATGAAATTTTTCATGAAAATAAAGGTCGTTATGGGTATCGACGTATCGCGAAAGAATTAAATAAAAGGGGAATACATCACGACCCAAAAACTATCAATCGTTTAATGAATGAGATGGGCTTAAAATACTTAGTACGCATGAAAAAATATCGTTCTTATAAAGGGAATGTAGGTAAAATCGCTCCGAACCTATTAAACCGCAATTTCTATGCGGAGAAAATGAATCAAAAATGGGTAACTGATATAACAGAGTTCCATTTATTTGGCGAGAAGCGCTACCTCTCTCCGGTACTTGATTTATGTAATGGAGAAATTATTGCCTATACAGTAATGAATCGTCCTGTTTACAAACTCGTTAGCAATATGTTAGACCAAGCAATCGAACATCTACAGCCCGGAGACCAAGTGATTCTCCACTCTGATCAAGGGTGGCATTATCAAATGAAAAAGTACCAAAAAACATTAAATAAACACAATATCGAGCAAAGTATGTCTCGTAAGGGTAATTGTTTGGATAATGCAGTCATTGAGAATTTCTTTGGTTTATTAAAGTCTGAACTACTTTATCTACAAGAGTTTGATAGTCTCGACCATTTTGAAAGAGAATTAGAAGAATATATTTACTATTACAATCACAAACGAATGAAGGCAAGATTAAAAGACCTAAGTCCGATAGAATATCGAACTCAGGTCCTTGAAGTTGCTTAAATTAATTGTCTAACTTTATTGGGTCAGAACATAAACGACCCATTAGGCTTCTTCTTGTAGTTCTTCCCATTGCTCTAACCAATTATCTATTTTGGACTTGGAAGATTCGATAGCTTCTGTGAGCTCTAAGGATTTTTCATGGTCCTGGTATACATCTGGATCACATAGGGCATCTTCCCATTCGGCTATTTTCCCTTCTTCTTCCTCAATATTTTTCTCTAATTCCTCAATTTGTCTTAAACGCTGTCGTTCCCGTTTCTTTAGTTCTTTCTCCCTCTCAAAATCTGTTTTACCTTGCTTTGACTCCATGGGAGCAGAAGTGGAGGTTAACTTCTTGGCCGCCGCTTTTTCCTCCTCAAGTCGCTTCCATTCTGCCTGTTCTAATTTTTTTGCTACATAATAATCGTAGTCCCCTAAATAATTCACGGCCATATTGGCTGACAGTTCCATAACTCGTGTTGCCATCCGATTAACGAAGTAACGGTCATGGGAAACAAATAACAGCGTGCCGGGAAATTCGATTAAAGCAGATTCCAAGACTTCTTTGCTGTCAATATCTAGATGGTTCGTCGGTTCATCAAGGATGAGTAAATTAGCTTTTTTCATCATTAGCTTAGCCAGGGCTAGTCTTGCCTTTTCCCCACCGCTTAAATCCGCAACGATCTTCAAAACATCGTCACCACTAAATAGGAAATTGCCAAGTACAGTTCGTATTTCTTTCTCTACTGTTTGAGGGTACTCGTCCCATAACTCCATTAAAACGGTTTTATTGGAGGTTAATTCCGTTTGTTCCTGATCGTAATAACCGATGGATACATTGCTACCATAGCTTATATCTCCTGCAATGGGTTGCAACTTCTTGGAGATTGCCTTGATTAACGTTGATTTTCCAATTCCGTTCGGTCCAATTAAAGCAACACTCTCTCCCCTGTTAAGCTCGAAATTAACCCCTTTAAATAGTGGTTCACCGTCATAGCCAACTGCTAAATCTTTCACCTTCAAAACATCATTCCCACTTTGCCTCATAATTTCAAAGCGAAAACTAGCAGAAGCATCGTCATCCTTTGGTCTCGTCATCAAGTCCATTCGTTCCAACTGTTTTCGTCGGCTTTTTGCCCGGTTCGTGGTTGAAGCACGTGCAATATTCCGTTGGACGAAATCCTCAAGGCGTTTTACTTCATCTTGCTGTTTTTCAAACATTTTCATTTCTAATTCTAGGCGTTTTCCTTTTTCCTCTAAGTACTTGCTGTAATTACCAGTATATTTATATGTTTTGTTAAAAGTAAGTTCATAAACAAGATTGACAATTTTATCTAAAAAATAGCGATCATGGGAAACGACTAGAATTGCACCATCATAGCCAGATAAATAGTTTTCCAGCCAGGACAAGGTGTCAATATCTAGGTGGTTTGTGGGCTCATCCAGAATCAGTAAATCTGGTTTAGTCAATAATAGTTTTCCTAAGGCTAACCGGGTTTTCTGTCCGCCACTTAATGAATTAACCGTCGTCTCATAATCAAATCCGGCAAAATTAAGTCCTGATAATATACTACGAATATCTGCTTCGTATTGATAGCCTCCCTGATCCTTAAAGTCCTGCTGTAATTGATCATAATCTTCGAGTATTTTATTGTAATTAGCTGCATCAGGATTACTCATTGCTTCTTCCAATTTGCGTAATTTCGTTTCTAATTTTTTTAAGGGAGCAAATACGGTCAACATTTCTTCCCAAATACTACGATCCGACGAGAGGCCGCTGTCTTGAGCTAAATAACCAATAGACACATCTTTTGGAATAATTAAATCCCCAGAATCGTAGGAGAATTCACCTGCAATAATTTTAAGGAGTGTTGATTTCCCCGCACCGTTCCTACCTACTAAAGCGACCCTATCTCTGCTTTGAATTTCCAATTTTACGTTTGATAATATATTTTCAGCTCCAAATGATTTGGAGATTTGTACACATTGCAGTAAAATCATTCTGTTTCATCCTCACTGTAAAATCCTTTCATACTATATTAGTTTACATGAATTTCAATGTTTGTACCAACCTATCTGTTCTATTAATAGGAGCAACTGTGGATGAGGTTTCAACAGTTTTTATATATTTTAGTTAAAAATGATCAAACTCTATTGTGCAGATTGTGAAACAATAGTGTACAATAGACATAGAAAAGGAGGGACGGACCTTAATGAGTTCATTCACACACTTTAATGAGCAAGGCCGAGCAAAAATGGTTGATATTACTGATAAACAGGAGACTGTCAGAACGGCTGTGGCTAAAGGTAGTATACAAGTTAATAAAGAGATTTATGAAGGAATTCAAGCAGGTAAGATGAAAAAGGGAGACGTACTCTCTGTTGCTCAAGTAGCAGGAGTAATGGCAGCGAAAAACACGTCGCAATGGATACCTATGTGTCATCCTTTATCTCTCTCTGGAGTGAACATTCATTTTGATTGGGAAACAAGTGAAACATCACACATATTACATATTGAAGCAACAGTTAAAACAAAAGGAAGTACCGGTGTTGAAATGGAAGCGTTAACAGCTGTTTCTGCAACAGCTTTAACGGTATATGATATGTGCAAGGCCATAGACAAAGGCATGGTTATAGGTGAGACATATCTGTTAGAGAAAACAGGGGGAAAAAGTGGGGATTTTAAACGGGAGAACTGATGGTATCTCCTAAAATGAACTTTGGGTTTAGGCTCAGTTAAAGCATATTGTTGATTTTTATATGAGTTGTTTTTGATCACAGGGTGCATAGAAAATCATCAGGATTATTTAACCGAGCTTTTAAAAAATATATAAAGCATTGTCAGGGAGGGAGAAAAAATGGATATCGATCAAAACAAAATTCCACAAGCTACAGCGAAACGGCTGCCGCTGTACTATCGATTTTTAGAGAGTCTCCAAGCGTCGGGGAAACATCGTGTTTCTTCCACAGAATTAAGTGATGCAGTTAAGGTAGATTCCGCTACCATCCGAAGAGATTTTTCCTATTTTGGGGCTTTAGGAAAAAAGGGCTACGGATACAATGTAAACTATTTATTAACTTTCTTTCGTAAAACACTAGACCAAGATGAAATCACAAAGGTTGTTCTAGTGGGGGTAGGAAATTTAGGAACTGCATTCTTAAATTATAATTTCTCCAAAAGTAATAATACGAGGATTGGTATGGCCTTTGATGTTTCGCCAGATAAGGTAGGCAAAGAAATTGGAAGCGTTCCCATATATCATTTAGATGATGTTAAAGAGAAAATTGCGGAAGCAGGGAACGTGGAGGTGGCGATACTAACCGTTCCAGCCAATGTTGCACAATCAATAACGGATCAATTAGTGGATTCTGGGATTAAAGGGATATTAAACTTCACCCCAGCAAGGTTGTCGGTTCCAGACAATGTAAGGGTTCATCACATTGATCTTTCCGTAGAACTTCAATCCCTTATTTATTTCTTAAAGCATTATCCAATGTAATTATAATTTTGTAACTAGGTGAAAACATTTTCCGAAGTAATCCTTTGGAAAATGTTTTCTTGTATATTTAAGTCAATTTTGTGTAGGCGGATACAATACATGATATAATGATAGAAAATATTTCGTGTGACGAAAAGTTTGAAGGTGTTAATAATGAGTAAAGTACCACAAAAGTGGTTAGTGGTTATAACCGTCCTTTTAGGGACTTTACGATTATTTTAAATAATAGTATGCTTAATCCTGCAGTGCCCCATTTGATGGAGGTATTTGAAGCAGATGCTGTCGCCACAGGTTGGGTAATAACAATCTTTATGGTTACGATGGGAATTACTATGCCTGTAACCGGTTATTTAGGCGATAAGTTTGGTAAGAAACAGCTCTATATGGCTGGCTTAACCTTATTTATTTTAGGCTCTATTCTAGGTTCTCTTTCCTGGGACTTACCTTCTTTAATCTTTTTCCGAGGCTTACAAGGTATTGGCGGAGGTATGATGATGCCTACCTCCATGGCGCTTATTTTCGAGGTTTTTCCAAGAAAGGAAAGAGGGTTGGCAACAGGGATATACGGGATTGCGGCCATGATGGCTCCAACTATCGGGCCTACATTAGGTGGATTTATTATTGAAATGGGTACGTGGCAATGGTTGTTTTTATGCAATATTCCAACTGGAGTTCTCGGTCTCCTTTTCTCTGCAATGTATCTAAAACAAACGGCGAAGGTGAAAGGGATACGCTTTGATTTGACAGGGTTTGTAACAGTTACCTTGGGCGTTGGGGCCATATTATTGGCATTAGGAAGGGTTTCGGAGATTGCGCACCTGCAGAATCCAATAAATATTGGGTTACTTCTAATTGGTGTAGCAGCTTTAGTACTCTTTGTAAAAGTGGAAGGAAAGCAAGAGCAGCCTTTGTTGGATCTATCTATCTTTAAGATTCCTGCTTTCTCCTATAGTGTCTGGATTGCTAGTATTAGCTCCATCAGTTTATTCGGTGGGATATTCTTAGTTCCTTTATTAATTCAAAATGTTTATGGCTATGGTGCCATTTTGACAGGGTTAGTATTTTTGCCTGCTGCATTATTATCAGGAATTTTTATGAGTGTAGGTGGTCGGATTCTTGATCGACATGGACCATCAATGGTTGTTACTGCCGGACTTACCATCGGCACAGTTGGGACGTTTTTTAATGGGCTTTATGGCAATGGAAACGGCCTTATGGATTATCTTCCTATTAAATGCATTGCGTGGCATTGGTATGGGTTTAAGTACAATGCCTGCAACGACTGCCGGAATGAATACGATACCGGAAAAATTCATCTCCCGCGGTTCTGCCATGAATAATGTTTTACGGCAAATGAGCTCTGCGTTAGGAATCGTGTTTATTTCCATCTATTTTGAGGTGCGGAGATCACAAATTGTGGCGACCAATGGAGTAGTACTTGAGGAAGCCAGTCTGCAAGCAATTAACGAGGGATTCTTTGTTATTGCTGCTTTAATGTTAATTTCCATTCCATCTGGTATTTTACTGGGGAAGGAATATAAAAAGCATCACCAAAAGGAAGCAAAGGCTAAATCTTCATAGCATAAGGTAAAAATAAATGGGGTCAGTCGGACAATGCCGCTGACCCCATTCGTGTGTTTTTACTTTTTTAATTGCTTGGCCTTGCCGAAGTATCGGAAAGAAATCATATAGTCGATGGCTGCGACTGCCATGAGTAGTAACGTGAAAAAGTCCCATCCCTCTGTGCGGTTATTCTCTGAATGGCAATAACACAAAGATCGTTGCAATAAACGAAATATAGTAACCATAAAATTTTGCTGATCTGCTAGTCATTTAAAATAATCCTCCAATAACAGCCTGCAGATTATCTACTTCTTCAATGAAGCGCTGCAATTGTTCTCCGAAAACAACCTGTACGAGCATAACAAAGGAATTAATACCTACGTGTGCCATGATTGGAACAATAATTCGCTTTGTTTTCACATAAAGAAAAGCAAAGACAATACCCATCGTCAAGTAGACGAGAAGATTCTTAAAATCCATATGAACAACAGCAAAAATAAGTCCGCTTAGTAGTGCCCCAATCCAAAAACCATATCGCTTATAAAGGCTTCCAAATATCACCTTTCGGAAAACAATTTCCTCCATTACTGGTACGAAAACTGCAACCACAATGATCATTAATGGCACGGCAGTTGCCCACTCGACGATAACCTGTGTATTTTCAGAACCAGGTTCGATGCCTAAGAACTCCATTTGGATGAATGCTGCTACCATCTGTGCACCAAATGCCATAAATATTCCGAGGATAGACCATAGAACTGTATCACTCGTATTAGCCCTGTTTCGCATGAATATTTCATCTTCACCTGCTCTCCAAGTAATTAGAGCAATGATAAAAAATCCGACGGTAAAGGTGATTAAAATGGATGTGCCAAATAGTTCTTCTGTTGTTCCTGAAAACCCAAATGCCATTAAAAGGGGAATAGTAACGAGAGAAGTGGCAAGTTGCATAATAATGAAACTAATGAGAATAAGCCAATAACGTTTTGTCATATCTGTCTCCTTTATCTATTAGTGTACCCTTACATTTGTATTAGAAAGTTCTATCTTATATACTTTGAAAGTGGACAAAATAAACCATTGTTAAGATGAAGGTTTGTTGATGTTTAATATTGTACCATAACTTAGCTTTACATATCGAAGAATACCCCTTTACCATGAATAAACTAGTGTTTTTTAGGGGTATAAATGAATGAAGATAAGACGATATTATAATGGTGGATTTTGTTGCGATGTGTAAACTGTTTTGAGAAAACTGGTTGCATTATTTTTTTCAAAAAAAATTAATCAAAATACTTGCAAAAGAAAATCCATTTGATTATTATAATAAATGTGTTAGCACTCATTAGAGGCGACTGCTAACAAAATCAAAAAAATTTATACTTGCAGCTGGTAAAACCAGCGAGCAATCAATATTAAAAGGAGGTTGTTTTCCTTGTTAAAACCATTAGGAGATCGCATTGTTATTGAGTTGGTAGAGCAAGAAGAAAAAACAGCTAGCGGAATCGTTCTTCCTGATTCTGCAAAAGAAAAGCCACAAGAAGGTAAAGTAGTTGCTGTTGGTACTGGCCGAGTGACAGAAAACGGTGAAAAAGTGGCTATGGAAGTAAGCGAAGGTGACTCCATCATTTTCTCTAAGTACGCTGGTACGGAAGTGAAATACGGAGGCAAGGAATACTTGATCCTGCGCGAAAGCGACGTATTAGCTGTTATTGGCTAATCTAGTTAGTCCTGTAAGACAATCATCTAAAATACTACTACATAGGATAATAGGAGGTAGATGTTCACATGGCAAAAGAAATTAAGTTCAGTGAAGACGCACGACGTTCTATGAAACGCGGTGTTGACGCTTTAGCAAATGCTGTAAAAGTAACACTTGGACCAAAAGGTCGCAACGTAGTACTTGAGAAAAAATTTGGCTCTCCGTTAATTACAAATGATGGTGTAACTATTGCAAAAGAAATCGAGCTAGAAGATAACTTTGAAAATATGGGTGCAAAGCTTGTATCTGAAGTAGCTAGCAAAACAAATGATATTGCTGGTGACGGTACAACTACTGCAACGGTTCTTGCACAAGCAATGATTTCTGAAGGGTTGAAAAACGTTACTTCTGGTGCGAACCCAATGGGAATTCGCAAAGGGATCGAAAAAGCAACTCAAGTTGCTGTTGAGCAATTAAAAGCAATTTCTAAGCCAATTGAAAGCAAAGAATCTATTGCACAAGTTGCAGCGATCTCTTCTGCTGACGAAGAAGTTGGTCAATTAATCGCTGAAGCTATGGAGCGCGTTGGTAACGATGGCGTTATCACAGTAGAAGAATCTAAAGGGTTCACTACGGAGCTTGAAGTAGTAGAAGGTATGCAATTCGATCGCGGATATGCTTCTCCATACATGGTAACTGATTCTGACAAAATGGAAGCAGTTTTAGAAGATCCGTATATCTTAATTACTGACAAGAAAATTGCTAGCATTCAAGAAGTATTACCTGTCCTTGAACAAGTTGTTCAACAAGGGAAGCCAATCTTAATCATTGCAGAAGACGTGGAAGGTGAAGCCCTTGCTACATTAGTAGTGAACAAGCTTCGCGGAACATTCAATGCAGTTGCTGTTAAGGCGCCTGGATTCGGTGACCGTCGTAAAGCAATGCTTGAAGATATCGCTACATTAACTGGCGGTGAAGTGATTACTGAAGATCTTGGTTTAGATCTTAAGTCTGCTAACATCACTCAACTTGGTCGTGCGTCTAAAGTTGTTGTAACAAAAGATCACACTACTGTCGTTGATGGTGCTGGAAATGCAGAAGAAATCGCTGCTCGCGTTAACCAAATCAAAGCTCAATTAGAAGAAACTACTTCTGAATTTGATAAAGAAAAGCTTCAAGAGCGTTTAGCTAAGCTTGCTGGTGGTGTTGCAGTAGTTAAAGTTGGTGCTGCTACGGAAACTGAGCTAAAAGAGCGTAAGCTTCGTATTGAAGACGCATTAAACTCTACTCGTGCAGCAGTAGAAGAAGGTATCGTTTCTGGTGGTGGTACTGCCCTAGTTAACGTTATCAATGCAGTTAAAGCCCTTGATCTAACTGGAGACCAAGCTACTGGTGTGAACATTGTAGTTCGTGCCTTAGAAGAGCCAGTTCGTCAAATCGCTCACAACGCAGGTCTTGAAGGGTCTATCGTTGTTGAACGTCTTAAAGGTGAAGAAGTGGGGATCGGATTCAACGCAGCAACTGGTGAGTATGTAAACATGGTTGATGCTGGTATCGTTGACCCAACTAAAGTAACTCGTTCTGCTCTACAAAACGCAGCCTCTGTAGCGGCTATGTTCCTAACTACAGAAGCAGTTGTTGCTGACCTGCCTGAAGAAAACAATGGCGGCGGCATGCCTGACATGGGCGGCATGGGCGGCATGGGTGGAATGGGCGGCATGATGTAATACGAAAAGCCGAAACGACTGCCCAGAAACACACGAATCTAAAGCATCCGACAAGTGGCGCTTTTTGCCACGTAGGAGGATGGGAAGATTCGGAAGTTTCTAGGAGTGGAGGCTAGACATCGCCCCTCAAACCCTTGGTATGACTGGGTTTTGTAGTAAGGTGAGAGTGAAATGCTAACATTTTGCTAACATGAAGTAAAATTAATGGAGGCTTCTCATGAGTTCAGCGAACTTTTGAGAGGCTTCTTTTTTCATTTCTTGCGTCACATGAAGTTAGACATTTTTCGTAATTTGGTATCCATATGTTTGAGGAAACCATAATATGTTTCAGTATGACACCCGACCATCTTCTTAGGGGAAACGCAAGTCTCAAAGAGTATGGATTTAACATTATTCAGCAAGAAGTCCTCTTCTGATTATAGCCTTAGAATTGTACCGCCCTTGCCATGTTTTTGGTCCACTTCTGACAAATAATTGTTCCACCTCTGCCATGCAGAGGTCCACCCTTCTATATAATTGAGATGCACCTGTTGGTGCGAA
>JAJOJL010000058.1 GCA_021208645.1 Bacillus sp. (in: firmicutes) | reverse complement strand
CTTAACTCTGAATAGTTTTTAATTTTTTCTGCATTGGACAGTTTTTGCTTTCGCTTCGGCTTTTTCGTTTTTTTTCGTAAAAACTTCTTCCTCTGTAATAACTATCATTCGTTGCATTGGTAATTCAAAGCCTGTCATGATTTGACCAGTTACGATTTGCGCCTGACCTGGTTTTGGTATCGTTTCCGTGATAACAGCCTCTATTTGATAGTCTGCGAGTACCTTTTTCATCCGTCTAGCTCGGTCGTCATCGGCACACACAAAAGTAATGGAGTAATTGGCTTCTCTCCATCTGTCTACTTCCGTTTTCAGTAAATGAAGTTGACCATGGAAATTTTGCATAGACTTACTTTGAATATTTACAATATTTTTTGGGTTCGTGGAAGGTACATGCCTTAAAAAGAGATTTAAGTATAGCTTTGGAAATTCCGTTTCCTGTATAAGCTCCTCCCATCCCTTTGATAGTTCTATGCCAGAAACAGTCGCTCCTTGCCCCAGCATTGTCGTATACCATTCTCCCTCTTCCTTCTCTAAGCTTTTTGCCATCTCTTGAACTCTCGATACTTCGTCAATAAACAAGATTCCGTTTTCTGGCATATAATCTAGTAAGGTATATCGTTTTTCATAGAATAAAGACATATACTTATACATTGAATCAAAAGCGGTATTTTGCTTTAGCCAATCTATTTCCATCCCTACCTGTTCTGCCATCTTTTCCTTTGTTGCTTTATCCTTTATTTTTGAGAGACTTTTCCCTAAAGCCTTCTCTAGTTTTTCTGCTCCTTGCTCGTAATGTTCGTTAAACAGGAGAACTTCCCTAGCAGGGCCAATATTTACTTCCTCTAATTTTGAAATGGACCTTTGCGTATCCACATCAAAAAAGCGTATGGAATCTACTTCTGTATCAAATAATTCGATTCGCAAGGGATTCTCTTCTGTTAATGGGTAAATATCAATGATCCCTCCACGTACACTGAAGTCACCAGGAGCACTTACCATATCCACCCGATGGAATCCCATTGATACGAACTGGCTTAAAACCGAAGTTAATTCAATGTCTTCCCCCACTTTAAAGTGAAGCTGACAACGTTGCCATATAGTAGTTGGCGGTAGTAGTCGACGTACCCCTGCCATTGGCGATATAACGATAGCATTTTTCTTTCCTGTCCAACTGTTTAATGCCTCGATCCTCTGTCCCCTCATTTCAGGACTTGCAACCGCAATCTCTGCTGCTATTAATTCATTGACTGGATATATATAAACATTTTCTTCTCCAATTAATGATATTAAATCATCATATAATTTTTGGGCTTGGAATAGGTTATGTGTTACTACTAATTGGGGCCTGTTTGTTTTCTCGAAGATAGATGCAAGCAAAAGTGACCTAGCTGAACCAGCTAAGCCTGAGATCATTTGTTCAGATAAATTTGCGTCTATCCCTTCTATAATACTTATGGCGTCGTCCCCATGGTTTATCGTCTCTATTAACCCCTTCACGGCTTTCCCCCCTCTATAAATCTAAGTTATTTATATTAGTGTACGTATGTACATATTTATTTTATATTTCAATAAAACTTAATTAAATTTAGTAATGTATATAATTTTTACATCTACTTATTGGGTGCCTATACAGCAGAAAAAACGCTTTGGTACGTTGCACCAAAGCATGTCGATATTTGTCTTCTTAATGTAGGAAGGAATCGTATGCATGGTAATCAGGATTTTCTCGTAAAGTATTCTCGCAATCTTCACAAATAACCTTCACTTGAATATGGCCTTGTGAATCTTGCTCAATCATCTCACTTCGCTCCTGATCAGATAGTTGATCAAAGCCTAATTCATTAACATCAGCCTGCCAACTACTTAATTTTCCTACATTCTTTGAACAATGACGACAATAATAGTGAATTGCCATGTTAGTCCTCCTCACCAGCATATGCGTACGGCCACACATATAGTATGTTCTGGCTAAAGGATCTCTATTCAATCGTTTAATTAAACTCATTCATTACTTGAATAAAATCAGATTTAACCCATTTTTCAACTGCCTTCGCAGCTTTATCAGTTACTTCATTGATCGCTTGTCTTTCCTGAGGTGCAAAAGCATTCAACACATAGTTAGATACAGCCTCTCCTGCAGGCGGCCTCCCTATACCTATTCGGATACGATTAAATTGATCTGTCCCTAGATGAGCAATTATGGACTTCATTCCATTATGTCCTCCTGGGCCACCTTTTTGACGGAGGCGAAGCGTACCAGGAGACAAGTCTAAATCATCATAAATTACTAATAAATTCTCAGGTGTGATTTTATAAAAATTCATGAGAGGAACAACAGATTCCCCCGAAAGATTCATAAAGGTTAAAGGTTTTAATAAAAATATTTTATGCTCCTCGATTTTTCTGAATCCATAAATACCCTTAAACTTTGATTGATCTAAACTTATATTTAGTAGAGATTGACATTTATCGATAGTATCGAAACCAACATTATGCCTTGTACTTTCATATTTTTTACCTGGGTTTCCTAACCCCACTATTAGTTTCATGGGTAGATTTTCACTCTCCGTTTGCTCATGTCTCTGAAATAGTCTTTTAAAGAACATAAATTTTACCCTCCGCTGTAGATAACATATTTCTATCTATATATTACCACAGGATTGGATTGTTTCTACATACTCCTCATAATGGAGAAATGACAACAAACGAAAACTAGGGCCAAAGACCCTAGTTTTCGTATTATAAGCTTAAGATCCTGTCAGGAAGCTTTATGAACTATTCTTCTTTCTTCTCTTCTTCTGTAGAATCCGCTTCTGATTCTCCAATCACTTCTACATCACCATCTTCTCCTTCTTCTCCAGCACCTGCAGCTTCAGGCTCATCTGGCTCTTCTGTAGGAGTAAGTATTGATAATACAGACTCTTCCGGGTCATTATTAATCTGGTAGTTCGCACCAACCATAAGGTCTTTCACTTGCATGGAATCATTTATCTCCAAACCTGATACATCAATTTCTATGGATTCAGGCAATTCGTTCGGTAGAGCCCTTACTGATATTTCATATAGAGATTGTTGAAGTACCCCACCGTTTTGAACACCGACAGGCTCTCCAATTAATTGTACCGGAACATTGGCATCCAGTTCTTTTTTCATATCTACAGCATAAAAGTCCACATGAACAATGAAGTTCTTGATAGGGTCTACTTGAATATCCGTAACCATAACTTCCGTTTGTTTACCTGAAACGTCTAGCTTAATAACACCATTCCTACCGTTTTCACGTAATGTCTTAATTAAAGCAACCTCTTCAACGGTAATGGGTGAACTCTCGATTGCTTTACCGTAAACAACCGCAGGAACACCACCTTGGTTTCTAATTTTTCTTAATCTGGAGCCTCGTAAATCTTCTCTAATGCCTGCTTGTAATGTTGCAGTCATATGTAACCACCTCATCCTTTTTATTCTTTTAGAGTCAGTTCAAAAGAATCAAAATCTCCTTTTGGCTAACTCGGAATCAAGAGCGTAACCGTCGCAACTGCGACGAGTTTAGTCATTATATACTAGTTTAAAAAAGCTCTTCTATTGTTTTTCCCCAAAAGTAGCTTTTTGAAACAATAAACTATTAAAAGAATGAAAAAGGATGAGATTATGGTCAAATTTAGTTAGTTAAACAGATGGCTGACTGAACGTTGTTCATGCACATGTATAATTGCTTTTGCCATTAAAGGACCAACGGATAATTGAGTAATCTTTCCTGTTATCATTTCCTGTGGCAAAGAAATAGAATTTGTTACAACAAGTTCCTTTATTTTCGAGTTTTCTATTCTCTCAATGGCTGGGCCTGATAATACTGGATGTGTACAACAAGCATATACTTCCTTTGCCCCATGCTCTATCATCGCATTGGCAGCTAAAGTAATAGTACCTGCAGTATCAATGATATCATCGATGATAATAGCTGTTTTTCCATCAATATTCCCGACAATATTCATTACCTCTGCCACATTAGGCTTGGGTCTTCTTTTGTCAACTATGGCAATCGGTGCTTTTAAGCGATCCGCCATTTTTCTTGCCCTGACCACTCCTCCATGGTCAGGGGAAACAATAACAATGTCATCAATATTTTTTGTTTGGAAATAGTCAGCTAAGATTGGAACACCAACTAATTGATCCACTGGAATATCGAAAAAACCTTGAATTTGTGTAGCATGGAGGTCCAAAGTAATAACACGTGATGCTCCAGCAGTTTCCAATAAATTGGCTACGAGCTTAGCAGTAATCGGTTCTCGAGAACGTGCTTTCCGGTCTTGTCTCGCATAGCCGTAGTATGGCATAACTACATTAATAGTTTTTGCAGAGGCCCTTTTTAATGCATCTATCATAATTAGCAATTCCATAATGTGTTCATTGGCAGGAGAAGAGGTGGATTGAATAACAAAGATATCACAACCACGAATACTCTCCTCAATGTTAATTTGAATCTCCCCATCACTAAAACGAGTAACAGAACATTTTCCCATCTCAATTCCAATATGCTCGGTAATTTCATGCGCTAAGTTCCGATTAGAGTTTAAGGTAAAAACCTTTAATTTTTCATCTTTATAAAGAGCCATTGCTTTTGAAACCTCCATTAGTTTTCTTTTGAATTCTTATCTTTAATGTATCCTTCTTTAATAGTCTGTCTTTGCCTTGCAATTGCAAGTGATTCTCCAGGAACATCTTCAGTAATAGTGGACCCTGCGGCTACATATGCTTGTGGGCCTACCGTTACAGGTGCTATTAAGTTGGAGTTACAACCAATGAATGCTCCGTCTTCAATTTTTGTTAAGTACTTATTTTTCCCATCGTAATTAACAGTTATGGATCCACACCCTATATTGACATTATTACCGATTTCCGCATCTCCTAAGTAGCTTAAATGAGAAGCTTTACTTCCTTCGCCCATCGTCATTTTTTTCAATTCCACAAAGTTTCCTACCCTGACGCCATCTTTTAAATGAGTCAATGGCCTTAAATGGGAATATGGTCCAATGTTGACTTCATTTCCTACATGGCTATCATGAACAACAGATTGTTTCACTGTAGTGCCGTTTCCTATCTTACTATCTTTTATTTCCGAATGAGGTCCAATGATACACCCCTCACCAATCATCGTATTTCCTTGAATCATCGTCCCAGGATATAAAACTGTATCTCTGCCAATTACAGTATCCGCAGAAATATACGTATTATCAGGGTCAATAATGGTGACTCCGTTAACCATCATCTGTTCGTTAATCCTTCTCTTCATGTGCTTTTCAGCAAGACTAAGGGCAACCCGGTCATTTACACCCATCGTTTCGTTAAAATCTCTCGTTTCATAAGCAGCAACAACTTCTCCTTGTTGCTGTAAAATCTCAATGACATCAGGTAAATAGTATTCCCCTTGAACATTGTCATTACCAACATTTTTCAATGCTTGAAATAACGCTTCATTATCAAAGCAATACGTACCTGTGTTAATTTCTTTTTCTTCTCTCTCTGCTTCCGTTGCATCTTTATGCTCTACAATTTTACTTACCATTCCAGTACTATCTCTAATAACCCTTCCATAGCCTGTTGGGTCATCTGCTACTGCTGTAAGTATAGTTGCTTTTGCCTTTTTATTTTCATGTTCTTCGATTAATGCGTTAATTGTGTCTTTTGTTAAGAGGGGAGTATCTCCGCATAAAACGATGGTTGTGCCTTTGTCATTTTTCAATATGTCATCTGCCTGCATGACGGCATGGCCTGTTCCTAACTGTTCTTCTTGAAGTACATAAGATAATCCTGAGCCTAATTGCTCTTTCACTTTATCTGCGCCATGTCCAACTACGGCAATCACTTTCTCTACATTACAGCCTTTCAATTGGTCTACAATATGCTGTACCATCGGTTTACCACAAACAGGGTGAAGTACTTTATATAGATCAGACTTCATTCTAGTTCCTTTCCCTGCTGCTAAAATCACTGCAAATCGATTCATCATTTATTAACCTCCAAGGGTTCATTTTCAAGGCTACTGAAGTAAAGGATTTCCTATTCAACCCTTCTGATTTTCCATTACGAATATATCCTATATTAAGCCGCTTTTCAAGCTGAAAAGAACCCTTATGTGCGATTTATGCAAAAGAAAAAGACAACATATCAGCATGTAGCGCTTTCAATGTTGTCTTTACTTTTATTTAGCCATTAAAAAAAGATCAGGCCTTATTATTGCATTTATGAAGCTCCCGCTTCCTCGTACTCCAACTCTTCACCAGCACGTTCGTACTCAGCTAGGACAGCTGATTGAATTTTTTCACGAGTCTTTGAAGATATTGGGTGAGCAATATCCCGAAACTCTCCATCTGGAGTACGCTTGCTTGGCATTGCTACAAACATCCCATTATTGCCGTCGATGACACGAATATCATGAACGACAAATTCATCATCGATGGTAATAGATGCGATTGCAAGCATACGACCTTCCGTATTGACACGGCGAAGTCTCACATCTGTTACTTCCATATCTGCCACCACCTTTTACCTAATTAATTGAATCCTTTTATTGGATTTCTACATTGTTCTGAAAACTCCTGCTTTAAAATAAAAAAAGCTAATAATAAGGGCAAATAAATTTAAATTTTGTCACTTGTTATTCAAAATGTGACAAAAGCCACCAAAAAATGGTGCTTTTAGTATTTTTAGAGGTCTTCAAAAGCAAAAGGGATATCAAAAAGATTTCCACGTTCAACTTTAATCTTTTTGGATTTAATATCCATTTCTGTTAATTTTGTCAAAGACACATAGTTATCTACCAGTTTTTCTTCACTATGGACCGCTTCGGTTAAAACACCAATTCCAGCTATTGTAGATTGGAACTCATTAACTAAATCCATCATCCCTCTAATGGTTCCCCCTGCTTTCATAAAATCATCAATAATAAGCACATTAGAATGTGCACGAAGACTTCTTCGTGCTAAGGACATGGTTTGAATTCGTTTTTGTGAACCGGAAACGTAGTTAATACTTACGATAGACCCTTCTGTAATCCTGTGTTCATGCCTGACGATACTTACTGGAACATTCAAATGTCCAGCCACAGCATAAGCTAGTGGTATACCCTTTGTGGCCATTGTCATTACTGCGTCGACTTTTTCATTTCTGAATGCTGAAGCGAAAATCCTGCCTAGATGCTGAGTTAGAATCGGGTCGCCAATTACATCCATCATATACAAATACCCGCCTGGAAGGATACGTTCAGGTTCTTCCAATTGTTCGCACAATTCACCAATGAGACTCTCTGCAGTTAAACGGCCTACACTAGGTACGTAAGTTACTCCTCCTGATGCTCCAGCCGTTGTACTAACAGAACCGAGACCTTTACTTTCAAAAACCTCTTTTATAATTGCAATATCCTCGCTGATAGAGGACTTTGCCGATTGATAAGCTTCAGAAAAAAATGTCAAAGGTATTTGTTTATGGGGGTGAGTTAAAAAATAATTTGTCATATCTACTAGACGACCACTTCTTCTAAATTTCATGGGGGAAACCTCCGAGTCTTAGCAATAATTATTAAATCCGAATATTTTATAAGTACTATATCATTTGTACGGAATTAACAAGTAGCTAAAGAGAGCTAACCGTGCTTTTTCCCCAGTAATCGTACTACATACACTTGACTCATAAACCCTTTTAAACTGTTGTAAAGTCTATCAGCACGAGACTTATTTTGCGTTATGGCGAAAACAGTTGGACCACTTCCACTCATAACTACACCGTCAATCCCGTATTGTTGTATTCTTTCCTTCACTTTTCTTACATTCGGGTATAACTGAAACGTCACTTTTTCCATAACATTTTCTAACCGACTGCAAATTCCAGGAAAATCATAACTACTAATCGCTGATACCATTCCCTCTGTATCGGGGTGTTGAATATCTTCTAGATTTAAACGTTCATAAATATCCTTTGTGGATACACCAAAGGGAGGCTTAACAAGAACTACCCAGCAAGGCGGGGGGGTTGGTATAAATTCCAGTTTCTCTCCCCTCCCTCTTGCAATTGCAGTACCACCATGAACACAAAAAGGAACATCAGACCCTATTTCCAGACCTATTGCTGCAAGCTCTTCCATTGTTAACTGTAGGTTCCACAAATCGTTTAACCCTCTTAATACAGCAGCAGCATCTGTACTTCCACCTGCTAACCCTGCTGAAACGGGTATTTGTTTATCTATAAAGATGGAAATACCTCTCTTGATATTTAACCTGTCCTTCAGTATTTTAGCTGCTTTGAAGGCTAGATTATTTTCATTGGTAGGTATGAACCCTTGTGTTGTATCTACAATTATTCTATCTTCTTCAATGGAAGTTAAATGAATACGATCAGCTAGATCGACTGTTGTCATTATCATTTCTACATCGTGATATCCATCTTTTCTCTTCCGAATCACATCTAACGTTAAATTAATTTTTGCTGGAGCTTTCACTGTTTTCTGCATATTATTCACCTGCTCTATTCCGTTCCTCTAGTAAAGTCTATTCAATAAAGATCGGCTTTGAGCTTTTTGAATAGACACAATGCAATGGTTTATCCGTCGCAGTCTTTAGTCTTTTAATAGTTGGATTCGGTTTCTCCTGTCAGCGATAGGGTAGCCATTGACCAGATATTTTTTGAATACGCTTTAGTATCTCAGTTATTTTACCATTTGTATTTCGACTATACTACCTTTCCTAAAAAAAAATACATTGTTGCTGATAAGAAAAGCACAAGACGCCCGCCTATCGAAGCGGCAACGCGCGCGTTGCCTCTCCGAAAGGAAAATGCTCTGACCGATAAAAAGTGCTTTTTACTTTTTATTCTTGCAGAAATTACCGGAGCCAAGCACTGCCTGAGTAATCTTCCATATACCTTTGCGACGAGCACCGAAGGGCGCAGGAGCAGATGACGCCTGAAGCTAGACATAAATTCGAAGAATTTTATACTTTCTTATCTTTAAATAAAAGAGCTGAAGTAAGTTGCACTTCAGCTCAATGTTGTAGCTTTATCATTTTTGGTTGGATAATTGTTGCTCGGCCAGTTCTACAGCCCTCTTGACCATATTCCCAGCATCTTTCGAACGTATGCCTCCCCAGCCTTCCCGTTGGACAGTATTATAGAAGCCAAGTTCTTTAGCCAGTTCTACTTTAAAGTTCTCTGACATAATACCTCGTCTTCTTCCCATACGTAATCTCTCCTTCCATTAGCTACAACATCCATAGTATATCCAGTTGTGTTAATTCCACTACCCCTGAAGATGAGGCGGAAAATACTTTAGTGTCTATTCCCTTTCGAACAGGATAAACTGCAGAAAAAAAGCTCTGTTAGTCTTTGTTGTTGATTTATGCTACAGGAGCTCGCTTTCCGCGGGCAACGCCTCAGCCTCCTCGTCGATGGCACTGAAAAAGTGATGCTTTTCCCGCAGGACTTTGAGATGCTTCCTCAAAATGGCCCACGCATGAAGAAAATGCGATAGCATTATCGAGGAGTCTCGCTCCTTTCGCAAAATCAACGCATATCCAAAATCAACATTAGCCACTAACAGAGCCAAAAAAAAAAACGATTATCCAAAAAAAGTACCTATTCCATCATCTGAATAGAATTTTTTTTGTAAATAATCGCTTAGCCTACTATATTAATTTATACATTTTCCGCTGCTTCCATTTGCATTTCCGCCGCTTCAGGAAGAGTGAGTTTTACCGTTTCAGTAAGAACGTCTGTGTAGCTGTATGAAACCCTCTCCACAGAATATTCATCCTGATCAAGCTTAATTGTGAAAACTGAAGGATAAGTACCTTCTAATAATCCGGATCGTTCAATCGTCTTTCGCCTACCACCATTTGCTTGAATGGTAATTCTTTTCCCGACATTTTGATCGAGAGATCGTTTAATCTCAATTAATGTTTTAGCCATCCACTACACCTCACTTGTCCTAAGTATAACACACCCGAGCTCTACACGTCAAATAAAATTAAAATTATAACAATGTATCTATGATGTGTCAATGAATTTTTATCATTATTACAATCTTATTTATATGTTGCTCAAAAACGACAAAATTATGTAAAATACTTCAGACTAGTAAAGTGTTGTTTAGTAATTTACAAAATTAAACGAAGGTGACTCAAAAGGGCATTTTTTTCCTTTTGAGTCACCTTCGGAGCAATGTGCCAAGCCGTCACAATCTTTAAAAAGCCTGATTGGAGTAGGTTTTTCCATTTATTTTTACTCATCATCATTGCTATAGTGAGGCATCCCCCGCCTTAAAGTACCGTTTGTCTCTATACCTCCTAGCCCCTTTTTCCCACTCATGGATGTTTTTAATATGTCCCAAACTCCTACCCTCTCCATAAATGGTGTTAAACTAACTTTCGATACAACATAAACAGGGTCTAGAGCATGTATATTTACTCTTTCAGGAGAGCTGGCAAAATTCGCACCAGCTTTTAATAAAGACTGGAAGTTAGATTGGCAGGCTCCAGCAAAAATCACCAGATGATCCATGTAAGGAACTACTTTCCGAGCTTCCTTCACTGTATCAACAAAATGTTGAGAATTACGATAAGCCTTCATTTCCTGTTCTTTACCTTTCAGTTTGCTATAAGCATCATGTCCGGTAATAACAAGTATATCTGGGCGCACCATCTCAATAAGGGACGCTACTCTTAAAGGCATTTCTTTTTCATTTAAATGAACACCGTATACAGGTACCCCTAACTTGTCATAGACTTGGGTGCATTTTTTTAAATACAGGGAGTCTCCGTCCATATGGAGTACCTTCCCTGGCACTTCAAAGTATGCATCTCGCTTAGAATACCCAGACGTAATATCATACTCGCTTTTCTCTCTAATCAGTTTCCTATCTTGCCTAAACAACTGATAACAGCTCTCTTCTTTCTCCTGCTGTATTTTAGCTACCCGCTTTCTGTCCTCATCCTTTATTGGGACTAAATCCTTAACAGGGGCATCAGCATAGAGCCGCATGTCTTCCCCAATTAGTTCCACATTATCTCCCGTAATACTTTTTACCCGGAACAGAATATCGCATTTATATGATTTTCTTCCTACTATTTGACCTACTTTAATACTCGCCATGACACACGCCTCCTCACACGATAAATTATGCAAGGAGAAGGTTAGTTGTCACTAATGAGTGGATACTTTGTCAATCAGAATGTTACTTAATTCAGCAAATTCCTCCATGGACAAGGATTCCCCACGACGTTTAGGATCAATACCTGAAAGTTGTAGAATGTTCCCTACTTCCCCTTTTTCTAGCTCTTTAAAATAATGAGTTAAATTGTTTAAAATGGTTTTTCTCCTTTGGGCAAAAGAAGCACGTACTACTTCAAAGAAAAATGATTCATCCTTCACTGTAACAGGTGGTTCCTTACGAATAGTTAAACGTAGGATAGCAGAATCCACATTAGGTTGAGGGACAAACACTGTTTTAGGAACATTGAAAACTGTTTCTGCTTCTGCATAATACTGTGCAGCAATTGACAGGGAGCCATATTCCTTTGAATTGGGGCCACCAGCAATCCGCTCTGCAACTTCCTTTTGAATCATTACTACAATTGCCCGTACAGGAAGTTTCTCCTCTAATAATTTCATGAGAATTGGCGTGGTAACGTAATATGGGAGGTTCGCCACGACAGCAATATCATCGACCTCCGCAAACTCCCTTTCCACCACTTCTTTCACATCTGCCTTTAATACATCACTGTGTATCACCTTGACATGGGGATAAGGGGCAAGAGTATCTTTCAAGATGGGCAGTAAACGCTGATCAATCTCGAATGCTACTACTTTTTTCGTTCGTTTCGCCAGTTGCTCAGTTAACGCTCCAATACCGGGACCAATTTCAATTGCTCCTGAAAAATCGGTCACTTCAGCTGCATCCACAATGCGCCTTAATACATTAGTATCAATTAAAAAGTTTTGTCCTAAACTTTTCTTAAAAGTAAACCCATGCTTTTCTAATATTGCTCTCGTTCGAATGGGGGTGGCTATATCTTTTTCATTCATTTTCATTCTCCTGTTCTATCTGTTGTAATGCATTTAAATACTCTTCTTTTGTAATTTGAAACTGTTCCATTCGTTTTAACAACTGCTTGCCATTAGTGTAGCCGATATGAAGAATTTTTCCTAATATCTCCCGTTTATGCTTGGACCCGTCCCCTCCAAGGAGACCAGCCTCCATCAAATCCTCTCTTGATATTTCTCTCTGAAGAGGTTTCTCCTTTGACGTTGGTTTAGCCTTTCCTATCGCGTCCAATATACTTTCTTCCGATGCATGCTCAACCCCCACTTTTCCTTTTTGGTGGTCGATCGCTGCTTCTTTTGGTAGAAAAGCATGCTTGCAACCTGGGACTGCCTTATCTATCGTCAATCTGATTTTCTCACCAGGGTAATCCGGGTCTGTAAAAATAATTACTCCTCGTCGTTCCTTTGCCAGTCTGACACGTGCAATCACAGCTTCAGATACTGCTGAACCATTTGTTTCGATTGTGTCACATTGAATATATCTTTGGATAACATTTGTATCACTTTTACCCTCAACTACAATTACTTCATTCACAATTAATCTCATGACAAGTTTACCCTCTCTTAATTTGAATTGCTCCGTTGGGTGCGTGGCTATTTTTTTAGCTTTGTTATCGTTTAATGTTGAATTTCGCTTCAGGAACTCGCTTTCCGCGGGCAACGCCTCAGCCTCCTCGTACCTGCGGGGTCTTCTGTCTCTTCCTCTGCTAGCATTGCTTTGTAGCATTTTGCGTCGAGACAAATCGTAGCCTATTCATGAAGCATATGCTCTTAGCTGTTGCTTTTCCCGCAGGACTTTGAGATGCTTCCTCGAAATAGCCCACGCACGAAGAAAATGTGTAAGCATTTTCGAGGAGTCTCGCTCCTTGCGCTCAACTCAAGCCTATTAAAAATCAACACCAGCCACTAACAGAGTCATTTTTTTTAAGTAATCGCACGGAAAAGATCAAAGGGAGATCCCACAGAATGGAGAATACTATAGAGGCCCCTGCCTCCCGCTGAAAAGAAATGTCTAAAGCGAAAATCATCATTGCTCTAACTGAGATTTTTTTAAAAAAGTTGTAACCAATTTCCTTTTGCTGCGTCTAATATAGGGAAGGAAAGAAATTGGCAACTGAGTCATTTTCCCAAGAAGTTTACCCTCTACATTTCATTTTAACAAAAATAAAGCACAGAGCTAAAATGCCCTGTGCAAATATATGATATGAAAGTTATCTTCCTCTACGGATGACTCGTACTTTAACGTTCTGTACGCCGAAGTTTAAAGCTTCACTTCTAGATGAAACTAGAATATCAATCTTATTCCCTTGAATGGCTCCGCCCGTATCTAAGGCTTTAGCCACAAAGGTTTCTCTACCAGTATTCACTTCAACTAGTGAATACAATGGTATTACAGATGGATCAACGGCAATAACTCGATAGTCTTTATACCAAATAGTATTTGAAACATTGACTCCTGTTGCAGTAATACCAGTACATCCAGTTGGGCAAAAGGCCGTGTATTTTGTTGCAGTAAAATTAGACCAACTCCCTGTACCACGGGATACAGTAGGTGTCGGTGCCCTTGTACCAACAGCAACAATACGATCCTGACTTTCCTGGACCTTCTCTTCTTTAACGAGTTCACGGGAAACTTCTTCCCCGTTTTCATATACTACTTCATAATATTTTTTTATTTGTCCGTTTTGGCCGCTTTGTAAGACTTCTTCTTTTCCTTGTTCTAAAGAAGAATCATTTCGTCTAACTGTTGCAAAATCAACAGTTTCTTCCACAACATCGGTAACCTTTTCAACACGAACCACGTTTACTTCCATTGATTCTTCCATCAAGTTTGCTAAAGCTGGTTCTACGCGGTCTAAATCACCTAAGGTAATGTTTTCTCTCTCTAAAAGGTCAGCGACCGTTGTCGAAGTCGTCCAAATTTCCTTTTCCTCTCCGTCACTAATGAGAGTCACCATGAACGATTGTTCATATGTAACTTTCATATCGGAAACTACTGCCTCCGTTAATGACGGTTCGATCACATCGTGCTCATTGACTTTAACTTCTAATTCGTCCATGAGCTCCTGTACTGTACCTGCTATTGTCCAGACTGATTGTTCTTCTCCATCAATAGTCACATAGACTTGCTGCGCAGGTTTATATACGATATTCATTGCTTCAGAGATTGCTGTATTTATGGATGGTTCGATGTAATCGTGAACGCTTACGTCTATACCGCGTTCTTCTAAAACCTCACCAACAGTTGATGCGTGCGTATAGATAGTTTCCATCTCATCGTCTACTGTTACCGATACTGATATTTTCGTAGCCTCGTAGATTGTAAAAACTAATATACCCATCACCGTCAGAAGGCCAACACTGGATATGGCTAGCTTTCTCAATGAAATCTCAGAGAACAGCTGCTTCATCCGTTGCGTCATAGGTGAACCCCTCCTTCAGAATCCAAATTATATGCCACCTCCAGCTGTTTGTCAACATAAATTCTGTGAACGCTTTTCCTTGTATTATTCATTATCTCCAAAAATAATAAAAGAAAAACTTCTCGACTAGTATTTTATGCAGGCATAACATTCTGTAGAACAAGGAGTAATTCAGTGAAATTTGGACAAGCTTATTCAAAATTCCTTAGCTGTTTTTGTCATTTTATCCCGAAAAGTTTTTTCCCATTTTCCATCGTTATTTTCGCAATTTCATCATAAGTTACACCTTTTAATTCCGCTAATTTTTCTGCAACTAACTTTACATAAGCTGGTTCATTTCTTTTTCCCCGATACGGATGAGGAGCTAAAAAAGGAGCATCCGTTTCAATGAGTAATCTGTCCAATGGTACCTCAGTTGCTACTTCCTTAGGAAGTTTTGCATTTTTAAACGTTAGAGGACCACCAAAAGAAATATGAAAATTCATATCCAAGCATTTTTTTGCTATTACTAGATCTCCGCCAAAGCAATGCATAATCCCCCCCAACCTCTGAAGCCTCTTCTTCCCTTAGCACTTCCACTATATCCTCGTGGGCATCTCTGTCATGGATAATGATTGGTAGTTTTACTTCTTTAGCAAGTTGAATTTGCTTACGAAAAGCTTCCTTTTGTACATCTTTTGGAGATTTATCCCAGTAGTAATCAAGGCCAGTTTCTCCGATGGCAACAACCTTAGGGTGGGAAGCCAAATCCCTAATCCAGTCTAAGTGACGATCCTCTAAATCCACTGCATCAACTGGATGCCAGCCAACTGCCGCGTATATGAAGTCATATTTTTCTACAAAAGCCATCGCCTTTGGAATTGTTTTTTCGTCAAAACCAACTACAACCATTTTGGAAACACCCGCTTGGTTTGCTCTTTCTATTACTTCCTCCACATCGTCCTCATAATGGTCTGCGTTTAAATGTACGTGTGTATCAAATAACATTGTTAAACCTCCATAAAGGGAACGCCTCTCCGAAGTTGGAAAGGCGTCTATATTGTATTGTTAACGGTCTAGCTATTTTACTTTTGCTCCATTAGGCAAGTCTGTTTCTATTGTTGCCAATGTGAGTTTATCTCCTTCAGAAGCAGCTAAAATCATCCCCTGCGACAGTTCTCCCCGCAGCTTAACAGGCTTTAAATTCGTAACACAAATAACTTTTTTCCCAACAAGATTCTCAGGTTCATAATGTTTAGCAATTCCCGAAACTACTTGGCGTTGTTCATAACCTAAGTCTAGCTGTATTTTCAAGAGTTTATCTGCTTTTTTTACTCGCTCTGCCTTCGTTACCTCAGCAACCCTTAGCTCTACCTTTGTAAAGTCATCGATCGTTATTTCATCTACATCAGGCACTTCCAAAACAGGAGTCTTTTCTTCTTCCTTTACAACTCCACCCATGGATTCCACAATATGCTTAACTTCATCCTTTACATCTAATCGCGGGAATAGAGGTTCACCTTGATTTACGACCTTCCCTCCACTCGACAACTTACCAAATTCTTTCATGCTATCCCAAGTAGTTTCTTCTTCCCTCACGCCTAATTGTTCCCAAATTTTCTTCGGCGTTTCCGTTAGGAACGGCTGAATCATGATGGAGATAGTTCGTAAAGATTCTGCTAAATGATACATAACGGAACCTAACTTCTCCTTAGCACCTTCTTCTTTTGCTAAAATCCATGGCTGGGTTTCATCTATATATTTATTGGTTCGACTTACCAGCTGCCAAATCGCTGTCAAGGCAACGGAGAACTCCATCTCTTCTAGTGCATCTTCCACTTTTTTCACTGTTGCTTTTACAAGTTCTACTAATGACGCATCTATAGGGGTAGCATTTTTGACATAAGCAGGGATTTCACCATCAAAGTACTTGTTAATCATAGCAACTGTTCGGTTAAGTAAATTGCCTAAATCATTAGCTAAATCGTAGTTTACTCGCTCTACAAAACTTTCTGGTGTAAATACACCGTCAGATCCGAAAGGTACTTCCCTTAATAAATAATATCTCAAGGCGTCTAATCCATAACGATCAATTAATGGAACAGGATCTACAACATTCCCCTTGGATTTGGACATTTTTCCATCCTTCATGAGAAGCCAGCCATGACCAAAAACTTTTTTCGGCAAGGGCAGGTCTAACGCCATCAACATAATCGGCCAATAAATGGTATGGAACCGGACAATTTCCTTACCTACGAGATGGACATCCGCCGGCCAAAATTGCTGGTACTTCGTATCATCTTCACTCCCATAGCCTAAAGCAGTAATATAATTAGAAAGGGCATCGATCCATACATAAACAACATGCTTTGGATCATTTTTCACTTTTACTCCCCAACTAAATGAAGTCCTTGATACTGCTAAATCTTCTAGACCTGGTTTAATGAAGTTATTAATCATTTCTTTTTTTCTTGATTCTGGTTGAATGAACTGCGGATTATCTTCATAGTATTTTAAAAGTCTATCTGCATATTTACTCATTCTAAAGAAGTAGGATTGTTCTTTCACTTTCTCAACTGGACGCCCGCAGTCAGGACATTTCCCATCTTTTGCTTGATATTCTGTAAAAAATGATTCACATGGAGTACAATACAATCCTTCATAATGATCAAGATAAATGTCACCTTGTTGAAGTAGTTGGTCAAATATTTGCTGAACGACCTTTTTATGTCTTTCTTCTGTTGTACGGATAAAATCATCATAGCTAATATCCAGCTTATCCCAAAGCTTTCTAATATCTTTGACGATAGTATCCACAAATTCCTGGGGGGAGACCCCTTTTTCTTCTGCTTTTCTCTCTATTTTTTGCCCATGTTCATCTGTACCTGTTAGGTACATTACTTCATAACCTCTCAACCGCTTATACCTAGCCATCGCATCACCTGCTACAGTAGTATAAGCATGACCAATATGGAGTTTGTCACTTGGATAATAGATCGGTGTTGTAATATAAAATGTTTTGGAATTACTCATTTCACTTCCTCCTTCTTCATTTTTCTGAACACATTTATAGCTTTCAATTAAAAACTTTTAATAGGAAAAGTTAACATTCCCCTTTAACAAACATACCCTCTACCTTTTACATTAGTTAGTTTTATGGAGTAATCAGCTAGTATTATGGGTGTCAGGAAGTTTCATATTAACTAATCCCTTGTTCTTTTGAAAAACAAAAGAAAAACCCCCGTCCTCATTGGGACGAGAGTATGCCTCACGTGGTACCACCCAGATTCACTGCATAATTATACAGCCTCTGTAACTGCATAAGAAGGGTTCACCTTCACCGCAGTTTTCCATAATAACGCTTGGAATGCGTCCCCTCCTTACTGGTAAGGACCAGCTCGAAAGTAAGCTCCTCGAAGGACCATCTTCAAAAGTTCCATTCATACCAGTTTTCAGCTACCCTGGTTCTCTGTCCTGAATTTTCCTTTTTACTCATCCCGTCATCAGAGACAACATTTAATCTTTTTACCTATTGTTTCCTACTGTAATCAGAATATACCGAAACAGTTAGATTGTGTCAAGGTTTTATCTCTCATTACAACATTGCTGTCTTTTAAATAGCACTATTAGCGTTTATTATTGATTTTTACTACAGGAACTCGCTTTTCACTAGCAACGCTTACTTAAGCAAAAAAATACTTAATTACTAGTTTAATAATAACCACTTTCTGGGTATTAGATACTTAATTACAGATAATTACATTGAAAAAAAAGTAAATTTATAAAAGGAGGTTGAAAATCACGACATAAAAGTGAAATATTTGTCGAATTAAAATAGATAAGACGCTTTTATCATGTTGGGTAAAATTGTATATTTTTTAAGCTTTACATTTTGTGGAAGGTTCGTTAACCCTTGATAATTATAGGTTTAATTCATTACCTTCCCCATTAATACTAGTTTTCCAAAAAAATACTGTTGTATTAAACATATTTTAATTGACTTCTTTTGGAAAAGTTGGTATTCTAAGTTTGATAGATTTTGTCGAATTTTGACAACGATTGGCAACGAATTTGTTTATCATGGGAGGAGAAACAATTATGAAATCTACAGGTATTGTTCGTAAAGTTGATGAGTTAGGTCGTGTGGTAATCCCAATTGAACTTCGACGTACATTGGATATTGCTGAAAAAGATGCATTGGAAATTTATGTTGATGACGAAAGAATCGTATTAAAGAAGTACAAGCCTAACATGACTTGTCAAATTACTGGTGAAGTTTCTGACGATAACCTTTCTATCGGTGGCGGGAAAATTATCTTAAGCCCTATGGGTGCAAAGGAAATTGTTAAAGAATTAGAAGACTATTTAGCGAAACAAGAAAAATAATAACCTATGGCCATCAAGCTTAAGCTTGATGGCCATTCTTTTATCTCTCCATGTTTTTGTGCTTATTGTGTCAGAAGCCAATTTAATTGACGTTCCTTTCGGAACTGTAGGTGTCGGTGGCTATTTTCCTTCGGAAACGCCATGACGTTTCCTTTAAACAAGTGTCAAGCTGGCGTAAACAAATAATCCCCACA
>JAJOJL010000080.1 GCA_021208645.1 Bacillus sp. (in: firmicutes) | reverse complement strand
GGAGGTAGCAAAAGCATGTATTAGAAACAAACAGCGAAATATAAAAAATGATAAAATTCAAATTGTTGAATTTGAAGTAGGGTACATACAACCAGATGAGGCAGCAGGTGATGGAGATCCCATTTCCATTCAAGAAGAAGATTATCAAAGTTTAAAAAGGTTTACACAGGAAAACGAATATGGAGACAAGTATCATATGGCAAGGAATAAAAATATCGTTAAAATCATCCTTTTGGAAAAAGCAAAATTCCAGACAATCTATCAGAAATACCAATTTTTCGCGAATATAAAAATGAATAAACCAAGGTGGAGCAACATGCTTCCTTAAGTTTTCAACAAAATAAATCAAGTGTCTAATAAATTTTGAAGCCTTTTCCCCTACTTGCTGGAAAAGGTTTTTCATTACCCTTAAAAAAAAGGTTCCCATTTTCCGAAATATAAGGTAGCATATTTTTTAGGACTAACTCATAACACAAGCCTAATAATATTTTATTTATCTAATGATTCACACAATTTCGATGGTCAAACACAATTAAGAATTAATGACAAGGAGTGGTTGATGTGTTAAAAATTCAAGAAATCAGGGAACTAATTAAGTTAATTGATGAATCATCCATTGATGAATTTAAATTTGAGCAAAATGGCTCAAAAATTACGATGCGAAAAGAGATAAAAGGGTCAAAAATACAACCGGAAACGGTGAAAGAAGTACATACTCCAGCCCCAGTGTATCAGCCAGTAACATCACCAACGGTAGTTCAAGAAAATGAACAACCTCAAGTGCCTTCTAATCAACCTGAGGCAGAAGTGGCTAAAACTGTGGAAACTAATAACTATCATAAAATAAAGTCCCCGATGGTTGGTACATTTTATGCGGCTCCTTCACCAGAGGCACCACCTTATGTGAAGGCTGGAGATAAGATAAAAGGAGATACAGTGGTTTGTATTGTTGAAGCCATGAAACTCATGAATGAAATAGAAGCAGAGGTAAGTGGTGAAATTGTTGAGGTACTCGTGGAAAATGGACAATTAGTAGAATATGGACAAGAATTGTTCTTAGTGAAGCCGGAGTAGGGGATGGAATTTATGATAAAAAAAGTATTGATTGCAAATAGAGGAGAAATTGCTGTTCGAATTATTAGGGCTTGTAAAGAGTTAAACATTAAAACAGTGGCTGTTTTTTCAGAAGCAGACAGTGATTCTCTTCATGTGAGACTGGCAGATGAGGCTTATTGTATTGGTCCAACACCTTCATCACAAAGCTATTTAAACTTTACTAACATTATGAGCGTGGCTACATTAACAGAAGTGGACGCAATCCATCCTGGCTATGGTTTTTTAGCGGAAAATGCTGCTTTTGCTGAAATATGCGCCGAATGTAATATCACTTTTGTTGGCCCTTCACCTAACGCCATTAACCAAATGGGAACAAAAGATGTAGCTAGAACTACAATGAAAAATGCTGGAGTTCCCGTAGTGCCAGGTTCCGAAGGTATTATTAACAGTGTTGATGAAGGTGCGGAAATAGCCGAAAAAATTGGTTATCCTGTAATTATTAAAGCCACAGCTGGCGGAGGCGGAAAAGGAATCCGCGTTGCGAGGGATGAAGCAGAACTTAGGAAAGGTATTTCCGTAACGCAAAAGGAAGCAAAAGCAAACTTTGGAAATCCAGGCGTTTATCTTGAAAAATATATTGAAGACTTCCGTCATGTAGAGATCCAAGTTGTTGGGGATACGTATGGAAATGTTATCCATTTAGGAGAACGTGACTGCACCATTCAAAGAAGACTGCAAAAGCTTGTAGAGGAGACCCCATCACCAGCCCTTACTGAAGAGAAAAGGAAAGAAATGGGGGAAGCTGCTGTTAAAGCTGCACAGGCTGTTGATTATGTAGGGGCAGGCACCATCGAATTTATATATGATCACCGGAATGGGAATTTCTATTTTATGGAAATGAACACGAGGATTCAAGTAGAGCACCCTGTCACAGAAATGGTGACTGGGATTGACTTAATTAAAGAACAAATTTTAGTTGCGTCAGGAGAAAAGCTTTCCTATACTCAAGAGGAGGTAACCTTTAATGGTTGGTCTATAGAGTGCCGCATCAATGCAGAGAACCCTGATAAGAACTTTATGCCATCTCCTGGTAAGATTAATATGTACTTGCCTCCAGGTGGATTTGGGGTTCGAGTGGATAGTGCTGCTTTTCCTGGTTATGTGATTCCTCCTTATTATGACTCTATGATAGCGAAGTTAATCACTTATGGTGAAACAAGGGAAGAAGCAATTGCTAAAATGAAGCGTGCTCTTAGTGAATTCGTCATTGAAGGAATAGATACAACCATTCCTTTCCATCTTAGATTATTTAATCATGAGGTATTCGTCGGTGGTGATTTTAACACTAAATTTTTGGAACAATACTCTTTGAAACCAGAATTAGAAGAGTAATCTTCTAAAGGAGGAACTATTTATGAAAGAAAATCAACTGATTCATTTGTCTGAAGACAAGGATGACTTAGGTAAGGTAGAAATTTCTCCTGAAGTAATCGAGGTAATAGCAGGTCTAGCTGCCAGTGAAGTAGAGGGAGTAGCCACCATGCGCGGGAACTTCGCATCAGGAGTAGCAGAACGGTTGGGAAGAAAACAAACCCATTCAAAGGGAGTTAAGGTAGAATTAAAGGAAGATGGAATTAATGTGGATACTTTCGTTTTAATAAAATATGGTGTTTCAATTCCAGAGGTAGGGAAAAAAATTCAGGAAAATATTTCTCAAACGTTACAGAATATGACATCAATTCAATTAAATGAGGTAAATGTTCATGTTGTTGGTGTTCAATTAGAGCAACCTGAAAAAGATCAAGAAAAAAAAGAGCAAGGAGTTTAAGGCGTTCATCTACACTTTTCTCAAGATCATTCCCGACGGAACCTAAATCATTAAATAGCTTATAATAAGCCCACTATGTATGGATGTATCGTAGTGGGCTTGCGTTCATTATTGCGGTTTTTTTTACTTGGATGGCATAGATCTCTAGCGATATGGACATTGCTTCTGTAATACGAGGAAAAGTTGTGCTATTATCAACTTGGATGGGAAGAATACATAATAGATTTTGTCACGGGATATTGACTGTTATTGATATAAAATATTATGAGTATCCCTCTAGCTCAGAATTTAGGCATTAAGATGGTAACGTGTTGATGAGATCTACTCGAACTCGCTTTCCGCGGGCAACGCTTCAGCCTCCTCGTCCCTGCGGGGTCTTCAGCCGTTGCTTTTCCCGCAGGACTTTGAGATGCTTCCTCGAAATAGCCCACGCACGAAGAAAATGTGTGAGCATTTTCGAGGAGTCTCGTTCGCTCCGATCTCATCAACACTTGAATTCAAAAATTAAAATCTCATTCTGAGCAAACGGGATACCCATATAAAATAAAATTTGGTAATGCACCATGTAACTTGTAAAGGAGTCGTTTTTTTTATGAACCGTAGAGTAGCGCGTATTAGAGCTGTACAGTCTCTTTATCAAATAGAGATGACTGGGGTCAGTCCGGAAGAAGCTATTAATACAGTAATAGAAACAGAGGAAACACAACTTGATTTTTTAAATTCATTAGTATATGGGACAGTAGAGCATCAAACAGAGATTGACAAACTTTTGGAAGGTGCTCTGAAAAATTGGTCATTGTCAAGACTATCCAGGGTAGATAGGGCTATTCTTAGAATGGCAGCTTATGAAATGAAATGGGAGAAAGAAATTCCCGTAAACGTAAGTATCAATGAAGCCATCGATATAGCAAAAGGATTTACAGGTGATGAAGAATCAGGGAAATTTGTTAATGGTGTTTTGTCAAACTTAGCCAACATGTTCACTCAATAAGTTGTAACAACTCATTCACATAAACTATAAACACATTAGAGGGGGAAGAACAATGTCAGCAATTATTATTTCAGGTAAAGAATTAGCAGCAGAAAAGAGACTAGAAATGAAAAAGGAAGTGGAACTTTTAAAGGGAGAGGGGATTACCCCAGGGTTAGCTGTAATCTTAGTTGGTGAAGATCCTGCTTCTCAATCCTATGTAAAGTCAAAACAAAAGTCATGCAAGGAAATAGGTATTCATTCTGAATTGGATGAGTTACCGGATACGATTACTGAAGCAGAATTGTTAGATAAAATTGAAACCCTTAACAAAGCAGATCATATTCATGGAATATTAGTTCAATTACCCCTTCCAAAACATATCTCAGAAAAAGCAGTCATTGAAGCTATAGACCCAAGTAAGGATGTGGATGGGTTTCATCCCATTAATATTGGCAGAATGATGACGGGGCAAGAAGCATTTTTACCTTGTACACCTTATGGGATTGTAGAAATGATTAAGTCAAAAAAAATTGAAATAGAAGGTAAACATGTAGTTGTTGTGGGAAGAAGTAATATTGTAGGTAAGCCAGTAGGACAACTTCTATTGAATGAAAATGCAACTGTAACTTATTGTCATTCTCGCACTAAAAATATGGAGGAAATCACTCGTCAGGCAGATATTTTGGTAGTAGCAGTTGGTAGAGCCCACTTTATTGATGCCAGCTATATAAAGGAAGAAGCAGTAGTAATTGATGTAGGTGTAAACAGGAATACGGATGGGAAATTAGTAGGAGACGTTATTTTTGAGGATGCCAAAGAAGTTGCTTCTTACATTACTCCAGTACCAGGGGGAGTAGGACCAATGACAATAACGATGCTACTTCATAACACGATTATTTCAGCAAAACGTTTACTTAAATAAGAGGTAGGTAAATAAAATGAACCAACAATTCATGTCTGTTACGGATGTAACGAGACAAATAAAGCGAATTATTGAGGGAGATCAGAAACTACAAAATGTTTGGTTAAGAGCTGAAATATCCAACTTTAAACAGCATTCAAGAGGTCATATGTACTTTACTTTAAAAGATGACCATTCAAGGATAAATGCAGTAATGTTCGCCGGGAATAATCGGTTCCTAAAATTTGCACCAGAAAATGGGATGAGTGTGTTGGTTCGAGGAGATATTTCCGTTTACGAACCTCATGGCCAATACCAGCTTTATGTGAAAGAAATGCAACCAGACGGAATCGGTAATTTATATTTAGCCTTTGAACAATTAAAGAAGAAGTTGGAAATGGCAGGTTATTTTTCAGAATACAAGAAAAAACCAATCCCAGCTATACCAGATTCCATTGCAGTTGTTACATCTCCAACAGGGGCTGCAGTCAGAGATATTATTACCACTATTAAACGAAGGTTTCCAATCGCTAAAATTACATTGCTTCCTGTCCTTGTCCAAGGACCAAATGCACCATACTCCATCGCAAGAGCGATCCAACAAGCAAATATGGCAAATACATTTGATGTTATGATTGTTGGCAGAGGCGGTGGATCTTTAGAAGAACTTTGGGCCTTTAATGAGGAAGTAGTAGCTGAAGCGATATATGCTTCAAAAATTCCTGTTATTTCTGCAGTTGGTCATGAGACAGATACTACCATTAGTGATTTTGTTGCTGACCTCCGTGCGGCAACTCCGACTGCTGCAGCTGAGTTAGCAGTTCCAGACCTGAATGAAATGCTAAAAACCCTTAAGAGGCAGAGGGAAAGACTAATTTGGGCTATGGACAGATTGAAAAAGGTAGAAATTGATAGACTTAACTACCTTACACGATCCTATGCATTTAGATATCCAAAGAATTTAATTGAACAAAAGGAACAAGATTTAGACCGTTTAGTAGATTCCATGAATAAGGCAGTTGCATTTCAACTAAATAGTATGAAGTCAAAACTTGCTGAACTCCAGTCAAGAACTAGAAGACTCCATCCGAAAAATCGGGTTGACCTTGAAAAAACAAAACTTATGCAAGTTAATTCACTATTATTAAGAAATATGGAACGTCAATATAGATTTCATGATTCTTCTTTTTCGATGCTTTTATCTAAACTTCAGGTCTTAAGTCCCTTAAAAGTTATGGAAAGGGGTTACAGCCTAGTTTACGATGATAACAAAAAATTAATTAAATCTGTGAAGGATGTTACTTCAAAGAGTGGTATAACTGTTCGCATGCAAGATGGAAAGGTATTTTGCACTGTGAATAAGTACGAAGAGATGGAAGTACCACAGGTGAATGGGAGAGATAATAATGGAAAATGAGTTGAAGGAATTGACCTTTGAGCAGGCAATGAAAAAGCTCGAAACCGTAGTTGAAAGATTGGAAGAGGGAGATGTCCCACTTGAAGAAGCAATTAATATGTTTCAAGAGGGAATGCAACTTTCTAAGTTATGTCATGATAAATTACAAAAAGTGGACCGGCAAATGACGGAAGTACTAACAGAGGATGGAGAACTAAAGCCGTTTCTTGAAGAGGAGCATGGAGAGTAATGAAATCTTTTCATACATTCTTGGAAGAAGAGCGAAAGAAAATTGATGACCTTCTCCCTACTTTAATTGAAAAATATTGCCATACAGCCCCTGAAACCATAAAAAAAAGCCATGTGTTACTCCTTGAATGCCGGTGGTAAGCGAATTCGTCCCATACTGCTTCTTGCAACCTTATCTGGTTACCAAAAGCCATTAGAAGATGGTTATGATGTAGCCTGTGCAATTGAAATGATCCATACGTACTCTTTAATTCACGATGATTTACCTGCGATGGATGATGACGACTATCGTCGAGGGAAGCTTACAAATCATAAAGTTTTTGGTGAGGCGATGGCCATTTTAGCTGGTGATGGATTATTGACATTTAGTTTTAAGCTTCTTACCGCAAGTAATATTCCAACTGACAAGAAAGTTCAGTTAATGGAAAGGATTGCAGATGCTGCTGGTCCTTGCGGGATGGTTGGTGGACAAGTGGCAGATATGGAGGGAGAAAACAAGGACTTACCAGTTGATGCTCTTCAAAGTATCCATGAGCGTAAAACTGGTGAATTGTTGGGGGTTGCTGTAGAGGCAGGGGCTATATTAGCCGGAGTTAGTGAAAGGGAACAAGTCGCTTTGCGTCATTTTGCACAGCATTTAGGATTGGCCTTCCAAATTAAGGATGATGTTCTAGATGTAGAGGGAGATGAAGCGACAATCGGAAAACCGATTGGAAGCGATGAAGAAAACAATAAAAGTACTTATCCAAAGCTATTGGGCCTAGAAGGAGCAAAGAGTAAATTATCGTATCATCTAGGAGAAGCAAAAAAATACTTATATAGTACATCGATGGATCATACATTATTAGAAGGAATTACAGATTATATTGGAAACCGAACCAATTAATGACTTAAGTGTAAATATACAACTGAAGTTGAAATGGTTGTCGTTGTCTGAAGAAAATCTTTCATGTTATAATATGGTTACCGAGTGGTGCTGTATTCTAGTCAGTTCTCCATTTTCGAAAGCGGGCCTAAAAATCCGCTAAAGGGCACATCGATGAAGTTCCTAGTTTTGGCTTGAAGCGCCCAGCTTTGGGTCTTAACTGGGAGTAAAGGCTGTAGGGCGATCCACAAAGGCATGTGGGCGTTGACCCTACAACCGCGGAGGCCTTTAGCCATGGATCTGTTCCCGCAGAATCTATGGTGAGAGGTATGAACCTGCATTGCGCGTTGGGGAACTCGTAAGCAGCGTAGCCTGCCTTGAGTGGAGTTAGAGGGGATTATGAATGCTAGGTTGTATACATGAACTCATTCATATGAAATCTGCTCTGCAAAAGAGGATAGAGAATGGTGAAGAACTGTTGAGGAAAACTCCTAGGCTGTTCCACATCGGACATTTAAAGGGGATTATAGTGCGTGCTAAGTGGTAATCCAGTCTGACGTCTGGTGACAACGTCAAGTTAGGTTTAAAGGGAAACCGCCACAGCGGCGACGCTGAGGTACTTAACTGGGAAAACCTACTGGACCTAAGGCGCAGTTTTTACTCTTTAAATGACCACTCGGATACATACTTTTGATGATAGGAATTTGATGCAAATATGAAAGAATCCTTAAAAAAAATCTTTTCAATGGAGTTTGATAGTAGCCGTTATCACATTGGTGTTAGCGGCTCTTTTTGCTGTAGTCTCTACCTCCATACTCAGCGGGGTCACATGGGGGATGGGGATGTTCGTCGTTTTTCTTATTGTATTAATTGGGGTTGTATTTGATACAATTGGAGTCGCAGCAACGGCTGCAAATGAGCGACCATTTCATGCTATGGCTGCGGAGCGGCTCCATGGCGCTAAGCAAGCCGTACAAATAACAAGAAATGCAGACAGGTTTGCTAATTTTTGTAATGATGTTATAGGAGATATTGCCGGTGTAATAAGTGGAACTGCCTCCGCCTATGTAGTAATAAAGCTCAGCTTACAGTTAGGTCATGATGAAGGTTCAACAGCACAATTTTTAATTTCTATCTTGTTTACTAGTGTTGTCGCTGCCCTTACTGTTGGAGGGAAATCAGTTGGAAAAACGTTGGCGTTACAGTATTCGACACAAATCATTTACCAAGTGGGTAGATTATTTTACTTTTTAGAGGTAAAATTGAAAATAAACATTTTTAATGGTAATAAACGTAAGAGACAAAGTAAAAAGAAAATTAAAAGAAAGTGAGGGTTTTTCTTGGATCTGACTAGCATTAAAGACCCAACATTTCTTAAGAAATGTACGAAGAAAGACTTAGAGGAAGTAGCACAAGATATCCGTCATTTCTTAATTGAAAAGTTATCAGTGACAGGTGGTCATTTAGGGCCAAATCTAGGAGTTGTTGAATTAACATTAGTGTTACATCAATTATTTGACAGCCCGAAGGACAAGTTTTTATGGGATGTGGGCCATCAGGCATATGTCCATAAGATTTTAACTGGACGTGCCGATCAATTCGATCAATTACGCCAATATAAAGGGTTATGTGGTTTCCCTAAGCGATCGGAAAGTGAGCACGATGTGTGGGAAACGGGTCATAGTTCCACCTCTTTATCAGCTGCTATGGGAATGGCAGTGGCTAGGGACATAAAAGGTACCGATGAAGTGATTATTCCCGTTATTGGAGATGGTGCACTTACAGGTGGTATGGCTTTGGAAGCTTTGAATCATATTGGTCATGAGCAAAAAGATATGATTGTTGTTTTAAATGACAATGAGATGTCTATCGCACCGAATGTTGGTGCCTTACACAATGTATTAGGAAGAATGCGTACTGCTGGAAAATACCAGAAGGCTAAAGATGAATTGGAAATGCTTATTAAGCGTATTCCTGCTTTTGGTGGTCGTTTAGCAGCAACAGCAGAGCGAGTAAAAGATAGCTTAAAATATTTACTCGTTTCAGGTATGTTCTTTGAAGAAATGGGCTTTACTTATTTAGGACCAGTAGACGGACATGACTTAGACGACTTAACAACGAATATGAAATATGCTAGGAAAACAAAAGGTCCTGTTTTAGTTCACGTGATTACCAAAAAAGGAAAAGGCTATGCCCCTGCAGAAAACGATGCAAAAGGGACATGGCATGGATTAGGGCCGTATAAGATTGAATCAGGGGAAGTAGTGAAAAACCTGGGCCTCCTAGTTACAGTGGTGTCTTTGCAGAAACATTGAAAAAGATTGCCAGGGACGATGAGCGTGTAGTGGCATTAACAGCAGCTATGCCAGGAGGTACTAAGCTGGATCTATTTGCTAAAGAATTTCCTGATCGGATGATTGATGTTGGGATTGCTGAGCAGCATGCCACCACCATGGCAGCAGGATTGGCAACACAAGGACTGAAGCCTGTTTTTGCAGTTTACTCCACATTCCTGCAAAGAGGGTATGATCAAGTTGTCCATGATGTTTGTCGACAAAATTTGAACGTAATGTTTGCAATTGATCGTGCTGGATTAGTTGGTGCTGATGGAGAAACCCATCAAGGTGTATTTGATATTAGTTATTTACGCCATATCCCTAATATGACCATTCTATCAGCAAAAGATGAAAACGAGCTTCAACATATGATATATACAGCAGTTAATTATGATGATGGTCCTATTGCTGTTCGTTACCCTCGTGGTAACGGTTACGGTATTCAAATGGATGAACAACTGAAGAAACTGCCAATTGGAAAATGGGATGTATTAAAATCAGGAAGTGACATGAGTATTTTAACATTCGGCACCATGGTCCCAGTAGCGATGGAAGCTGCGGTGAAGTTGGAGAAAGAAGGCATACATGTAGAGGTTGTCAATGCCATGTCCCTAAAACCAATGGATGAAGTAATGCTTCATGAGCTCGCGATTAAAAATAAACCAATCATTACTTTAGAGGAAGCAGCATTGCAGGGTGGATTTGGAAGTGCTGTCTTAGAATTCTTCCATGAAAATAAATATCATGCTGTCGTTGTTGATCGTATGGGTATTCCTGACAAATTTATTGAGCATGGTAGTGTCTCAAAATTATTAGAGGAAATTGGGCTGACTTCAGAACAAGTCGTTCGACGTGTGGAACAAATCGTCCCGAGGAAGAAGCAGCGTGCATAAGCCATGGATAAAAAAGAACGTATAGACGTTTTGTTAGTAGAGAAAGGTTTATTGGAAACGCGAGAGAAAGCAAAACGTACAATTATGGCAGGGCTTGTGTATGCCGATGGAGATCGTGTTGATAAGCCTGGAACAAAGGTAAAGATTTCTAGTCAATTAGAAGTAAAAGGTCAAGCTATTCCATATGTAAGCCGTGGCGGACTGAAATTGGCTAGAGCTCTTGAGGTGTTCGAGCTAAACATAGAAGATAAAATTGTTCTAGATATTGGGGCCTCGACAGGTGGTTTCACTGATTGTGCTCTACAAAATGGTGCAAAACTCGTTTATGCTTTAGATGTAGGTTATAACCAGTTAGCATGGAAGCTTCGACAGGATGAACGGGTAGTGGTGATGGAAAGACAAAATTTTCGCCATGCAACGAAAGATTTGTTTGAATATGGATTGCCAGACTTTGCGACAATTGATGTGTCATTTATATCATTAAAGCTGATTTTGCCAGCTCTGAAGAATATCTTAAAGAGCGATGGAGATGTTTCTGCACTCGTCAAGCCACAATTTGAGGCAGGTCGGGAGGAAGTAGGAAACAAAGGGATTGTTAGGGATCCCCGAGTTCATGAAAGTGTATTATCATCCATAATACAATTCTCAGAACAAATAGGTTACGTCGTAAAAGGTTTGAGTCCCTCACCAATAAGAGGTGGCGAAGGGAATATTGAATTTTTACTTCATCTACAAAATTCATCATATGGAAACTCAGATGAAAAAGTAATAAACTCCATTTCTGAAGTGGTGAAAAATGCACATGATATGAAGCACGGAAAAAAGGACGATGACCTATAGTTGTCGTCTTTTTTCTATGAACTTGTTGGGGGGATTGGGGTGCTATTGTGAATAAATATTGTATAAATATGAAAAATCGTATAATATACGAAGTAGCAGCAACTCGTCTTAAGATGACAAAGATTGACGTACATAGCAGAAATTACTACAGGAGGAATAGTAATGAATAAGGGTCAAAGACATATAAAAATAAGAGAAATTATAACTAGCCAAGAAGTGGAGACACAAGATGATTTAGTAGATCAACTTCGGGAAAGTGGGTTTAATGTAACTCAGGCGACTGTCAGCCGTGATATAAAAGAACTTCATTTAGTCAAAGTTCCAATGATGGATGGGAGATATAAATATAGCTTACCTGCCGATCAAAGGTTTAATCCCCTTCAAAAGCTGAAACGAGCTTTAATGGATAGTTTTGTTTCCATTGACCAGTCGAATAATCTCATTGTTATGAAGACCTTACCTGGAAATGCTAATGCAGTTGGAGCATTAATAGATAATTTAGATTGGAATGAAATTATGGGAACTATTTGTGGTGATGATACCATTTTAATTATCTGTAGAACTGAAGAAAATACCACAGAAATAAGTGAACGGTTCCTACAAATGTTATAGAAGAATTTTAGATAAAGGATGTGAAGACCATGCTAATGGAACTCTCTATCCGTAATTTTGCTATTATAGATCATTTGACAATTTCATTTGATAAAGGATTAACTGTGTTAACGGGAGAGACAGGAGCAGGAAAGTCCATCATTATCGATGCAATTGGTCAGCTTATCGGCGGAAGAGGTTCGGTGGAATTCGTCAGATACGGCAGTAAAAGAGCGGAAATTGAAGGATTATTTTTAGTAGAACAAGGGAAGCATTTAAGAGAACTTTTTGAAGATTTAGATCTTGATTATTCCGAAGAAGACACTGTTTTATTGAAGCGGGAGATAACACAACAAGGGAAAAGTATTTGCCGTATTAATGGAAAATTGACAACCATAGCCGTTTTGCGTCAAGTTGGTCAATTATTGGTTGATATTCATGGTCAACATGAACATCAGCAACTCTTACAGGAAGACAAGCACCAAATTCTGTTAGATCGCTTTGCAGAAAAAAAAAATAAAGAGAGTAAAAATGGAGTATGAGCAATTATTCGATAAATATTATAAAAAAAGAGAAAAGTTAAAGCAGCTTTCAGAAAATGAGACAGAAATGATGCAGCGTCTTGATTTAATTCAATATCAAATGGAAGAAATAAAAAACGCTCAACTTCAGCCAGAAGAGGATCAAAAATTATTAGATGAAAAAAAGAGGCTTGATCATAGTGAGGATTTATACAAATCAGTCCTTGGGACTTACGACGCTTTATATGGTGAAGGGAAAAGCTTAGAATGGACCATGCATGCCATGAATCAAATAGAGGATGCAGCGTCACTAGACCCAACACTAAAATCCCTACAAGAAACCATTTCTAATTGTTATTATCTGTTAGAAGAAGCAGCCTATTCTTTACGTGATTATTATGAGAGCATTGAATTTGATCCTGTTCGTTTGAATGAAATAGAAGCACGGATAAGTGAAATAAATCAATTAAGAAGAAAATACGGAGACACAGTTAAAGATATTCTAGAATATGCCGATAAAATTGAATTAGAAATTGACACACTAAAAAATAGAGATGATCGTATTCAACAATGGGTGGAAGAACTAAAGCAGATTACCGAGGACTTAATTATTGAAGGAAACCACCTTACAGTCGTACGAAAAGAGGAAGCTGTTCGATTG
Organism: Bacillus sp. (in: firmicutes); assembly: GCA_021208645.1. Taxonomy (GTDB): domain Bacteria; phylum Bacillota; class Bacilli; order Bacillales; family Salisediminibacteriaceae; genus Evansella. The sequence goes on along the minus strand of JAJOJL010000080.1, from coordinate 6,274 downwards.
GAGAAATCCATTCAAAATGAGTTGAAAAACTTATTTATGAAAGACACTGATTTTAAAGTGTTTTTTGAAGAAAGTTCCGTTTCGGCTGATGAATTAGCAAATATAAAAAAAACGTGTACCTATCTCAAGAAAAGGTCTTCATCCAATATCGTTCATGGTTTCAACAAATAAAGGGGAGCCGTTAAAGCCCTTAGCTAAGATCGCCTCTGGTGGAGAGATTTCCAGAATGATTTTAGCTTTAAAATCAATCTTATCTTCCTATGAAGGAGTAACTTCTTTAATTTTTGATGAAGTCGACACAGGAGTCAGTGGAAGGGTTGCTCAGGCCATTGCGGAGAAAATTTATCGTATTGCCAATTCTTCACAAGTACTTTGTATTACACATTTGCCTCAAGTAGCAGCTATGGCTGACACTCATTTATTTATTTCCAAGGTTAATGATAATGGGAGAGCGGCAACAGCAGTAAAACCATTGTCAAAAATGGAACAAATTGACGAAATTAGCAGAATGATTTCTGGTGTGGAAATTACAGATTTGACAAAACAGCATGCTGAGGAACTCCTTGAACAAGCTAGGAAAATGAAACAATAATTTTTACTTCATGTAAAGCTAACCATTTTAGGTTAGCTTTTTTCTCTTTCCTTAGTTATAAATCACCTAAGACAAGGCAAAATTAGTAGTACAGCCATGGTGGAGGTGTAGGTTAGAAACGAGGAGAGTGAACGAGTTTGAAGAAAAAAAATAATAAAAAAATGCTTAGGAACAATTCTCCTTGTGTTACTGTTCTCCGCAGCATTTTATCCTCCACTCCAACATTATTTACAAACACCAGGACATCTTGTCTTATTTGAAGGACAAAATTATGATGTTCCAATGGCCTTACCAGCTTTAGCTAATAATGATGCCGTTTCTATATATCAAGAAAACGGTGTTGCCAAGATTGGTGCAAATAAGGCGAATGATGCTGAGGTCGTCTTTGGTATCGGAGGGTTTCCGTTAAAATCCATGAAAGTTACGGTCCTTCCTGAATTGAAAATAATTCCTGGTGGACAGTCTATCGGAGTAAGGGTGCAAACGGACGGGGTACTTGTAGTAGGACATCACTTAGTGGAATCCCAGGAAGGAAATTTATCCCCTGGTGAAAAAGCAGGAATTGAAGTTGGAGATACGATTTTGAAAATGAACGGGACAAAATTAGATGAAATGAGTGATCTAAACCCAATCGTTCAAGAATATGGAGAGAAGAATAAACCTATTGAGGTGGAAATTAAGCGAAACGGAGAAGTGATGAAAAAGTACCTCCAACCAGTAAAAGGAAGTGGAGATGATTCATTTCGATTAGGCTTATATATTCGTGATTCAGCTGCAGGTGTGGGAACATTAACATTTTACGAACCAAAAACAAAAAAATACGGAGCGTTAGGACACGTTATATCTGATATGGATACGAAACAACCTATTGAGGTAAATGAAGGGGAGATAGTTAGTTCGAAAGTAACTTCCATTGAAAAGGGATTAACGGGGGAGCCTGGTGAAAAACTTGCAAGGTTTTCAAGTGACAGAAAGATCTTAGGTGATATTCAGAAAAATAGTCCATTTGGTATATTTGGAATGTTACATGAAGAATTAACCAATGGAAAATTAAATAAACCAATGGAGATTGGTCTTTCTCACCAAGTGGAAGAAGGGCCAGCAGAGATTTTAACAGTTGTAAGTGGAGATGAGGTAAAACGCTTTGACATTGAAATAGTCAGCACTACAGAACAAAAATTTCCTGCAACAAAAGGGATGGTAATAAAGGTAACTGACCCTGAGCTTATTGAAGCAACTGGTGGAATTGTTCAAGGAATGAGTGGCAGTCCTATTATACAAAATGGTCGAATCATCGGTGCCGTTACCCATGTTTTTGTAAATGATCCTACAAGTGGATATGGCTGTCACATTGAATGGATGCTTCAAGAAGCAGGAATTGAAATATATGAACAAGATACAGCAAAGGCGAGTTAAGAACTTGCCTTTGTTTTTTGATGTGGTACAATAAAAACAATGGATAAAGATTTTTCGACAAATGCATTTTATTTATGTTGTTAAAAATCGAATAGGGTCGAAAACAAGAGAAATCGTAAATAAACAGGAGAAAATATATGTTTTTTAAGAAAAAATAAAAAAATAAAAAGGAATATACTTAGGGTTGTCGAATAAGTGTATGAGACATTAAAAAAGGATTGGGAGGAACAACAGTGGAAAATGTTAGAGTATGTATTGCAGATGATAATAGGGAATTAGTAATGTTGTTAGAGGATTACATTAATTCTCAAGATGATATGGAAGTAGTGGGGAAGGCTTTTAATGGCCAAGAATGTATCGAATTGGTGGAAGATAAAGAACCAGATGTCCTTATTTTAGATATTATTATGCCACACTTAGATGGTCTAGCAGTATTAGAAAAATTAAATGCACGACAATTAGTAAAGAGGCCCAATATTATTATGTTAACTGCCTTTGGCCAAGAAGATGTAACTAAAAAAGCGGTTGAGTTAGGCGCAGCATATTATGTACTAAAACCTTTTGATATGGATACATTAATGAATAAAATTCGGGATATAAGTGGAAATTCTGCAGTTTATATCAAGCCACCATCCGCACAATTAAAAAGAGAAAATAAACCGATGAATCTAGATGCTAGTATAACAAGTATCATACACGAAATTGGTGTACCAGCCCATATTAAAGGGTATATGTATTTAAGGGAAGCCATTACAATGGTTTATAATGATATTGAATTGTTAGGATCCATTACAAAGGTACTCTATCCTGACATAGCAAAAAAATATAATACTACAGCTAGTCGTGTTGAACGTGCAATCCGTCATGCTATTGAAGTGGCTTGGAGCCGCGGGAACATCGAGTCCATTTCGAAGATGTTCGGATATACTGTAAGTGTATCTAAAGCAAAACCTACCAACTCAGAGTTTATAGCTATGGTTGCAGATAAATTACGTATAGAACATAAAGTAAGCTAAATTATTATTTTTAGAGGCTCGTTTATCAAAATTTTGATAAATGGAGCCTTTTTATATTAGCTGTTTTTAAGGTGATACTATTTATACCTAATCTTTGTTTAAAAAATTTATACTCATTGAAATACTTATATTGGTTCATACTATCCATGAGTTTCTAGTTAATGGAGGTGTGTACGGTGAGTGACTGTTATTTGCATGGGAAAGCTTATTTTGGAACTTCTACAAAGCAGCTCCTCGATCGAATTTCACCCCTATCCATTATTATTATAGATCACGAGGACATTGACATAGTTGCAGCGGAAGATATGATTAGAAAAAAGGTGAGGGCAGTTATTAATAGACGAGTTTCTTTTACAGGTAATAGACCGAGAACTGGTCTACTTCTTTTATTAAAGCATGGGATACCTGTATACGATTTAAATACCTCCCGTTCGTTTCAATGGTGGAGCAAGTCAAAATCAAGAAAAAAGATATGTATTTAAAAGGGAAAGGACAATGGTTTTTAGCTAGTAAGGTTGCTAAATATTCATACAATGAGGTGCTGGAAAAGCTTCAATTGGGAGTAGATAATTACCATTGCTTGTTTAAACGTTTTGCTGAAAATAGTTTTCAGTATGGGTTGAAGGAGATAGAGGAATTTCTAAAGTCAGTAAAAAATTTACCGAAATTAAGTGAAATAACTAATAAGCAAGTTTTTGTAATTGCTCGTGGCTACCAATTAGAGGAGGAATTGATTGCTGCTAAGGATATATTGCAAAAACCAAACTGTGTAACTATTGCTGTAGATGGAGCGGCAACTTTGTTAGAAAATCATCTTATTCATCCAAAATTCATTATAGGAGATATGGATTCACTATCTGACGACTGTCATTATGAGCACAGTACATTTATTGCGCACTCCTATCTCAATGGTAGAAGTCCAGGTCAGGAACGGTTAAAGAAAAAAGCAATTAGGTCTATTGCAGTGCCCTTTCCAGGCTTGAGTGAGGATTTAGCAATAATGATTGCATATGTTTCTAATGCTGATCATATCTTTACAATTGGTTGTCGTACGTCTGTTCCAGAATTAGTAGAAAAAGGAAGAAGTGGTATGGCTTCAACCCTTTTAACAAGGATGTTTATGGGTGAAAAAGTATCGGATTGGAAAGCAATACATAAACTGTTCTCTCATAAACCTACTTTTAATAATATTTTCTGGAGCCAATTTTATCAGGAGGAGTACAAAGCTGATGAAGGTTGATATCTTAATACCAGCCTATAACGAAGAAGATGTTCTCGGTGAAACATTGAAGGCTTTAGAAAGCTTTAAGTGGATAGGTAAAATAATTGTTATTGATGATGGTAGTAGTGACAGAACAAGAGAAGTAGCTGCTCAATTTAGTTGTAAACTAATACACCACCATTGTAATAAAGGTAAAATGATGGCGGTAATGAATGGTTTAAAGATGATTGAAAGTGATTGGGTTATGCTAATAGATGCAGACTTACAGGAATCAGCATCAGAAGCCTGGAAACTCCTAGAACCACTTGAAAAAAAAAGGGCAGATATGACTGTGGCAACGATTAATACTAATTATAAAAAGGGGTTTGGATTTGTTAAACGACGAGCTAGGAAAATAGTCTTTAAAGAAACGGGAGTTTTATTAAATTCACCATTATCTGGGCAAAGAGCTTTTCACAAACGGTGGATCCCAAAGATTACAACAAGCAAGGGTATTGGATATGGACTGGAGCTTTATTTGAATTTAATATTTCTTTCCAATGGTGGAATAATTGAAGAAGTGGAAACAAAAATGACCCACCGAGCAACAGGGAAAGATTTGAAAGGATTTTACCATAGAGCTAAACAATGGATGGATATGGAGTTAACCTTATGGAACTATTCTTGACGACTTTTGTTATAATAGTAATCTTTATAACCATCACATTTTTCTTTAATAAAATGCAGTTGCATGTAAGGAATTACCAAGGTAAGTTGGTTCCATACAGTTTTGGCTGTGTTTTTATTGTATTATTGATGATTGATTCTTTTTACTTTAATCTCTTGAGGTTAAATGTAGCAGGTGTTGCCTTCATCGGAATTGTTTGGGCCTTAGGGTTTATTGACGACAAATATGGCTCACCTTATCCCAAAGGGATTAAAGGGCATACGAAATTATTTATTGAAGAAGGGAAAGTTTCTACGGGTTTACTAAAGGCAGTGGGCATTGTTATAACAGCTACAGTTTATACTTTAATATCCTACCAAGACGATTGGCTAGTAGCCTTATTATTACTTATTTTAATGCCGCACACTGTTAACCTGTTAGACACTAAACCTCTCAGGGTCTGGAAGGTTATGATACTTTTGTTTGTTCTCCCAACAGCCCTATTTAGTTTAAATTATGAGATGATACTACTACTTTTTATTGTATTTATTGTCTGGGGAATTCAAGAAGCTTTTACAAAAGGGATGCTTGGGGATAACGGTGCTATGCTGTTAGGTGCTCTGTGGGGGATCATGACACTACAGTATTATCCCATAGCAATCCAAATAGGAATATTACTTTTTGTCTGCTGTATTACATGGTTAGCAGAGAAGATATCAATACAAAAGTGGGTAGAGAAGACTCCAGTCATACGTAGTATAGACATACTTGGAAGATTGGAATAATAGTTTAAGGATGTGGGCTTGAATATAGAAAAGGTGTCTAAGGAGTTCAAATTCTAAAGACACCTTTTTTAATGTTTAATTGTTATTCCCACCATCAGTTTTCGTGGTGTTTTTTGTTGCATTATTTTGGAATTTAGGTGCAACACGGTTGTTTTTTCTGTCTCTATGGAGAATAAAACCAGCTACAAACCAAACACCAACAATTAATGCTATTAGACCGACGATAAATTGGAGCCAGAGCCATTCGTAAGGCCAAATAAGCCGTTGGAAAAGTGTATCACGCATTAATTTAATTCCATAACCAGCAATAAATCCAGGTATTAATAAAACACATAAGGCTAAAAAACGTTGGAAGGTCATATTGACGAATCCTTTCTTCAATTCAATAATTTGATCTAAATTTTAGATGAGCCATCGTTATTCTTATTTTACTGGATGTTTTTAATACGAGCAAATGAAATAAGGACAGGGATTGAGTCAAGTATTAGTGGGCAATTTTTCTGGAAGAAAATAATGCCTCTTTTTGCTCGTTGTTTTGATAGCGCTTTCTCGATTTCTTGGTTTTACTTTTGTTGTGTAAATTAGCTTTTTTAAATT
>JAJOJL010000043.1 GCA_021208645.1 Bacillus sp. (in: firmicutes) | reverse complement strand
GCCCTGTCCTCTAATCGACAAAAATTTTCAAATTAGCATAGATTGTTTCAATCGCTTTTTTTGTCACGGTCGACGATGACTGCTTTATCCATTCCTCTGCTCAAACGCTTCAATAGAGATGGCACCACTTCCACCATATAAGTCAAGGATTGTTCCCCTTCAAAATAGGGACCGATAATATTAAAAATCGATTCCTTCACTTTATCTGTCGTCGGTCGTGTCGATTTTCCTGGAACTGCCTTAAGGGGCAGCCCCTTTTTTTCACCACTGATTACTCGCATGTCGTCTCACCTTAGTCTCGTTTATTTGCAATTCATATGCTATCACAAAAGTAGGAAAAAGCAAAAATCCAGCTTAAAACGTCAAAAAATTCTTACTGTTATTTTTTACGTATATTCTTTGAAACCTCGTCCATACTATGGTTAGCAACATTATTGAGCATGTTGCTGACAACCGCGGAGAAGGCTTACGTTTCCCCATAAGTTCTTCCTCCGGTTTCTCCTCTCCCATAGCCTAAGACAATCCCCAAGTAATGTAGATTGCTTGTAAGATTGTCATGAGGCAGCCCGCATAATAATGCGGTTTTTTTTATGTACTAAAACAATTTGAAAAACTTTAGTGCATTTCTACTCAAACTAATAATCAAAAAAACAACAATTTTTGCCATAAAAAACAGCTGAAAAGGCATTTCCCCTTTCCAGCTGTATAATAAGCTAAACTAGATTCCCATTTTATAATCGTATTCTTTTTCTTTATCAGGTACTGAATTTTGGTACTCTGTTTTTAACCATGGTCTCATGGACATGGAAACTTCTTTTACAAAGTGAAAGGAACGAAGCTTGTTCATCGTTTCTTCTACATTTGCCTCATCACAGTACATAACCACATATTTCATTTTCCTAGATATATAGTGAATATGACCAAACCGTTTCAGTTGTTTCACCTGCTTCAACGATTGAACCCAGACAGCCAGTCCTACACGATTTCCCACCATCTCTGCTTCTCCTTTTACTCCAGTCAATTTGCCAATAGTCTAGCATGTTACTTTTTAGATTGCAAGGACAATTGTGCCCTCCCCTAGCTAAAGATACTTAACCAGTCACTTAAGGATGGAATTAACCACATCCACAACTTCCACCAGATCCGCAACCTCCACTACAAGAACTTTGATCGAAAAACGGGTTCCCTGTAGGTACTTTAATATGAGGGGAAACGGCGTTAGCAATAATGCCACTTACTTCCACTAATAAGTCATTCAACTCATTTTCTGCCTTTTTAAAGTTAGCAATAGTGGTGTAAGTGTCCATAAATCTTTTCCTCTCCCTAACTTCCTTCGATACGGTAGTAAAATCGGGGTGGTACTTGCCAAAACGCTGTACTTCATCATATTTCTCCTTCAACACATTGAACTCCTTGATCATTCCTTGTGCTTCCTCGTCTTTCTCAAGGGCATGCTTTGCTAAAATATATTTATGAAAAATTTCAGAAGAAGTAATTACTTCACTAAAATCAAAAGCTTCTTGGAGAATATCAACTTCCGTTGTTGTTGTTACCATTTCTTCACCTCCATTGTACATTATAACACGAATGAGACTGTCTTATAAGTATAATTAAAATGATAGCAATTGTTTCACTCGTCGCGTACCTGCTAGGAGAAACCCACTCCGATCAGGCTTTTAAAAGATTGGACGGCTTCGCACATTGCTTCGAGGGAAGACTCAAAAAGGCAAAAACAACCTTTTTATGAGCCACCCTCCGTTTATTTAAAGCCATTAATTCTGTATTTTTCCTCAGACGGATGATAGATAGCAAGCCGTTTAATATCCCCTAGCTTTATTCTATTGCCGTGGAAGGTTTCAATTTCTCCCTGTCCTCCATTAAATTGTAATGTTTTTACTTCTGCAGCAAAAATACTACCATCCTTTTCTTCCATAATAACTGGCAACTGAAAGGCCTGACTCTGACGTACAATCCGTGCTGCCATGTTTTCCTTATAGTTCATCAATTGAAAGCTAACTGACGACAATTGATTCAATTCCCCCCACTCCTTCGGTAGGAATGAGCGTTGTTTTGCCGATGGTTTCAAGTGGATTGCCTTCTTAATTGATCCAGATTCTTCACGTACAGGCAAGTCTGCATCCTTTAACAATCGCTCCCAATTCTTTACTGCAGAATCTTTAACAAAAATACCTTGTTCACTGGGAAAAACCAAATTTGCAAATTTAGTATTGCCTTCCTTTATTAAATGGTTTAACAATTCCTTATTACGAATTTCATAAAAAACAAACGTTTCTTGTTTTTTAATAATTGGTTTCCCCTCTTTCCATAACTCCTGCAAATCTTCACCATGGTAGTGGAAGAGTTCTTCTAGAAACGGTTCCCAGGTAAAACTGGCGACGTGTGCCTTTTTGCCTGCATTCACTGTCTCCTTGGAAAATTGAAGGTGCACCATTTGTCCAATACTCTCTACGTTTCCAAACAACATAACAGAACACAGAAGAAATGGATTAGCCTTTATTGGAAACAGCCATTCAGTAGTATGAAGGGGGACAGCATCTTGCACAGTCTCTCCCTTCATTTCCAAGTCCAGCAAAGTGAAGCCAACACTTTTCCCAACAAAGGGGGACTCCATAAGTTCCCCTAACCCCTTTTCCTTAAAGGGGTTGAATTCACTTTTTTTAATTGGACATCCGTAAAGGGCTTCCTTCCAATATGTCATTGCTAGATGACCTCTATTTTTTTCTGAAAGACTAGAGAACAAATCCATAACGTAGTGTTCAATAAAATCATCTCCCCCATGGAAAAGCCAATGAAACAACGTCTTACCATCCATTTTCACAAGCTCTTCTGCTCTCTCCCAAAACCACTTATGTATAACAGGAAATCTCCTTAGAAGGGGCTGTTCTTCTAAGTTTTGGATAACACTATTCAAATATAGAAATAAATATAGTTGGAAATGTTCCACACAGAAATAAACCGTGTCCTCTTCCCTTTCTCCCTTTTCCCCAATAAATTCCATCGTTAGCTCACGATCTATTTCTCTTGGAATGACATAATGGGCTTCTTTTCCCCATTCCATGAGATAAATTTGTTCCCTCCCATGCAATTCACGCATGGTTGTATAATATTTAAAGGGTCCAAATGTTTGTACGCCCTTTTCATCTACTACAGACTCCCGTTTGTTAAGATTTAAGCTTAACCAACGAAGGAGCTCCAAAGGTAAGCCTTGAAGCTTTATTTTTCTTGTTTCTCCTTCTGGTAACGTTTTTTTATTGAACATATGACCACTCTTCCCATTCATATGAATATCCTTGTTCAGTCATAAACAACTGCCGGTTCGCTGCTACCTCTTCTTCCTGGGTCATGGAAGTAACGAGTGTATAGAAAATAACAGACTCCCCACTTTCTTTTGGACGCAGAAGTCGGCCGATTCGTTGGGCTTCTTCTTGTCTAGAGCCGTATGTGCCGGAAACTTGCACAGCAACTTGAGCATCAGGTAAATCAACAGCTAAATTTGCTACCCTACTTAAGACGAGGACTTTAATCTTCCCCTGTCGGAAGTCATCATAAATACGTTGACGCTCCTGTTTTTTTACCTCACCTGTAATTAATGGTGCATTAAAATAACTGGAAATTTGATGGAGTTGCTCTAAATATTGACCGATAATCAATACTTGTTGTCCATGGTGTTTTTTCAGGAGAGACTGAATGACAGGAAGTTTGTTTTCATTTTCACTGGCATACCGAAACCGCTCCCTTTTGGATAAGGTTAAATATTCCTCCCACTGCGCTGATTCCATCGGAACTTTTATTTCCTTACAAATGGGCTTGGCAATCCAGTTATTCTCTTCTAATGGCTTAATACCAACTTCATATCTTTTTGGGCCAATTAAACTGTAGACATCTCCTTCCTTCCCATCCTCCCGTACAAAGGTAGCCGTTAACCCAAGTCTTCTTTTTCCTTGTAAATTAGAAGTTAACCGAAATAAAGGGGCAGGCAAGAGGTGAACTTCATCATAAATGACTAATCCCCAAGACCTGCCGTGAAATAACCCATAATGGGGAAATTCCTGCTCCCCTTTCCTGTTGTGGTAGGTCAACATCTGATACGTAGTGATGGTAACTGATTTCACTTCTTTTTTTTTCACTTGTATAGATCCCAATTTGAGAAGCCTCCAAGGATGTTTTTTCCATTAGTTCTTTGTACCATTGCTGTAGAGACGTATCATTAGGGACGAGTATAAGGGTGTCCTCTTTAATTTCATTCATGACACCTAAGCCAACAATTGTTTTTCCAGATCCACATGGCAGAATAATAAAACCGTTTCCTTCATAAACTCCCTTCGGATCAACAAATGACTGGACTGCTTCCTTCTGGTATGGCCGCAAAGAAACGGAGTTTTTCAACTGGACTGCTAGGGGGGTTCCTTGCTCCACACCTAAACGGTCAATGACTGGGTACTCCTGTGTCATAAGAAACTGTTTTATACTTCCCCGTTCTTTTATAGAGATAGGAAACATCTCTCCATCTTCCATTGGTAAAATCTCTGTCTCTTTTCCATCGAAAAGGGTATTCAGAAGCCCTGACTGGTAGGAGTATAAACAAGGTCCTTTGCCATCAATATTTCTAAGCTCCAATTTGCCATTCCGCTCATTCCAGAACTCCAGTTTCTCCAGTAAAGCGACAGGAAGGACACCGTCTGAGAAACTTTCCAGAAAATCAATAATTTCTTTCATAGTAACCCCTTGCTCTAAGGCGTACCAGACAGAGAAGGGTGAGAGTTTATAAATATGTATAGTAGAAGGAGTCTTGACTAATTGAGCAAATTGACTTAAAAAGGGTTGTACGATTTTTGCTTCTTTGTGGTCTGTTTTCAAAAAGATTGTCCCGTCTGTTTGTACCCAAATAGCTTTTCGTTCGGCAACCATCGTATCCCTCCATTATTGTTATTTTTTATAGCTCTATTTGCGCTTTCGATGGCTTGGTTTTTAATGTAATTAAGATAAAGGATGCTCAGTCAAATTACTTTAGCAGTTAGTTGGTGAGGTTCACCAATCCATAGTAATTATTTTCGACGTTCAAGCAAGGAACTATTCATGAAACAACAAAAGGTGACCTTTATGGTTTACAACCATATCAGTCACCTTGCTATCCCTTTGGATTAAATTGACGCATCATTCAAGAAACATCATTGCTGTATTCATATTATTCTGCCAGCGCTCTACTCGCTGTGGAAAGGTCTTTCCGTAATAAACCTTTGCTTCCTTTTCCATTTCATACACAGCACTTGGATTTCGGGACAACCTCCGATACCACATAGGGTGATACCTTAAATATTGATGCAGTTCAGGCTGCTTCCGAATATATTGTAGTACTTCCCCTCTCAAGTTCATCCCACCTTATTTAATCGTCATGAAATGAAAATGGCGAATTATTCTGCTGTTGATTGTTTTGTGGTGGCTGTTGAGGATTTTGTTTAAACTGACCTAAAAGTTCCTGTACCGAAGCTAAAACACCACCAAATTGGGTCAGGTGTTCCTGCAAGTCATTAAAATTAACTTTCTTCAACATATTTAAAATATCTTGAGTACCGGTGGATTCCTTTTTGGAAGATTTGTTGCCTTTTTCCTTTTCATCTTTCTCTTCTTCCTCTTCTACATCCTCTTCTTCATCAGTAGCTTTACCGCTTTTGTATGTTTCCCAAATATCATCCTCTTCGCCAAATAACAAATATTCTTCAAATAAGTCCTGTAGAGTTTTATCTCCCCGCTTTACTGGCTTCAAAACATAAGGGTTGTTTTTTACAAAGACCTTAAACTTTTTTACATCTGGATGAAGGGACTTACTCAACACAAACACCTCCTAGTCCTACGATTGACTAGATTCTCATCACTATATCATACCAACATCTCCCCAAAGACGTGCGCCCAAAATTTAAGAAATTTATATTGTATAGAGGAACTTAGAGGGACTGAAAAAATGAAAACGAAAACACCATGGTAAGGTATCTCCCCTTCACCACGGTGTCATAAAGTTTTGCGTATAATAACTGCGGTAGACACCTACCCCTAAATGAGTAAACTCTTCATTTAATAAGTTGACCCTATGACCTTCACTATTCAACCAACCTACCACAGCAGCAATGCCATCTACATAATGGGCAGCAATATTCTCTGCTGCACGCTGAAATGATACTTGTTCCCCTTGCAACCGGTCCTTTAATTCTCCATGATTAGGAGATGTGTGAGAAAAATAATCGTTTTCATACATATCTTTACTATGCAAAAATGCTACTTGCCCAGTCCCATCATGCCATTTAACTGGTGGCAGTCCGTGACTTTTTCTGATGTCATTAGTTAAGTCAAAAATTTGCCGTGCCTGCCCTTCCTGTACCTCATCCCACTCCTCTTCCGTAAGTTCCCTTATCATGGGCAGTTCTCCTCGGTAAACAATGGAATACGGGCGTAAAAGAAGCAATGTCTCCTGGTCAAGAAACCGTACGGAAGATAAACTGTTTTCTACCACATCAAAATAAAACTTTACCCAAACATCATCGATTTGAGCTAAGGGATACATTTTTAGCTCTTCCTCCTTCAATTCAAACTGATAGGAAGAGCGGTTACCAGTTAAAGAAACAGTATCTGTAAAGCTATAATATTCATAAACATGCTCATATAAATCACCTATAATTACATTTGCAATTTCTTCTGATTGACTATTTGTAAAGACTGAGACAATTTTACGGTCAACTAAAGATATGGCAAATTGTATTCTCTCGTCCCCTCTGTCATAAACATACCACTCATAATCATATTGCGTTAAATCCCTTCGATTTGGATCCCCGTAGATTTGTACTAGGTCCACTTCCTTCTTACCTATCCATTCATGAATACTTGTAACAACAACCTCTTGTTCTTCATCTAGCCTTTGTTCCTCCGTTTTTTCATCTGAATTAGAATCCACCTGATATTCTACTATCTCCTGATAGGAAGAAGTATCTCCTTCATCATTTACCCCATTAAAAGTTCGATCCACATACTCCGATGTCATAAAGATGATAAACAAAGTAACACACAGTATTAACATAAAAATGATTCTCAAAGGTCGTCTCCCCTTCATGTTGTAAAAATCTTCTGTAAATTACTTTTTCTCTATTCTATCCTGATGTTCCTGCAACAATGATTGCATTGTAAAAATCTTCTGTAAAAATGCGTGCAATTAATTCATTGATTAGTTCATTAAAACCAAAAAGAAAGTGTCTAAAAAGCTAATAGCTTCCTAGACACTCCCATTTCATAATAGTTTAATGATGATAATGTTCAGACTCGGAAATTTCTGATAAGGCGTACCCTGCTTCATCTGCAGTACTCGTATGGACAGCTAAATCTCCAAGAGCTACTATTCCAACCAATCGACTATTTTCAACCACAGGTAATCGGCGAATTTGTTTATCTGCCATTAGCTTTGCTGCCTCATCGACACTCATGTCTGGTTCAGCCGTAAATAAGTGTTCACTCATGATTTCTGTGATCTGCGTGGAGCCTGGGCGTTTTTCTGCAACGCCTTTAACTGCAATGTCTCTGTCAGTGATCATTCCCAATAGTTGCTTTCCTTCACATACAGGAATTGCCCCAACGTCATGATCCTTCATTTTAACTGCAGCCTCATATACATTATCTACTGGTTTACATGTCTCCACATCACTGGTCATAATATCCCTAAGCTTTTTCATACTATCCCTCCGGAATGATAAGTTTCTTTATTAAAATTCCCATAATCCGTTCAACTATGTATTTTTTCCCATTATCCGTAAAAAGCTTTTTAGTTCCTACTTTCAGGTAGAACCTTTAAAATGGAAAATTGCCATTAGTATAAGTAAAAATCTAGCTACTAAAAAATTCGTGTGAGATAAAAAAACTCTACTTTTTCAACATAAAGTGAAATAAATTGATTGTTTTCTTTGCATCGAATTGCATTTCGTAATATGATATTATAGTAAGGCTAGAACGATTTGTTGGGAGGTAAACACAATGAAATTTGAAGAAACAGGACTGGAAGGTTTGACAATAGAATTCCAAGCATTAGAAGAAATTATGGAAAATGCAGGATTTCATTCTGTATATGATTATGAGAGAGTAACATTTGATTACAAAATCGTCAATCAAGTCCGTGATGAAGTGTACTACTTTAGATTACAAGCTTATGCTGTTGAAGGGGAAATTCCTACTCCACACAGTAAGGTAAAACTAATAGCGCCAATTTTAGGAAAACATTATTACCCACACGGAGTAGAATACGATGAAGATTTCCCAAAAAATATTATCGATAAATGTGATAAAAAAGTGGAATTAATTCGTAATCAAATCAAAGAAGAAGCTGTTTAACCTACATATCAATTAATTTGATAAATAAATGAAAGTAAATGGTGCTTTCGATAAAAATTGTCATCAATGGACTATTATCGAAGGCATTTCTTTATCTTTTTACTTAACCAAATGTTTTTTTCTATGACAGCATTAATTTAGAAACATAATTATTTTACAAAATTAAAAACTATTCGTTGTCTTTATTGTTAATCCCTTCACTTTCATAATATAATTAAGTGAAACTCTGAATGAAAGGGGCATTACATTGACGGCTCAAACAGTTAAAAAGTATACATATATCATCTTAGGGCTCATCGTACTTGCCCTGGCTTTGTATTTTATACTTCCTGTCTCTTTACCAATAATTCTTGGCCTTATAACGGCACTTTTTTTGGCACCAGCAGTCAGTTTGTTAATGAAAAAAGCCAAGCTTTCCCGAAGTATCTCTGTGTTTATCGTTTTCATGATCTACTTGTTAATACTTGTTTTCATCGGCTATTTCCTATTCACCCGTATCTTGTACCAGTTAAATTCATTTGTTGAGAATCTACCAAGCACGGTTAATCAAATATATACCGTTTGGCTCTACTTTTTGGACAACCTAGAACATCGATTCGGGGATTATTCACCAGAAGTTGTTAAAGAAATAGACGAAGTTGTAAGTAATTTCTTATGGGAAGTTAGTGTTGATTTAAGGGAAATTGATATTATTGGCTTAGCAACAAATATCTTAATAAAAATTCCATCTTATCTAGTATCATTACTCGTTTATGTTATTTCCCTGTATCTGTTCTTGTTAGATTTACCCCGTTTGAAAGACAAAGTGCTTAGCTACATGACTGATAAAACAGCAGAAAAAGTAACGTTTATGGCTTCACGGTTATCGTATGTTATTTTTGGATTTTTTAAAGCACAGTTTCTCGTTAGTATTATTATCTTTATCGTCACTTTTGTCGGTCTATATTTTATTGCACCAGAGGTTGCTTTAATTATGTCCATCATTATCTGGGTTATCGATTTTATACCCATCATTGGCTCAATCGTAATTCTAGCACCATGGGGACTATATCACGTCATCGTCGGCAATATGCCACTAGCGATTCAGTTGTTCATCTTGGCAGCTATACTGTTAACGATCCGCCGTACTGTGGAACCTAAAGTAATGGGTCATCATATTGGTCTTTCACCATTAGCAACCCTCATATCCTTATATATTGGGTTACAGCTATTAGGAATTCTTGGGTTTATATTAGGGCCGCTCATTGTCATCTTGTTCACAAGCGCTAAAGAAGCGGGAATTATTAAGTTTAATTTTAAAATATAGCCCCATAAAATCACTCTTCAAAACTAATAAAGCCATCCGTGCAACTATTGCAAGGATGGCTTTATCATATATTACCCGCCAATAATGGCGCGGAATAAATTTGTTGTTTCACCTGGAGGGAATATCACATATAAGAACAAATAAACCATTATTCCCGTAGTAGCAGAGAAAAACCAAATGACTGATGTAATTGGCCCTAGTTTTCGGTGGCGCTGCAGCTTATTTTTATAGCCTGTAACTAAAGTTATGATTCCTAATACTGCTGCGACAGTCGCGAAGACAATATGGACGAGTAAGAATATTTGATAGTATAATGCCACATTTTCCGGTCCTCCAAAAGATGTGCTGCCAATAAAAAAATGTTTTTGATAAGTAAGTAATAAAGAATACCGTTGCAAGGACCGCAGCCCAAAACATTGCTTTCTTATGAGCCTCCACTTTTCTCTTTGCTATTAAATACCAGCCAACAGCTACTGCAATAGCACTTAACCCAATAAATACAGTGCTAATAAACGGTAAAAATCCAGCCACCTTCGTCATTCCTTTCTAAGTCCCTCATAGAACTCCCATAAAATCAAATTAGCTTTATCATGAACAATAATATTATGTCACAAAAATACCCCCGCAAACAAGCGGGGGCACTTGAACATGTTAAAATTTAATTACGCCAATTAGTAGCATTAGCGATGCAACTGTTGGAATTGCAATAAGGACACCAGTCCATATCATCGCATTAGGCCAACCATTTCCACGCTCATTTAGATGCATGAAAATGTATAGTTGTAACACAACCTGGATGATCGCTAAGAGTAAAATGAACGGCATTGCAAAACTTGTTGGAATGGCATCACTG
Organism: Bacillus sp. (in: firmicutes); assembly: GCA_021208645.1. GTDB lineage: Bacteria > Bacillota > Bacilli > Bacillales > Salisediminibacteriaceae > Evansella. The sequence continues at coordinate 9,175 of JAJOJL010000043.1, read as the reverse complement.
GCAACAGAAATGAATGCCATCGATGTCAAAAATATCATTAAAACAAATGAGATGAGCTGTGTTCTCATTTCTTTTTTTAGCTTGCGCTGCGTTTTCTTTGTTGGGTTACCTGTTAACGGAGCACTAGGGTCCATACCATGCTGTCCCATTCGATCAACCTCCATATCCCATTAAATATACGATAGAGAAGATAAATACCCAAACTACGTCAATGAAATGCCAGTATAATACAGCAACATAGAACTTAGGGGCATTCGTTAATGTTAAACCTGTTTTTCTATATCGTATTAGTAGTACGATGATCCATGATACACCAAAGGCAACGTGGGCACCGTGTGTTCCAACTAATGTATAGAAGGAAGAAGCAAATGCACTAGTTGTAAAGCCTAATCCATAGTGGTAGTACTCATAGAACTCGTATATTTCTAAGCCTAAGAAAGTTACACCAAGGGCAACAGTCACCCACATCCAAGCGAGCAACCCTTTAAAGTTTCCACGTTTCATGGAAATAATCGCAAAAACACTCGTTAAACTACTTGTTAAAAGAATCATCGTCATAATGAAAACAAGCGGTAAGTGGAACAAGTCAGCAGGCCCTGGGCCTTCTACAATACCGCCTCTTAGACCTAAATAGGTTCCAAACAAACTTGCAAACAAGACTGTCTCTCCACCAAGGAAGAACCAGAAACCTAAAAACTTATTTCTACCTTCAAGGGTGGCTTTTTCAGGATTTGGAGGTAATGTAGTTGAATTAACAGTATGATCTGCCATCTTTATTTACCCCCCTTAAGAATTTCTTCTTTAGGTATATGATACCCATGATCTTCTTTAATAGAACGTACAAACATAGCACCAAAGTTGATTGCTAAACCAAGAATGGCCAACCAAGTAAAGCCTTCGTTGTGGTAAATAAACCCAAAGCTGGCAATAAACAATCCGAAGGACATGATGATCGGCAAGATCGATCCATTTGGCATATGAATATCACCTAATGGTTCTGCTGCCTTCATTTTTCCGTCCCCTTCGTATTTCTCATACCACAATGCATCTACATCACGAACTAGTGGTGTTTGTGCAAAGTTATACTCTGGTGTAGGTGTCGGCATTGTCCACTCTAAAGTTCTACCATCCCAAGGGTCTGCAACTGTCACTTTGTTTTTCATGGAAGTAAAAATACTTACTACAAAGATAATGAAGGCAATCCCCATTAAGAAAGCACCAATTGTACTAATAAAGTTCATCGCTTCCATTCCTTGACCACTTAGGTAAGAAGCTACACGACGTGGCATTCCAATTAATCCTAGGAAATGCTGTACAAAGAAAGTTAAATGGAAACCGAACAAGAATAACCAAAAGAACCATTTGCCAAGTGTCTCATCGAGCTTGTAGCCAAAAATCCTTGGCCACCAGTAATAAGCACCGGCGAATAAGCCTAATACTACCCCACCAATAATTACATAGTGGAAGTGAGCAACTACGAAATACGTGTCATGGAACTGATAGTTAGCGGCACTTGTGGCAAGCATAACCCCAGTTACCCCACCCATTACGAAGGATGGAATGAACGCTAGTGCAAATAAGTTCGCTACTGTAAACTGGATTCGCCCTCCCCAAAGGGTTAAAAGCCAGTTAAAGATTTTAATACCGGTCGGAACAGCAATCGCCATTGTGGCAACGGCAAAGATGGAGTTAGCTACAGGTCCCATACCAACTGTGAACATGTGGTGAGCCCATACCATGAACCCTAAGAAACCGATAATTAATGTAGCAAAAACCATTGCTGAGTAACCGAATAAGCGTTTTTTAGAAAAAGTTGATAATACTTCTGAGAAAATACCAAAAGCAGGAAGAATTAAGATATAAACCTCTGGATGCCCAAAAATCCAGAATAAATGTTGCCAAATTATAACGTTACCACCAAAATCAACGGCAAAATACGTTGCCCCAAAAATTCGTTCTAACATAAGTAGTAATAAACCGATTGTTAAAGCTGGGAAAGCAAATAGAATTAGCATAGATGCAACGAATGAACTCCATGTGAATAGAGGCATACGCATCATACTCATTCCAGGTGCACGCATGTTAATAATCGTAACAAGGAAGTTGATTCCCCCGATTAAAGTACCGGCACCACTCACCTGTAAACCTAACACATAATAATCAATCCCTGTACCAGGAGAATTACTGGAAAGTGGTACGTAAGCAGTCCAACCGGCATCTGGTGCTCCACCTACAAACCAACTGATATTTAGTAATATCCCCCCAAAAAGGAATAACCAAAATCCTAATGAGTTTAAAAACGGGAAAGCTACGTCCCTCGCACCAATTTGAAGTGGTACGATATAGTTCATAAAGCCAAATAATAATGGCATTGCTGCTAAGAATATCATCGTCGTACCGTGCATCGTCAACAATTCGTTAAACGTTTGCGCCGGCAAGAAGGAAAACTCTGGAAACATTAGCTGAATTCGCATTAAAATCGCTTCTAAACCACCAAGAGCGAAGAAAAATGCCCCTGCCGCCAAGTACATAATACCGATTTTCTTATGGTCGACAGTTGTCAGCCAGTCCCAAAGTACACTTTTAGACTGAGCCTGTGCATTTGACACGTTTTTTTACCCCCTTAACCAAAACTTAATCTAATACTTTTAAGATTTTTAAATATTCAATAAGTGCATCCATCTCTTCTTCAGGCATGTCAGGAAACGCCATCATGTTATTTCCAGGCTTATACCTTTGTGGGTCTCTAATGAATGCTTCAATATTCTCATCTGTGTACTCCATGTAACCAGCCACAACGGTTCTTTCCCCAAAGTTCGTTAAGTCTGGTCCGAAGTTTCCTCCTTCAGCACCAATGGCGTGACAAGAGATACAGTTTTGTTCAAAAACAGCACGGCCTTCTACGGCATACTCTGTTAATTCACTCTCATCATATGGAGTTTCCGTCATGTTTGCTGCCCAAGTCTCAAAAGTATCAGGATCAACAGCCACTACCTTAAAGTCCATTTGCCAGTGAGCAGGACCACAAAGCTCGGCGCATTTCCCTAAGTATACTCCTTCATTTGGGGCTTCTAGCCACATATAGTTCGTAATTCCAGGTACATTGTCTTGCTTTCCTGCAAGTGCCGGTACCCAGAAAGCATGAATGACGTCATGGGACTCCAATTCAATATTGATTCTTGTGTTGGTTGGAATATACATGTCCTGGCCAGCCATAATGCCGTACTCAGGATACTCGAATTCCCACCAGAACAAATGAGCATGCGCTCTGATCGTAATCGCTTCTTCTGACTCATCTACCTCTGCCAGTTCAAACGTTGCCATAACGTTTGGTACAGCTAAAATTAATAATAAAATAATAGGAATCGTAGTCCAGATAATCTCTAGCGCTTTGTTACCGTGAACTTGTTTTGGAATATGTGTATCCCCTAGTCTCTCTCGGAACTTGAGAATAACAAACAAGTAAATTGCAAAAACGACAACGATAACAAAAATCATAATATACAAGCTGAGTCGGATTAAGGAAAACTGCATATCTGCTACTGGACCTTGTGGGTCAAGGGCAGATAGATTTTGTTGTCCACACCCGGCAATCAGCAAGATGAAAGTGAATGGAAGCAGTCGCCACAAATATTTCATCTCGTCACAAACCCCTCTTTCTTATAGATAATTAAAACAAGTGTACGATGACCATTAAAATGAATAGTACTGTCATGTAGATTAAGGAATAATAAAACATATGACTAGCCCATTTTAAATCATCATTGTACTTGCTGCTGGCCAGGCCTAACACTAACCAGCCAACCCCCAATAGAAGTGCAACAATCGTATAGACAGCCCCAAAGTGTGCAACAGTTAAGGAAATAGGAATTAATGCTGCAACATACCAGTTAATTTGTCTTTTTGTGACTTTGAAACCAGCCACAACTGGTAACATTGGAATGCCTGCTCTTTTATACTCATCCACTCGTTTCATTGCTAATGCAAGGAAATGTGGCGGTTGCCAAATAAACATAATGAGAAATAACGACCACGCAACTGGGTGGAGACTAGCATCTATTGCTGCCCAACCAATTAGGGGCGGTACCGCTCCTGAGAAACTCCCCACAATGGTGTTAAATGTGGTTGTTCTTTTTGTCCACATAGAATATAAAACTACGTAAACAAACAGACCTATTAACCCAATGACTGCTGCCATATAAGTTGTCATGGACAACAGCAAGGTACCTAATGCAGATGTAACAAGTCCATAAGTTAAAATTTGCTTCCCTTTCAGTTCCCCAGTTACTGAAGGGCGCTCCTTCGTTCGTTCCATTAAATGGTCAATGTCACGGTCAATATAGTTGTTCAATGCACATCCCCCAGCAATGATTAACGCAGACCCCAATAATGTCAATAAGACCGTAAGAGGATCACTACTTAAAGTAGTTCCTGTGTATACCCCTGCTAAAAATAGACCGGTGAAGGTTGTTATTAAATTCGACTTCACAATTCCTGTTTTTGAAATATCAACATACGTTTTCCATGTTGCATGGCTTTCGTTCATATCAGATACATCCATTTTCTCTGTTGTTGTCAGTGTACTTGATTTGCTCATTACTTCACCCCCCCTTAATTACTTTATTAATCACTATAAAAGCATGAATCCATCCATAAGTCTAATAATCTGCTCTTAATTTTTTTCACAACCAGGTAAATCCATTTACTCAAAAAAAGAAAAGGTAATTCCTCCAATGAAACTTTATCCACAAACATTAAGTCGCCGTAGGAAACCATTAAAAGAGATTTTTATTAACGTAGTTTCTATCACTTCATGTATCTCATTCAAAAATTATTGATTAAAAATAAATTTACCTGATCACAAACTCGATATTTTAGACTCATTTACACATTATAAAACAAGATTCCGTGATTATCATCACAATATTTACGATTGCATAAATGTACCATGCCTATAAAAACATTTTACCATAATCACTATATCAATATTAATAATCTTTTCAAGAAAAATATACTTTCATTCAGTAATTTTTTTTCATTTACTATAAAATCCTTTAAAACTAGGTTTAATAGTAGATTAAATTGACTTTTTTTTAGAATTTGAATTAGAATAAAGGTTGGGAATTGGCTCATTTTTTTTGTTCCTGAAAAATAAAAACAAAAGAAATTTATTATTCCTCTAAAGTTTTTAAACTTTTATTTATAGAAAGTCGGTGAAGTGGTGAACAACAGATATTTAAAGATTTTTGGCATCATTACTACTTTAGGGATGATTGTTGTATTAATACAAGGAGTTTTAGTAACACAAACAGGTTCTGGGGATGCATGTGGAGCGGAGTGGCCACTTTGTCTCGGACAAGTTTTTCCAGAGTCGCCAACCGTACAAACATTAATCGAATATACTCATCGAGTAGTTTCAGGTCTACTTGGCATCATGGTCATAATATTAGCCATATGGAGCTGGAAAAAAATACCTCATATAAAGGAAACAAAGTTTTTTGCAATCATTGCCGTATTATTTATTGTATTCCAAGGGTTATTGGGGGCGGCAGCCGTTGTTTGGGGACAGTCAAATGCTGTAATGGCACTTCATTTTGGATTCTCCCTCATTTCTTTTGCCAGTGTCATGCTCTTAACTGTTCTGGCCTTTGAAAATGACATGCCGAAAAAATATGTGCAACCGGTTATTTCATCAAAACTTCGTAACTATATTTATTTTGTCATAACGTATTTGTATATTGTTGTCTATACTGGAGCCTATGTAAAACATACTAATTCCAGTGCAGCCTGTTCAGGTTGGCCCCTTTGCAATGGTCAGTTAATTCCTCCATTGGAAGGCTCTGTCGGTATCCAGTTTGGTCATCGTGTTGCTGCAGGATTTTTGTTTATTGTAATTCTAGTTTGGTTTATTTGGCTTATTCGCCATTATCGACAGGAAAAAGTCATCTACTACAGTGGGTTAGTTAGCTTGTTGTTCGTGACAGTTCAGGTCATTAGCGGTGCAGTAGTCGTATTTTCCGGATTTTCTTTAGAAACGACCATGTTCCATGCATTCTTCATTAGTTTATTATTCGGTGTTGTCTCTTATGGGACTTTGCTTGCTTACCGCGCAGAAACGAAAGACTAGCATAATGATGTTGTTTTGAAGGATGAAAAAAGGTGATTCTAGGCAGGACTTTTACCTGTAGAATCACCTTTTATATTTTGGCTCTGTTAGTGGCTTATGTTAATTATGGATATATACGTTGATTATGCGAAAGGAGCGAGACTCCAGCGGGAAAAGCAACGGCTGAAGACCCCACAGGGACGAGGAGGCTGAAGCGTTGCCCGCGGAAAGCGAGCTCCTGTAGCATAAATCAACAACAAAGACTAACAGAGCATATATTTTTGATGTTATTAACCTAAGAATGCACGAAGCATCCAACCGTGTTTCTCAAGAGAAGAACGCACGCCGATAAGCATATCTGCTGTTACCTCATCGCCTACTTCGTCTTCCAAAACCGATATGTCGTTTCTTAACTCTTCTGCTAATCCCTCAAAGTCCTTAAGTAATGTTTGAACCATATCATTGGTAGCTCTTTCCCCTTGAGCTTCCTTGATTGTAGAGATCTCTAAGTATTCTTTCATCGTTGCAACGGGCTCTCCTCCTACAGTGAGAAGACGCTCTGCTAACTCATCGATATGCGTTGCTGCCTCGTTGTATAATTCTTCAAACTTTTCATGGAGTTTAAAGAAGTTTTCTCCTTTAACATACCAATGGTAATTGTGCAGTTTAACAAACAATACATTCCAGTTTGCTACCTGTCTGTTCAAAATCTCTGCTGTTTTTTCATGTGCCAAATTGATCAACTCCCAATTTTTACTATTTGTCCCCAAGAAAAAGTTGTTAGTACAACTTTCTCCATTTCCAATTATAGAGAATGGTGGAAAGTTTCTCAACACATATGAAGTAATAATTATTGAACGTTATGCGAACTCTATCATATGATTTTTTCTGAAAGTCTGAAAACGCCCCTTAAAAACCACATTTTTTTCCAAAACAAAAAGCAAACGTTTGGAACGCTCAGCTTCATAAGCATATAGATTATTTCTTTACGCATGCTTCGTGCAATGCAGACAATTGTCTTTCTAGTTGTCCCATTAGCTCTTTACCATCTTCTTCATGAATCAGGTTTAAGCGTATTGCAAAATCAATTTCTCGAGATAAACCGAACATTTGTGTATCTAAAACTTCCTCGTAAAGAGGACATTGCGGCATAGTTAGGTTGGCCATTTGCACTTCAATGAGTTTTAGGATTTTTTGAGCATCTTCCTGTAGAAGGGCATAAGCCTTTTCGCTCTGTCCGGATAGGGTTTCTACTGACAACGGAATCCCTCCTCCACTTTGTGTAAGAAAACTCTTCTACTCTATATTATCTTTTCCACTATAAAAATGCAATACATGGTGTTTAAGAGTTTATGACAAAAAATTGTGTATTAGCTTTTTGTCTAATATCGAAGTATAGGTTTTAGCCAATCAATCCTTTTTTAAGAGAATTATTTATGCTTAGAAGATACTGAAGTCGTATCTAGACGATAAGGCTTCTAGCAGTTTCATCCCTGCAATACTGTTCCCTTTATCGTCCAAAGAAGGACCATAAATACCAATTCCCATTCCATACGGTATGGAAGCCATGATCCCACCAGAAACACCACTTTTTGCCGGTATCCCAACACGAATAGCAAATTCCCCTGACGCGTTATACATTCCGCATGTAACCATAAACGTTTTCAAAATGCGTGATGTCTGAAGAGGTATTATCTTTCTACCAGCTTCCGTATGTTGTCCTTGATTGGCAATAACATAACCAATTTTCGCCAAATCTTTGCAATTAACTTCAATGGCACATTGCTTCGTGTACAGCTCTAACAGGGCTTCTACATTATCATCAATCACACCGTGCTGCTTCATAAAATAACATAAGGACCGGTTCAAATGGGCCGTGTCATATTCTGATTTGGCTACTTCTTCGTTGTATGTAATGGAGGGATTTCCTGTTAATTCATGGATAAACCCAAGCAATCGGCCAATTTTCTCTTCCAACGTTGCTCCTCGAATCATAGAGGTGACAGCCAAGGCGCCAGCATTTATCATGGGATTCAATGGCTTTGACGGGGAATGGGTTTCTAACTTAATAATGGAGTTGAACGGATCTCCCGTTGGTTCCATGCCGACACGGGAAAATACCTCCTCCTCCCCATGGTCCATCAACGCTAGGGCAAGGGCAATCACCTTAGATATACTTTGCAATGTAAATTTTTCCTCCGTGTTCCCTGCTGTCACACAGGTGGTTTCATCCTCATACACGGCAACAGCTAAACTATCCTTATTGGCATATTGAAGGGCCGGGATATAATCGGCCACCTTCCCATATTTAGTATATTTTTTTGCTTCTTCTACCATTCGTTTAAGTAGATCCTGTTCATTGCAGATCATTTACTACTACCTCCAGGCATTTGTAATTCCGTGACTTTTTTCTCTCTACCCTCTATACTAAATGAGAGCAAGAAAGGAGAGTTTTAGATGATTTTGACTATCAGCGGCCAAGTTAACCATACCATAACCATAGACCCAGGTGTCTGGATTTTTGACGAAAGAAAAGTAGATCTTGATACATATTTTTCCCAAGAAAATAAAAATCATCAAGACCAAGAATTAGAAAACCTATCAAGAGCATGGGATAAACAGCGAAAAGAAGGGGCAATAGCCCTTTCTAACGGCAATGTTGTTACGTCCAACAAAAAGGATTTAACAGAAAAGTCATTCGGTGTTCCTTTATATCCCTTTATTAAAAACGCTAACCCTACACCTAATGCAACAACCGTTGTTTTTAAGCGATCAATAGGGGAAGATTTTCAATGCAGTTTGGAAGAAGCTATGGAAGGTATTGCAGGATTTTCTAACAACGGGAACCCCCTAAAAGAGAATGGGCCAATTCATTTTTATTATAGGGACGGATCCAATAAGGATAACCCCGTTACTCATATTGAAAATATTGTGTTAATCTAAAGGCTCTGTTAGTGGATAATGTTGATTTTGGATATGCGTTGATTTTGCGAAAGGAGCGAGACTCCTGCGGGAAAAGCAACGGCTGAAGACCCCGCAGGGACGAGGAGGCTGAAGCGTTGCCCGCGG
>JAJOJL010000098.1 GCA_021208645.1 Bacillus sp. (in: firmicutes) | reverse complement strand
TTCCCTGCGGGGTCTTCTGTCTCTTCCTCTGCAAGCATCGCTTTGTAGTTTATGCGTCGAGACAAATCGTAGCCTATTCATGAAGCATATGCTCTTAGCTGTTGCTTTTCCCGCAGGACTTTGAGATGCTTCGTGGGGGAATCCCACGCACGAAGAAAATGTGTGAGCATTTTCGAGGAGTCTCGCTCCTTTCGCAAAATCAACTTATAAACAAAAATCAATACTATCCACTAACAGAGCCTTATTAATTAAAAAATCCCTCCGCCAAAACAGCAAAGGGAAATGTTAGAATGTTTATCTATCCTCGTTTTGCAACGAAAATCCATTCTCATCTTCCAAAGCTGTCATCGCTTTGCAGGAATTAGCACCTTGCTCTTTAACATATCGTTAAATCGCTGGTTGCCGGGCATCGTCGGGCCAGTCCCTCCGCCTCTCTTGATAAGGAAAACACGTAATATTGAGTTGTTAAAAATAATAGCATCCTTTTTCAGAATTGTAAACCACTTTTTTTAAGATGGATCCAAAAAACGTTGTCATTTATTGATTAAGTTCGCAGAAATGAGCGTAGCAATAGTAATCTTTTAAGACATGGCAGTAGAGGACTTCTCCCGTCAAACGGCGACGAGCGAGGCCATGGCCCTGGTGCTTTAAGAAAATCTTATGTGAAAAAACATATCTCATGACTACTTTATTGAAAATACGAACTGCTGCTAATGGTTTGTATGAAGATCCACCCCTAACCTTCTCTACTTTGCAAAACTTCTCAAGGTTTGCTTGAAAAATCAGCCCTAACCTTCACTACTTCCTATTAATGCAGGGTAATTTAAACCCCTTGAATCAAGAAGAAGTGAAAAAAAATCTTTTTTAATGAATAAACAAAAGTTTTTCCTAGTACGACACGCTTTTTCCCTATGAGAAAATATTGCCATCGTCAAAAAAGTATAGTAAAAGCTCACACCACCATACTAGTAGTAACCTAAAACAAAGCGAGGTGATACAGAATGGCACGAAGCAATAAACTTCTCGTTCCTGGAGTAGAAGCAGCTTTGGATCAAATGAAGTATGAAATCGCGCAAGAGTTTGGGGTAAACCTAGGTGCAGATGCAACAGCTCGCTCTAACGGTTCTGTAGGTGGCGAGATCACAAAGCGTCTAGTACAACAAGCTGAACAACAAAAATTTTAATAAGTGGAATTAACGCGTAGGGGTTTAGCCTCTACGCGTTTTTAAGTCTCCCGTCCATCCACTTTAAAATGTCATTGAAAACCTCATCCTTATTTACCTCATTAAGCATTTCATGCCTTCCACTTGGGTAAAGCTTACACTCCACATCTTTCAAACCTACTTTTTTAAAGCTATTGTATACTTGCAAAACTCCCTTACCGTTCCCACCAACTGGGTCTTTGTCCCCTGAGAAAACAAAAATTGGCAAGTCCTTCCTCACCTTAGACATACTCTCCTTCCGATGAATTGCCTCTAAGCCTTCAAATAAGTCAAGGAAAAAACCAGCCGTACATGTACCTCCACACAATGGGTCTTTAATATAGGCATCTACAACAGCCTCGTCGGCACTTAGCCAATCGTATTCCGTCCTTGCTGGATTAAATTGCTTATTGTGTTTTCCAAAAACAAGCTTTGACAACAGCTCGCTCGGCCCTTTTTTACCTAGCTTATTGATTTCTCGTTTAGCAATTCCTTTTGCAAGCTTGCCAACGATCCCAGGATTACCTCCCGTTCCAGATATAATTACCCCCTGAAGACCTTTATCAAATCGTTGAATATATCGTCTCACTAAAAAGGAGCCCATACTATGCCCAAACAAAAAAATGGGAACATTAGGGTACTCTTCTCCAATATGGTCAGTTAAAATATGTAAATCCTCAACGACTGTTTCAAAACCATTTTCCTCAACAAAAAAGCCATAATCTTCCTTGTTTTTAATGGTCTGGCCATGCCCCCGATGATCGTTAGCAAAAACAACAAACCCCTCATCAACCAGGAAGCTGGCAAAGTCATCGTATCTTTCACTATGCTCTGCCATTCCGTGGGCAATTTGAACGACTCCTTTCACTTCCACCTCTGACTCTGGACTCCATTTCCTGGCAAAAATTTCCACACCATCTTCTCCAGTAAAACTAAATGTTTCCTTGTTCATAGCTACGCCCCTCCTATAAAATCAATTTTTTTATTACCTTACACTTCTCCAATAAGGTGAAAAAGCCTTCTAAACACGAAAATTTTCTTAATTTCGCTAATCACACTATACGACGAATATATATTGAAACACACATAGAAATAGACTGCTGAAAATGGTATATAAATAAAACCATTTTTAACAGTCCAAACTTTTCTAAATACGTTAAATCATCTACTTTTCCACACAATCGTTTAATTCGATTTATCTATAATAATATCCTTCACAAAAATAGTTTCATGATTTACGATGTGATGGAGAATAATTTCGGACACTTCTGCAGAGTCCATTTTTCTTTTTCCATAATCTTTCCTGTCCCAAAATGGCGTAGCCATGGCCCCCATATATGCAGCCATTATTTTAATATTGCTCTCATTTAATTCCATCCGCAGACTTTCCGTAAATCCCCCAAACCAAACTTACTGGCACAATAGACAGTTTCATTTTTTTTGCCCACTAGACCTGCTGTTGAAACAACATTTAAAATAATCCCATCGTTTTCCCTTTTCATAAGCTCAAGGAATGCTTTTGTACAGTAAATTGCCCCTTTTAAGTTCGTATCAAGCATATGGTCAATAGTATCAACAGCAAGAGTCTCTAACGCACCAAACCTTGCCATTCCAGCATTATTGATTAAAATGTCAATTTTGCCATGTTCCAAGAAAATGGAATTAAAACATGATTCCACAGATGAGTAAGAGGTAACATCCACAACATGTGATGACACTGTGCCTTTTCCACTCATAGACTTGCCTGTTTTCTCTAGGTTTTCTTCATCCCTTCCTAATAAACAAACATGAAATCCTTTATTAAACATATTTTTGCTTAAAGCAGCACCAAAACCACTTCCGCCACCAGTAATCACCACTGTTTTTTTCTTTTCTAACATAAGCTTTCATCCCCTGTATCTGGTAATTGGTAGTTATTCCTGATTAACTAAATAATCAACAATTCCTACAATTAGGGCATCAATGGCAAGCGTAGGATTTTGCAATGCTTCCCTTGATGAACCGCCTTCCTCTACAATAAGAATGATATCCCCAATTCCAGCTTGGACAGAATCAATAGCAATAATGGATGGTCCTATTACCTTTCGATTCATATCAATCGGATCAACCACCATGAGTTTGCAACTCTGGTGACAAGGGGTTTTTATTGTTGAAACGACATTACCAGTCACGCACCCCAACTTCACAAGAACCACCTATCCTTTAACTTAATAGTCATCTATTATTCCTAGAATCCCAGCATCAGACGGAACCATTTCCTTTGCTAATGGAAATGCTGATTCTCTGCTTTTAGCTATATAGACAAAATCTCCTGTACCCGACTGACCAACTGTATCAATAGCAACAAAGGGGTTGCCAACTGGTTGAAATTGGTCACTATGCCGCTGGACAATCAATAACTTCAAGCCATGCAATTGGGGGTCTTTTTGTGTACAAACAATACTGCCAATAACTTTTCCCAAATACATTTCTTACTCCTCTTTCCTCCAAACAGGCTAGGTATTATTTAACATTAATGATGGATTCAACATCACTGTGTGGCCTTGGAATAACATGTACAGACACTAGTTCACCTACACGCTGTGCAGCATCTGCTCCAGCTTCTGTTGCTGCTTTAACAGCACCCACATCTCCCCTCACCATTACCGCTACTAATCCTCCGCCAACTATATGCTTGTCAACTAACGTTACATTCGCTGCTTTCACCATCGCATCGGCAGCCTCAATTGCACCGACTAGCCCTTTTGTCTCTATCATTCCTAATGCTTGTCTTTCCATTTTATGCACCTCACATTTTTGTTAATCATGCTTAGAAAAAACAATATTACCTTCCAGTTCTACCAAATCGATAATACCAGCGATTGTTGCATCTACAGGAGTATTATTTGTTATCTTTGTCTGCCTTGCAGAACTGCCAGAAACAACCATCACTAACTCGCCTATTCCTGAACCTACTGTATCAACCGCAATGAGAGGTTTCCCGGAAACACCTAAATTACGTAAATTAACTTCTTTTACTACCAATAATTTCTTTCCTTTTAAGCTGTCTGTTTTCCGAGTCACAACAATAGATCCAACCACCTTACAAACTATCATCTTTTTCACCATTTTCTAGCTACAGGAAAACCTTACAGCCATCTGATAGGTTATAAACTATTACTTTTCGTATAATACGTCGAAGCTAACGCTAACGCTAACACAGCGCCAATAACAATATTTAAAGAATAATACGGGACAGACATCATAACTAAGCCGTTTTGCAAGATACCAATAAGAACAGCCCCCACAAAGGTGCCAATTGCATTCGGTTTTTTTATACCAGCAAAGGATGAGCCAATGAATGCTGCTGCAACAGCTGGCATTAAATAACCTCCACCAGCGTTAATCTGTGCAGAACCTAGTCGTGCTGCTAGAATAATACCGCCTAATGCAGCTAAAAAAGTCGATATCATATAGGCAATAGTGATATATCGATTGACGGGAATCCCAGAAAGTCTGGCTGCTTCTTTATTTCCCCCAACCATATACATGTACCGGCCATGTTTGGTATGGGTTAAGAACACATATGCTAACGCCACGACAACGAGCATAATGATGATAATATAAGGTGCTTGTCCCATCTTTAAGAAAATTGGTGATAACGTCCCTGTAGTTGGTGTTCCGTCTAATCTTGGCATTCCAGGGCTAATAGACCCTCCACCACTATACGTCAGAGCAACTCCTTCAAATAAGAACATCGTTGCTAATGTGGAAAATAAATGTGGGATTTTTACGACAACAATTAGAAATACGTTGACTAAAGCAACAATAAGTGTAACGGTCAAGGCAATTACAATCGATGGAAACACTGGTAAGCTATACCAAACAAATAAAGAAACGACAAGGGTATTGGCAACCGTAGCAGCGGATCCAATCGATAAGTCAAAGCCATTTACCGTTAAAGAAAAAGTTAAACCTACTGCTATAATCGTTACAATAGAAATACTACGTAAGATCGTTAACATATTAGAAGTAGCTAAAAATTGCGGTACAGCTACAGAAAACACGATGACTAGAAGAATAATTGCAATAATCATCCCCCAGTTATTTACAAATTGAAAAGCATTACTACTTGTTATTCTTGGCTTTGTATTTAACTCAAGCTTGGCCATGGATTACTCTCCCCCTGTAGAATAGTAAAGTATCTCTTCTTCTGTTGTTTCAGAGGTAATTAACTCCTTTACTATCGTTCCATCATACATTACATAGATCCGATCAGTGATTGCTAATATCTCTGCTAGTTCACATGAAGCATATATAATTCCTTTTCCTTTTTTGGCGAGATCGCCAATAAGATCAAAAATATCCTCTTTTGCACCAACGTCTACACCTTTTGTCGGTTCATCAAACATATACAAATGAGAATCGGACAGTAGCCATTTTCCTACTGCTACCTTTTGTTGGTTTCCTCCTGATAATAAGGCGACCTTCTGATTTTCACTTGGCGTCTTTATTCCCAGGTCTTTAATCATTTTCCTTGCTACTTCTCTTTCTTTCCAAGGCTTTAAATAACTGAACATTCCTGTGAAGTTAGATAGATTGGCGGCAGAAAGATTACTGTACACAGGTTCTTCCACTAACACCCCTTCTTTTCTTCGCTCTTCTGGAACTAGCGCAAGACCTTGTGCAACTGCTTTATGAACAGAATTAATTTTCACCTTTTTATTACGAATCGTAATTTCGCCAGAACCGACGGGCATAGCACCAAAAATAGTTTTTACCAACTCTGTTTTTCCAGCTCCAACTAATCCTGCTATACCTACAATTTCTCCTGCCTTCACATGCATACTTGCGCCCTTAACAGCACCGTCCTTTTCCCATAGTTCTTTTACCTCAAAAATGGGATTTCCAATAGGAACTTCTTGTTTTAATCGTTCTTCATTGAACTCACGCCCAAGCATAAGTTCTACCACATTCTTTGTCGTTAATCCATTTAATGTTCGCTCGTTACTACTTTCCATCCTTCATCACTGTAATGGATTCGCAAATATTAAATACCTCTGGCAGGCGATGAGAAATGAAAATGACTCCCACATTATGGTTGTAAGCAAGGTCCTTAACAATCCGGAACAACTCCTCTGTTTCTTTCTGACTCAACGGAGCAGTAGGTTCATCTAAGATCAGGAACTTCCTTTCCTCAACAATCGCCCTTGCTATTAGTACAATTTGTTTTTCTGCCAATTGGAGGTTTTCCACCCGTTTACGCAAATTTAACTTAGTATTAAGACGTTCTAGCACCTTTTGTGCTTGTTTATAAATCTCATTCCAGCTAATGAACTGCTTTCGTTGCATTTTGTTAACAAGAACATCGAGCATAATATTTTCAGCAACACTTAAGTATGGAATTAATGCCGTATCTACTTACTGATAAACGATATCAACTCCCAGCTTTTTTGCGTCTCGAGGTGTACGTATGGTCACTTCTTCTCCATTAAATAAGATCTGACCTGTATAATGATCGTAAGCTCCTGCAAGGACTTTCATGAGTGTGGATTTTCCTGCACCATTTGCTCCGATAAGGGCATGGATTTTTCCAGTTTCTAACTCAAAATCAACGTTAGACAGTGCCTTTACCCCTGGGAATTCAATACTTATGTTTTTCATCGATAACTTTGTTCTATGTTCTCCCATTTCTATCCCCCATCTAACTATCAAATTATCGGGATAGTGGAAGAGAGAAGATTTCCAATAATCCCCTCTCTTTTCTCCACTTACCAACTTAATTAGTCCGCTTTATTTGGCGTGAGCTTCACGCAACAAATCCATCCAAGGCTCATTAAATGCATCAGACTGACCCCATCCGTCAACATATTCGTCAAGGTTTGTCATATTCGTTTCAGAGGTTAAATCACTTTGTCTAATTAGCATTGCTTCCAAGTCATATTCCGCTGGTGTATCTTCACCGGCAAACTTTTTCGCAAGTAAACGCATGTTAACAACACCGATTAAATAAGGATCAACTGCAGCAGTAGAACGCCAATTACTGCCTTCTTCCATCATCATATTAATATCCTGGTTGGAAATATCGATAGAAATAAGCTCGATCTCCATACGATTATTTTCCTTCATAGCAATATAAGCACCTTTTGCCATTTCGTCCCAAGAACCCCAGATAGCATCAATTTCACCTGGTTGATAACGTGCCAATACAGCACTTACTTTTGCAGCAATATCACCTTGAACATCATCGAAGTTTGTAGGCCCAATAACTTCTAATGTTTCAATTAAACCTTGCTCTTCGTACTGCTTATAAATAGTTTCACGACGATCTAATGGTGGAACACCAGGTCCGAACCAAAGCTTCAAAATTCTTACGGCCTCACCATTTTCAGATAAAGCAACAACCTCATCTAATGATAGTTCCGCAAGCTTAAAGTCATCTTGGAAAGTAGACGTAATTTCAGGGAATGTTTGCCCATCCTTTATCGTCACCGTATCAAAAGTAACTACCTCTAACCCTTTTTCAATTGCAGGAGCTAACATATCATAGGAATACTCCTCTTTTCCGTGAGAGATAATTAGCCCGTCATAATTTCCTTGTATTGCTTGAGCTACTAACTCTTGGAATCGAACGTCATCATTGTTTGCAATAAAAGTATCTACATGAAATCCAAAGGATTCCCCTTCACTTCTTGCCCCGTCAAAAAATTGTACAGTATGGTCATCCGATGGTAGGTTTCTAACTACAGCAACCCGCTTACCACCTTGAACACCTTCCGGAACACCATCAATATTTTCCACTGCACCGCCAGCGTCTGAATCAGAATTACAAGCCACTAAACCTAAAACCAACAGGATCAATACGGAAATAATCGTTAATTTTTTCATTTTATCCCCCTACTAAATTTTGTATTTTTGCTAGTCTTGAAAGCTCTTATAGAAATAATGCTTTCGTTCACCTCCTTAAAATTCCACGTCCCTAATTCGGTTAGCATCTACTTGGTGCAGGACCTTCATTTCTTCTTTTGTTGGTTTCTCTGTATAATTAACCTCATCGTAAATAAGGGGAAACCCGGTATTTTCTTTCACTTCAGTTAAAGTTGCATAAGGATGTATGCTTTTTAAAACAAGTCTATCTCCGATTTTCTCAAAGACTCCTAACGGTGTAATCAGATGGGAGACTCTCCCCGCTGAAGTAATAAAATCACAATCCTCCACCAATGTACGTTTATCATGTTTCGTTCTCCATAAAATCGTCCGCTTTGCTGTAGGGATGATGACTGCACTTCCAGCTCCACCAGGAAGCCTGACCTTTGGTTTGTTGAAAGAACCGATAACACTGTTGTTTACTTGTCCATATTGATCAATTTGTGCGCCACTGAGAAATGCCGTATCTAATCCCCCCTCTGGCAGAAAGGTCGAAAATATCAGCTAAACTAAAATAGGAACTAGTCCCCCTTAAAAGCTCATAACCTACGGTGGATTTAGGCAAGGTAATCGGTCTTGGATCCACACTTCCCGTAATATTGAGATAAATTAAGTTCGGTGCGTATAGTCTTTTCGCCAACAATATTGCAACCATGGGAAGTGGAGACGACAGTCCATGAAATACCGTTTCATCATTTTTCAAAAGCCGGGCCATACAAATGGCCATCATATCAGCAGGTTCAATCTCCGAAGTATTTATGGATTGTTCTCCCATTTTGGATTGGTTTATCATCATCATCACCTGCGTTTACTTTATTTCTTTCCTATGCCCTTCCGGTCCCGTACTGCCGTTTTTAATAAATACTCTTCTAAATCGTTTCGGCTGGTTAAGGATAGGAACTTCTTGATTTCTTGTGAATCATACCCATATTGTCCTGGACAGGAAGCGGGCGCTGCTCCTTTAGGAACGTGCACCACTCCATGAACTAAAAATCCTGGGATAGAAACTAGTTCAGGTGTCTTTTCAAATTTACTGCTATCTACGATTCTCTCTGAAGTAATGATCACATTTTTTGCTGCTCTAGTCATAAGAACATCTTCAAATGCTTGACCAATAATTCGAGCATTACCTGCTGTGTCTGCTTCATGGACATGAAGGACAGCCCAGTCTGGATTTATTGCAGGTATAGCAACATAGCTAGTTTCAGCGTAAGGATCCTTTACCTTCAACAAACCTCTTGCTTCCGGCACGTCACTTCCTTGCAAACCATTAATCGGCAAAAAGGAAACCCCGTAGGAAGCCGCTCTAAGTGCTGTAATGACTGTATAACATGCATGTTCCTTTGCTTCTATCATTCCTGCCTCTACTTGCTTACGGTAATTTGGGCATAACCCAAACTCATTTTCATAACCTACAAAGCCTGCAGAAACAGCTTTGATTACACCTGCTGCACACAGCAAATCAATATCGTAAGCACCTGCAGTTTTCACAACCTCTATATTCTTTCGACCTTGTCTGGCTAACTCACGGGCAAAGGCCGAAGGGCTTCGATGGAGTACATTTCCACCTAAAGCGAGGACGGTGCCATCATCTATTAATCTAGCAGCAGATTCTAAGTCTAATAGTTTGCCTCTGTCGTTATGTTTTAACATTACCTTCACCTTCTACTTTGCAGCATTTGCTGCAATTTGTACTGCATCCCAGACTGATGCAAAGGGTGGTGCATAAGAAAGGTCCAAAAACCCTATTTCCTCTGTACTCATGCGATTATATATGGCTGTTGCTAAAACATCGATCCGTTTTGCAACCCCTTCTTCTCCTAGCATTTGTGCTCCTAGCAACCTTAAGGTATCTGATTCATACACTAATTTAATATAAATGGGCTTAGGATCCGGATAGTAGGAAGCGTGACTTTTCGTTTCAACAAAAACAGTTTTATAGTCCAACTCATTTTCAATTGCTTCTTTCTCAGAGATACCTGTCTTTGCAAGGGTCAGATCATTAATTTTTACAACAGAAGTGCCTAACACACCAGGGAACTTCTTACTACCACCTGCCATGTTTTCTCCAGCAACTCTTCCATGTTTATTTGCAACTGTCCCTAGCGGCAAGTAAGTTAGCTTGGCCAATACTAAATGATAAGAGGCAGTACAATCCCCGGCTGAAAAAATATTGGGAATAGAAGTTTCTTGAAACTCATTAACAATGATAGCGCCCTTTTTACATAGCTTAATATCCGTATTATTTAGGAATTCTGTATTCGGTCTTACCCCCACATTAACAATGACCATTTGGGCTGAATAAGTACCTTTATCGGTTTTTACTCCAGTCACTTTTCCGAAGTGATGCTGAAGCTCAATTACAGATTCATTTTTTATTATTTCTACTCGCAGTTTCTTTAGATCTGTTTCCAATAGTTCAGCCAGTTCTTTGTCAAACATCGGGAGTATCTGGACTTGATTTTCAATAATCCGAACTTTCTTATTTAAATGAAGCATAGCTTCTACCAATTCTAAGCCAATATAACCTGCACCCACAATCGTTACTTCTTTAATTTCATCCTGTAACGCCGCCTCCCGGATTCTGCTTCCGTCAGGAATGTCCTTTAGTGTAAATACATTCGTCAAATCTTGGTTCATGAAAGGGGGGGCGACAGGCCTAGAACCAGTCGCAATTAGCAATTTATCAAATGAGACAATCTCATAGTCTTCGTTCGTCATATCCCTCACTAAAATCGTGTTGTCAGATGGAAATAGCCTGATTACTTCATGCTTCAGGAAAACATCAATTCCCTGCTCCTTAAATTGATCCTTCGTGCGGATAATTAATTGTTCATAAGAAGGCGTTACTCCCGAAACGTAATATGGCAAACCACAGGCACCGTAGGAAATAAAATCTCCTTTTTCATAAACAGAAATTTTCACATCCCGGTTCATCCTTCTTATTTTGGAAGCAGCACTCATGCCTGCTGCAACTCCACCAACGATTACTACATGATCCATAACTAGTTCCCCCATTTATTTTTGGGCATTAAGGCGCTGTAATACTGCTTCTGACACTCTCGAAACAATCGTATTAATATGCTCCTCACTCAAGTTGCTAATTGCCTGCTTATCGTTCACACACGCATTTTGATTTTCTGGACAAGATATTCCCTTAGGTGATTCTCCTTTAAAACCAAGCTTTTCTTTAATCTCAAGAAGCTCTTGCACGCGAGAGGTTGACAATTCCCTCGTCCCATTCATTTGCTGGGCAATCCAATTTATTTTGCACAAAACTCCAATGATTCCATTAAAAAATATGCAGAAAATAGATCCTCCCCCCATGTAAGGGCACCATGATTTTCCAGTAATACACCCCGATGATTATGAACATGTTTTCCCACTTCATCAGGTATCTCTGGGGTTGAAGGAGTACCATATTTGGCTATTGGAATGGTACCGAGCAATACGACAGCTTCTGGCATCGTCGCTTTGTCTAGCGGGACTCCTGCAATAGCATGGGCTGTCGCATAAGGAGGATGGACATGAACAACCGCCTGTATGTCTGACCTCTCCTCATATACCTTTAAATGCATTTTCAACTCCGAGCTTGGCTTTAATTTTCCTGCTATTACTTCCCCTTGCATGTTAACTTTGACAATATCTTGAGGTTTAACAAATCCTTTACTTATTCCTGTTGGAGTTACGAGTAGTTCATCTTTATTTAAACGGCAAGAAATGTTTCCATCGTTTGCCGCTACAAATCCTTTATCAAAAACAAGTTTGCCAATCTGGCAGATCTCCTGTTTTAACTTCGTTTCCGAAGCAAAGTTATACATGACTCCACCTACTTTTCCCTAGTAAAACCCGTTAGAACTATAGGGTTTTATTATTATTCAAACAATGCTTTAATGTTTTCTTCATAAGGGGCTGTTACAACACCCTTTTCTGTAATAATTGCCGTTACTAATTCGTGAGGAGTGACGTCGAAAGCTGGATTAAATACTTTAACGCCAACTGGTGCCGTCCGCTTTCCGAAACCTTCCGTCACTTCCTTTTCATCCCGTTCTTCAATTGGTATATCCATGCCCGTTTTTGTCTGCAAATCGATAGTAGACGTGGGGCAGGCAACATAAACTGGAATATTATGAGCTTTTGCAAGTAACGCAACACCGTAAGTTCCAATCTTGTTTGCCACGTCTCCATTGGCAGCAACCCGGTCACATCCGACAATAACTGCCTGAACCCAACCTTTTGACATGACCATTGCAGCCATATTATCAGTGATAAGCGTTACATCAATTCCTGATTCATGAAGCTCCCAGGCAGTTAATCTTGCTCCCTGCAACAACGGACGTGTCTCATCGGCGTAAACTCTGATATTCCATCCTTTTTCATGGGCAAAGTAAATCGGTGATAAGGCCGTACCGTATCTAGAAGTGGCAATTCCTCCAGCATTACAATGGGTAAGTACACCCATATCATCCTTAAAGAACTGTAGTCCGTATTCTCCAATTTTTCTGCAAACCTCAATATCTTCTTCATGAATCTTCATTGCTTCTTCTATCAGACCTTGTTTAATAACCGGAACGGATTCTTCCCTTAATTCCCTTGCACGATTTTTCATTCTGTCCAATGCCCAAAACAAGTTTACGGCAGTTGGTCTGGAAGACGCTAAGTACTCTTTACGATTCATGAATTCCAAGAAAAAGCTGTCAAATGTATCTGCTTCAATATCCTGTACTCCTAGAGCTAGACCATAACCTGCTGCTACACCGATGGCAGGTGCTCCCCTAACCTTCAATTGCTTAATGGCATCCCATGTATCTTCAATGGAATCCATCTTCAGCATAACTGTTTTTTCCGGCAACTGCGTTTGATCTAAAATATATAAAACACCTTCTTCAAAACGGAGCGGTTCCACTATATCGTATTTACTAATCAAGGCTTACAACCCCCTTAGCTGCTTCTTCTTGGACTAACTCAAGTACATTATCAATTGTTTGTACTTCATATCTGGATTTTATTAATTTTTTACCTACTATTAATGCAAGTTTTTGCGCCTTTAAACGTTTTTCCTTATCCTCGATTTTATCAATATCAGCAACATGGCTAATCCATGAATTCGGCGGATCATTTTACAACCTGCAAATCCGATCGTATCAGCAAAAATATGGTCAATTAGGACTTGCTGGAAGTTTGGCTGTTTAAACATTAAATCACGAGATTCATTTGCTACTAGGTGCAAGTATTTCTCCACAAATAAGTTCCACGTTTCCTTAACAGTCTCTAGAAGATAATTGCGGAAATCTTCCTTTTCTTCTTCTGTCGAAGCACGGCCTTCCTGTGCTGCATAATTTAACAGAAGGTTGGCAATGACCGCACCAATATCAAACCCCATCGGTCCATAATAAGCAAATTCGGGATCAATAACTTTTGTACTTTTTTCTGTTACAAATACGCTTCCAGTATGTAAATCTCCGTGGAGCAGCGCTTCTGCTCTTGTCATGAAATGGTACTTTAATTTAGCCGCTTCAATCTTTAATTCTTCATCATTCCAAATCTCTGATTCTATAAAAGACTGTAATCCTTCTGGTATCACATTGTCAGGAGCATCATAATATGGACTTGTAAAAATTAAATCCTCGGAAATTTTGCATAATTCAGGGTTAATAAATTTCTTCACTTCTTCCTTCTTTTCAAGCTGATCCATGAATAAGTCTGAAGTGTAAAAGAGAGTTTTCGCCATAAATTCACTAATATGCTCTGAGAAAAGCGGGTATTTGTTTCTGTTAATTAAGCCAGTTCTCATAATGACATGATCAGAAAGGTCTTCCATAACAATTAAAGACATATCGTGATCTACATGATAGATTACAGGGACTAAATCAGGACAAAACTTTGCTTCTGTCTTCATTGCCTCCGCTTCTATTCTGGACCGATCTACTGTTAATGGCATATCTTCACCAACAATTCTTGCATATGGTAGCGCCTGCTTTACAATCACGCTTTTCCCTTTTCCATTGTGCACTTTAAAAACGTAGTTTAAATTCCCGTCTCCGATCTCTGCACCAGTTAAAGTCTCTCCTTCATCAAACAAGCCTAACTGCTCAACATAATTGACAACGCTTTCATTATTTAAACTGAAGTAAACTGACATAATACCTTTCCCCCTCATTGAGAATTATCAAAAATAACACACAAGAAATTTACATTGTTTTATGACTGATTATGACTGTTTTGTTTTAATCATATCACTTTTTTCAGAAATCTCAATATTTTTTTACACCTAACTTAAAAAAAGCGGTGTTAAAGAGGGGGGGTTAATTGAATAGAAAGATACGAGACTCCATTGAAAAAGGAACTGTTGAAGGGCTGACTACAAAATACAACAACAATCAACAACAATAAAAAATTACTTTTACTTAGTAAACACAAATTAATTGTGGTTTAGCTAGACATTTAAAGTTATTTTCTATAAGATTTTCATATAGAGCCTGTTAAAAAGGTGGGATTTTGAGCTTTTTGAACAGTCTACAATGAGCGTAGCTGTTGTATTCCAATAAAAGCAGACAGTATTGGTTTTTCTCTGCGAGGTACGGCGAAGCCATTGCCCAGTTACTTTTTGAAGACGCTCTTAAAATTATCAGATCATTACTCTAAGGTGGTGGGGATTTGTTACCAGTTGACCGCAGACGGACGATAGTCGAAATTTTATATAATCAGGGCAGTGTTGTTGTAACAGAGCTGAGTGAGCAATTTAATGTTTCAGAAGAAACGATACGCAGGGATTTGGAAAAATTAGAGAAAGAAAGGGTTTTAAAACGCACTTACGGTGGGGCATATCTCGATAAAGGCATGATGAATGATGTTCCTGTGTGGATTAGAGAAGAAGCATATCGGGAGGGAAAAGAGTCGATCGGGCAGAAATGCAGTGAAATGATAGAAAAACGGAAATGTCATTTTTCTCGACTCGAGCACTACCTCATTGTATATTGCAAAAAGGATAAAAAATACAAAGCATATCACTGTTATTACAAACTCATTAAAGGTTGCTACAGAGTTATCAACAGATGAAAATATTAAACTTATTAGCATCGGGGGGGGATTTACGGCACCGTTCCCAATCCTTTGTCGGTCACAATGCAATCCGCACATTAAAACATTACTACGCAGATATTGCCTTCGTATCTTGTTCTGGAGTTGATTTAACAAGAGGGATTACTGATACGAATGAACACGAAGCGGAAATCAGAAAAGTCATGCTCGGACATTCCCAATATAAAGTACTTATCATCGATCATACTAAATTTGACAAAACGGCATTTTCTTTTATTGCTCCACTAAACCAAATAGATAAAATTGTTACCAACAAAAAGCTGCCTAATAAGTGGGAAGAAGCTTCCAAACAACAAGGGATTACAATTGATGACAGGTCTCATGAAGAAATTATTAATTCCTAGTCCATGCTAGACTTTTGACAACCACTGTCTGCTGAAAAGACACACCCATTGCAATATTCAGCAGACAAAGAAGTTGGAAGAGTCACTATAATTACATATTAAAATGGCCTAATAGGAGAGTGAATTCTCCTATTAGGCAAATGAGATAGACTAATTTTAATACTGCATTCCTTATTTCCTCTTATACTGCTCCCTTAACTTCTCTTCTCCCATCTTCACCAACTCTTTTACCATATTCCCACCAATACTTCCGCCAATTTTCCCTGCATCCTTTGCGCGGATTTCACCATTGTATCCATGGTTCAATTCAATTCCTTGCTCTTTTGCCACTTCATATTTAGCGTTAGAAGGGTTCGACGAATTGGCGATTCTTGCTTTTAATCTGTCCAACCCTTCCCTTGCTTCAGGTACAAGGATTTTATTTTTTCTGGCCAAGAGAAGTCACTCCCTTCATCTCACTATTCATCAAAACCCTTTCGAGGAATTTCCTCTCCATCATTTCCTGATTTTCTTCCGTTATCGTCAAGTTTGTCTATTTTCGCATCAATGGTTCCTTCCGTGAAGGTGTCTGAGACTTGTTCATGTGTCACAGCAAGCCCTTGAGCCGTTTCATCACTACTTTGATAATCCTCTACTTCATAATTTTTCTCTGCAATTTTTTCCACTTTATTGTTTTTCTTGTTATTAGCCATTGTATCTCCTCCATTCATGTATAGGTTTTACTTTTCAGCAAAAAATATGTTTGAAATTAATCAAAATGCGGTATGTAAAAAATTATAGGCTTCAGTTAAAAAATTTTCGCAAATAAAAAGGATGCACAGCTATACTGTACATCCATCACTTATTACATTAATTAATTACTCGTACAACTCGGCCGTTAAAGCGTTGTGCCCAGTAGCCACTGTTCATACTAGCAATGGCAACACCAGTTGAGCTTTGAGCACCGATGAATTGACCGCCGCCCATATAAATAGCTACATGTCCATCTCGCTTATACGTATCGAAGAATACTAAATCACCAGGACGTCTTTCGCTGGCAGGAACCTGTCTGCCTGCAAATCTTTGTGCATCTGTGCTATATCCAATGTTATAGCCAATTTGCGCAAATGCCCAGCGGGTAAATCCTGAACAGTCAAATCGACCGTTATTAATATCGTATTGTGATCTCCCACCGCCAAAAACATAAACGGAGTTTCCAATATATTTAAACCCTACTCTAATGACATCCTGTGCGGTCCCATTAGCAATTGGTGCAGAAGAAGTGGAAACTGTTGAAATATTATTGCTCGATGATTGGCTAGCTGCTCGTTCTGCCTCACGACGTTGACGTTCCTGTTCTATACGGTTTAAAATGTCCCGTTCTGCACTCTGTAAATCACTTGCATGCTGTGTTAAGTCTTCCAATAAAGCAGCTGCTTTTTAATTCTTTTTCTTTTAACTCTTTGAGAAT
This sequence comes from Bacillus sp. (in: firmicutes), assembly GCA_021208645.1. Classification (GTDB taxonomy): domain Bacteria; phylum Bacillota; class Bacilli; order Bacillales; family Salisediminibacteriaceae; genus Evansella. The sequence goes on along the minus strand of JAJOJL010000098.1, from coordinate 2,935 downwards.
TTCATTATTTTGCTCTTCCTGATCCAATAAATGATGTTGCATATCTTCTAATTCAGCCATTTTATCATTTAAAGCATTCAATTTTTCTTCAAGGGCGTCTTGCTTAACTACTAACTCATCTTTACTTAGTTCCAACTGAGCAATAAACTCGTTATCTGCTCGCGCAATTTTTGCAATAGCGATCACTCTATCAATAAAATCACCGAAGCTTCTTGAACCTAAGATAACTTCCAAGTAACTAATGTTACCTCCATTTTTTTGATAAGAAGCAGCTCTCTGACCTAAAATCCCTAAGCGAGCTTCTATATCAGCTTCTAATCTTTCAATATCTACTTGTAATTCTGCTGCCTCTTCTTCTAAAGCAGCTATATCCTCAATCGTAGTTTCAATTGTCTTTTCATTGTCTTTCCTAGCTTGTTCGAGGCGTTTTAATAGATCGTTCATTTGATCTATTTCTTCCATTAAGTCTGCTACCTCTTGTTCTACTTCTGATAATTGAGACTGGACTTCTCTTCGTTCCTCCCGTATTTGATTTAATTCCTGGTTAGCATTTGCTGTAATGGATGGGACCACCAAGAAACTTCCAATAACAAAAAATAATGTGAGTAAAACCGACTTATTTAGCACACTCTCCCCTACTTTCCCCATAACTTTTTTTAACATTTGTATATGTAAGTTTGACTGTTCCACGTTGTAAAACAATTACTTCTTTTTTCTTCTCTATGAAACTATTACCATAACCTAGCAAAAGTAGTATAACACTCGTAAATAACAGACATGTAATATGAATATTACAATTTGATTACTAAAAAACAACATTTTTATAGAGGTAATATCTTTTTTCGACTCCCCCCTTACTATAATTATACTTTTTATACCTCTAATTTAATTTAATCTTGTGGAGATTTTGGGGAGAAATAAGGTATTTTTTGTGAAAAAGAAAATTCATCAATATAAGTAATAATCGAATGCTGTAAATTAATGTAAAAAGTCACAATTTTCTCACTTGCAATAAAGTTTTACCGCGTTTTAAGGTTAATTGACGTTCTTGCAAGCGCTTTCAAAAACATGTTAATCTAAGTCTAGCAATATAGTAATTGGAAAAATTTATACTTTTTAAGGGGTTGATCATCGTGAAAAGAAGAACTGCAGAACCATTTAAGATCAAAGCAGTAGAGCCATTAAAAATGTTAAATTTCGAGGAACGGAAAGAGGCGTTAAAGAAAGCTGGCTACAATACGTTTTTGATTGATTCAGAAGATGTGTACATTGACCTTTTAACAGACAGCGGAACAACAGCCATGAGTGACAAGCAGTGGGGTGTTTTAATGGTAGGAGATGAAGCATATGCAGGCAGCAAAAGCTGGCATAAGCTAGAGAAAGCCGTGAAGGAAATTTACGGTTACCAATATGTAATTCCCACCCACCAAGGAAGAGGTGCGGAAAATCTCCTGTCACAAATGAAAATTAAAGAGGGAGACTACGTACCTGGGAATATGTACTTCACCACAACGAGGGCTCACCAAGAGTTAAATGGAGGTACCTTCGTCGATGTAATTATTGATGAAGCCCATGATTCACTCTTGGATCATCCGTTTAAAGGAAACATTGATTTAAATAAGTTAGAGAATTTAATACATGAAGTGGGAGCAGAAAAAATACCATATGTATGTCTTGCTGTTACTGTTAACCTGGCAGGTGGCCAACCTGTAAGCATGGAAAATATGCGACAAGTTTATGAGCTTTGTCAACGACACGGCATTGATGTCATGCTCGATGCAACCCGTTGTGTAGAAAATGCTTATTTTATCAAAGAAAGAGAAGCGGGTTATGAGAGTACATCTGTAGCAGAAATACTTAAAGAAATGCTTTCTTATTCCGACGGATGTACCATGAGTGGGAAAAAGGATTGCCTCGTTAATATCGGTGGTTTCCTCGCCATGAACGATGAGGAGCTCTATACTAGGGCAAGAGAATTAGTTGTTTTATATGAAGGAATGCCATCCTACGGCGGAATGTCTGGTCGAGACATGGAAGCAATGGCCCAAGGTATTTACGAGTCCATTGATGACAATTATATTGCCCATCGAATTCAACAAGTTCGCTATTTAGGCGAACAATTGATAGAAGCTGGTATTCCTGTTGTAAAACCAATTGGAGGGCATGCTGTATTCCTTGATGCTCGGGAATTCCTGCCACATTTACAACAAGAAGATTTCCCAGCTCAAGCGTTAGCTGCTGCTCTTTATTTAGATTCTGGAGTACGCTCCATGGAACGGGGAATAGTTTCTGGAGGAAGAAATAAAGCAACTGGAGAGCACAATAAGCCGAAGCTAGAGCTTGTTCGGTTAACCATACCAAGACGAGTGTATACAAACAACCACATGGATGTTGTTGTAGATTCCATCATTGCCTTATATGAAAAAAGAGACCATATCGCTGGCCTCCAAATGACTTACGAGCCACCGACGTTACGTTTCTTCAACGCACGGTTTACCCCATTATCTAAGAGCGGAGAGATTATGGGCGAAACTGCTGCACATGCATCTGCGTCTTCGGCAACGTAATTTATAATTAAAACCGGGCAAAATAGCCCGGTCTTTTTTTTGAGATCAAAGGGTTGGAGAGAGCTCGGTAATTCCGCTCTTCCTCAAGGGAATCAACACGATGAGCGGGATAGAGCTTGGCAATTCCGCTCTTCTACGTGCAAATCAACCCGAAGTGCGGGATAGAGCTCCTCAATTCCGCTCTTCTCCCTGCAAATCAACACGAAGTGCGGGATAGAGCTCGCCAATTCCGCTCTTCGATAATCGAGTAGGAGGGGGTGACTAACCCCCGACCTCTCACAGCACCGTGCGTACCGTTCGGTACACGGCGCTTTCATTTAAGTCCAACGCAATGATTGATATCTGTTAAGAAGACTTTGGAGCCCTTC
>JAJOJL010000166.1 GCA_021208645.1 Bacillus sp. (in: firmicutes) | reverse complement strand
CAACGCTTCAGCCTCCTCGTTCCTGCGGGGTCTTCAGCTGTTGCTTTTCCCGTAGGAGTCTCGTATCTTACGCGAAAATCAACTAGTTTAAAAATCAACATTACCCACTAACAGAGCCATTAAAAAAAGACAAAACAAAAAAAGTCTCCTTCTAAAGGAGACATTAGTAATCAAGTTGTTGTCCCACTCTGTCGTTACTCTAAGTGTCTTAAAACCCGCTCTCGCAGGTGGGCATTTACCACTTTATCGTTCAATTTCCCCTCGCTTGCAGGGCTTATTGTTAGATAAAGATTATAAAATTCCCTAATGTTGCATATCGGTTTAAGACATCATGAGTTGACGGACATCGTAGGATTTATTAGCTTGTTTGCTATTTCAATATACCATGACTTCTTTTATCTTTTCAAAAGCAACTATTGGAAAAATAGGCAAAAAAAATAGGATTGACCGGTAAAAAAACAGTTCTCCTACTAAGAGGTATTTTGCTGTTTTGTAAGTTTTTTCAGTAAATTTTTCGGTTTCCATTGTATTTTTTTCTCCGTTAAACTATACCAAAAAATACAATGGCAAAAGAATTAACAAAAAAGATAAAGCCTATAAAAGCCCATAAAAAAGTTTCTGTATTAAATATATATTTATAGAGCCAAAAGTCATAAATGCTCATCATTCATTCCCCATTTCAATATTTTCTCCATTATTTTTTCCAGCACTGCATGAATTATCCTAAAAGTCGAATACTAAAGGGTAGTTTTTCTGAATAGGAGAATGACTATGGGACTAGAAGAAAAGAACGAATTAAATCAGAAAATTTCTAGTAATCTTCGTTTAAATATAAATGAAATAGACGGTACTATTAGACAAAGCTCAGATTTAAAAAAGCGAACCTTTCATTTATTTAAACCAAACCATTTAAATGCTGTCATTTATTTTATGGATGGGTTAGTAAATGAGGATAAAATTGAAAATTCCATATTGTCGCCGATGGTCTACCGCAGTCGTGAACTTTTAAACGATTTAGATAGTCATATAGACCCTGCATTATTAGAATCCGTCATTACGGAAGATCTTCTGGCAAATGCCTCTGTAAGTCAGGTGGAGACAATTGGTGACGGGATAACCGAGGTATTATCTGGTGATACCCTTTTGTTTGTCGATAAATGTGATAAAGGCTTTGTCCTCTCCTCAAAAGGGTGGGAGGGAAGGGGAGTAGATGAACCAAATACAGAACCTACGGTGCGAGGTCCAAGGGATGGTTTTGTTGAAACCTTACGTACAAACACGGCCCTCATAAGGAGAAGGATTCGGGACCCTAAACTTCAAATGGAGGCAGTGAAATTAGGCAAGCGTTCGAAAACGGACGTGGCCATCGCTTATATTGACGGATTGGTCAGGGAAGGTCTCGTAGATGAGGTGAAAGAACGTGTTAATAGGATAGACATGGATGCCATTCTAGAAAGTGGTTATATCGAAGAATTAATTAGTGATGCTCCAATGTCGCCGTTTATGACAGTCCAAGGGACCGAACGACCCGATAAAGTAGCTGCCGCCCTTTACGAAGGTAGAGTAGCAATAATAGTAGATAATACACCATATGTACTAGTAGTTCCAACTCATTTTTGGCAATTTCTTCAGGCTTCTGACGATTATTACAATAACTTTTACATGGGCAGTTTCTTTCGTTTCTTACGTTACTGCGCCTTATTTATTAGTTTAACGTTACCTTCCATCTTCGTCATGTTAGTTAGCTTTCATCAGGAAATGATCCCCACCCCTATGGCATTAGCCATTGCTGCAGGTAGGGAAGCGATTCCTTTTCCTGTGCTATTAGAAGCGTTAATGATGGAATTTGCCTTTGAATTAATGCGAGAGGCGGGTTTGCGGATGCCAAAACCTATTGGGGCAGCCGTAAGTATTGTTGGCTCTTTAATTATTGGACAAGCGGCAGTAGATGCAGGAATAGTGTCTCCGATTATGGTCATAATTGTGGCTACCACAGGGATCGCTGCCTTTGCCATTCCTAATTATGATGCGTCCTATTCCATTCGACTGATACGATTTCCATTGCTACTTGCATCAGGAACAATGGGGTTGCTAGGGTTTGCTGGCGTTTTTTCTATTATTGCCTTACATGCTTTATCTTTAAGGTCCTTTGGCGAACCGTATCTATCTCCTATCATTCCCATGAAAGGATCTGAACAAAAGGATACATTACTCCGTGGACCGTGGTGGAGTAATAGTAAGCGTCCAGAGAGTGATCAACGGGATATTAAACGGATGGGAGATAATCAAAAACCTTCTCCTGGCAGTGAGAATAATAGTAAGGGGGAAGATAAATGAGAAAGTTTTTACTTAGTTTCTTTTTCATTGGCTCCCTCCTCTTAAGTAGTGGATGTATGGGGAAAGTAGAAATTAATGATCTAGCAATGGTTATGGCTGTAGGTATTGATAGGAACCAAGAGAATAATAACATTATCCTAACGACACAAATTGCTAAACCTGGTGACGTGGCAGGGGGGAATTCTTCCGGCGAATCAGGAGAGCCGTTATGGACCGTGTATGGCGAAGGGAAAACCATTTTTGAAGCCATAAGAAATATTGCTCGGTTTTCTTCGAGACGGGTTTTTTGGGCCCATAATATGGTCATTGTTATTAACGAAGAGGTAGCAAGGACGGAAGGGCTTGTGGATATAATCGACTTTTTTAATCGGAATAACCAATTGCGGATGAGAACATGGATTGTCGTCTCAGAAGAAAAAGCCAGTGAAGTAGTGTCAACGCAAACAGGGTTGGAAATCGTACCAGGTATGTCCATCGATAACTTGTTTCGTTATACAGATATTTTGGCAGAAGCGCCAAGATCGGATGTTATGACGTTAACAGCCTCTTATTTAGGTGAGCATACACACCCTTATTTGGCAATGGTAAAACTACGTAATCGAGGTTTAGACTCAGAAAGCACCGAAGAATTTGGTAGTTTACCTCAAGTGGAGCTATCTGGAACAGCTATTTTCAACAAGGAAAAAATGGTTGGCAAATTAACCCCAAAGGAATCAAGGGGTTTCCTTTGGTTTATTGAACCTATCCAATCCAGTATTATTCCCCTTACCTGTCCCAATGAACCAGGTAGAGTAAGTGTCGAACTAAGGGATAATCATTTTCAACTGGAGCCGAAATATGTTCATGGAAACGTCTCTTTCGATGCCATAGTGGAGTCAGAGGCAGACCTAGTAGAATTAGGATGCCCTACGAAGTTAGAGCATAGCGAACTGTTGGATCTATTGGAAAAAGACGTGGAAGCGGAACTCCAGAGGGAGATTGAAATGATGTTGGAAAAACTGCAACAAGAATATAAAGTAGATGTTCTTCAACTAGGACGTGCCTTTCAAGGGAAATTTCCTAAGGAGTGGAACAAACTAAAAGAAGATTGGGATGACATATATCCTAATGTACAGGTGAATATTTCCATTACAGTGCAACTTAATAACCCATTATTACTAGAGAACCCAACAAGACCAACGAAGGATTGATTTTGGTGAAGATAAAGATAACAAATGGAATGCTTTTAGCCGTAGTAATAAATGTTATTTATGCAAAAGCCATTGGAGTCACTCAAGGAATCGTGGCGAGGCAAGCGGGGGGCGATATGTGGCTTGTAACCTTGTTGTCTACCATGATTAGTATAGTGGTGATTCTATTAGTTGTTTTTATTATTAAACGCTCACCAAAAGAAAACATCTTTCAACAACCGGCACCCTAATTGGCAAATGGGGAG
>JAJOJL010000146.1 GCA_021208645.1 Bacillus sp. (in: firmicutes) | reverse complement strand
TTGAACTGAGACTGCCTAATATTTTGGTGCGTCTCCAGATGACCTTCAGGGTGAGGTTCCTTCAATGTTAATACAAAATGACTCCCTTTTCTGCGGATACGTAAAGCGCATTTATTTCTTTTTAATTGCATTTCATTGGTGTCAAAATAGTAATTTGTTTGAACGGCTTTATTACCATATGGTTCATAGATATTCATTAGTCGAATAAATTCTTCTTTTGTTAGCATGTTTTTAAACTCAATTTCTAACTCCTGAGACATAAGTTCACCTGCTGTAGCTTAGTTTTGTTAGTATTATTCCATAACAAGGGGAAGTTTACAATTAATTGAGCCTACATTAACTTATGAAAGTTGTAAATAGCTTTTCCATCGAGTTGAAGGGGAAATTATGTTAAACTAAAATATGGAATAATTACGTATAGTTGGAGGTAAGGAAGATGAGCAAGTGGACAGTGGAGGAAATTAAAGTTTTAGAAAAGGCGATAGAAGCTGTTGTGACAGCTGAGGAAACTGCTGATTATATAAAAAAGTTGATTCCAGCAGGTCAAATCTTAGTGGATTCTAACGAACTTTCATTTGTATACATATTAGAAGACGAGAATGCGTTGGTTCATTTACGTTTACCAGAACAGTTATGGGAGGAGCTAAATAGCTTAAGAAAGAAGGAACTCCCCGTACAAGCTGTTTTCGTCACAAAAACGGAGAATGTAATTATTGAACTAGAGAATTTTCACAATGAATTAAACAATCTTATTGAAAATATACAAGGAAATGCAAACTATGGAGAAAACATGGTGCATGCTGTTGAAACAAGCTTTCGCTAATCGAACTTCATAAGTGGAAAAATCATACGGTGGTGATTTCATTGGATTGGGAGACGTTATTAGCCCCCTACAAACAGGCTGTCAATGAAATGAAAATAAAAATGAAGGGGATTAGGGAACAGTACCAGCTTTCATCAAAGCATACGCCCATTGAATTTGTTACAGGACGAGTAAAACCAGTTTCCAGTATCATTCAAAAGGCAGAACGAAAAAACATCCCATTAGATAAATTAGAGGAACAAATGCAAGACCTTGCAGGGGTGAGAATCATGTGTCAATTCGTTGGCGATATTGATACAGTCGTTGAATTAATCCGTGCAAGGACAGACTTTGAAATAGTTGAGGAACGGGATTATATTAAGCATAAAAAAAGAAGTGGATACCGTTCCTATCATTTTGTTCTGAGGTATCCCGTCCATATGATTGACGGTGGAGAAAAACGAATTTTAGTGGAATTGCAAATTCGAACGTTAGCGATGAATTTTTGGGCAACGATTGAGCATTCTTTACAATATAAATATTCCGGAAAAATCCCTAAAGAAGTGGAAGAGCGACTTCAACGTGCCGCTGAAGCAGCTTTTCGTCTAGATGAAGAAATGTCCCAAATTAGGGGAGAGGTCCATGAAGCCCAGCAAATTATCTCTAAAAAAAGAGAGTCGATGGAAAAATAGATAGTGGATTGATTACGTACAGTTCAATTGGAAAAATGATACGGTATGGCCTCAATTCGTGGAAAGGGGGAGAAACCCTTGAAATTTACTGTATGTTCAAGAGGAGACGATATCTCCAATGTTATTTCAAAAAAAATAGTGAAATATTTGAAGGAATTTGACCTTGTTTATCATCCCGAGGAGCCCGAGATTGTCATTTCTGTTGGTGGTGATGGGACGCTCTTGGAAGCTTTTCATGAATATTCCCATCGGTTGTCAGAAACGTCCTTTGTGGGAGTACATACGGGCCATCTCGGGTTTTATGCAGACTGGCAACCTGATGAAGTGGAAAAGCTAGTTATACATATTGCGAAAACCCCATTTAAAATTGTGGAATATCCTTTACTTGAGGTCATTATTCGTCATTACAATGATAAAAAATCACAACGATTTTTAGCTTTAAATGAATGTTCTGTTAAAAGTACAGAAGGTTCGATTGTAATGGATATTGAAATTAAAGGGGAGTTGTTTGAAACGTTTCGAGGTGACGGTCTTGTGATTTCCACACCGTCTGGAAGTACGGCTTACAATAAAGCCTTAGGAGGAGCAATTGTGCACCCTTCCATTTCCTGTATTCAAATTGCTGAAATGGCATCTATTAATAATCGTGTTTACCGGACTATCGGTTCACCACTTGTTTTGCCACAGCATCATACAAGTTTGTTAAAACCCATAAGAGATGCTGATTTTCAAGTGACAATTGATCATTTAACGTTACTTCAGCAAGAGGTAAAGTCTATTCAATGCCGCGTGGCTGAAGAGAGTATACAATTTGCTCGTTTCCGTCCGTTTCCTTTTTGGAAGCGTGTCAAAGAGTCATTCATTACAGAATAATGGTGGTACTATGATGAAATTTACATGGATTACAGGAACAGAGGATCAAGGTAAACTGCTACGTGAATTTTTACGGGACAATCAACAAATATCAAGAAGAGCTTTGGCATCTATCAAATATAAAGGAGGTCACTTGGAAGTTAACGGAAGAGAAGTATCTGTACGCCATCCTTTATGTGCAGGAGACAAAGTTACGTTAACATTTCCAGAGGAGCCAGTCAGCGAATGGATAACGCCTGTTGCGATCCCTTTAGCCATTTGTTTTGAAGATGAACATGTATTAGTGTTGAACAAACCTTCATTTTTACCTACGATACCAACAAGAGTAGACGGTGCAGCGTCGTTAGCCGGCGCTGTTTTACATTACTATGAAAAGGTTGGTTTAAAGTCAACCTTTCATGCCGTGAACCGCTTGGATCGAAATACATCGGGTTTACTACTTATTGCTAAGCATCGTTATGTCCACGATTTGTTTTCCAAGTCCATGAACAATGAAATAATTAAACGAACGTACTGCGCTATTGTACATGGAACTGTCTTGGAAGAGGAAGGGATCATTTCTGCTCCCATAGGAAGAAAAGATGATAGTATTATTGAACGGGAAGTTAGAAGCGACGGTCAAAGGGCCATTACTCGATTTAAGGTATTGAAAAAATTTAAAACGGCTACCCTCGTTCAGTTGCAGTTGGAAACAGGGAGAACCCATCAGATTCGTGTTCATTTAAGTCACCTTGGTCATCCTATTATTGGTGATACGTTGTATGGGGGAGAGGGAGTATTCATTAACCGCCAAGCTTTGCATTCTTCCGTTTTGGAATTTCAGCATCCTTTTACAGGAGATAGACACGTAGTGGAAAGTAAACTTCCTGAAGATATGGAACACCTTATGGATCAACTCAACCTAGAAAAAGAAGGATAAGTACAGGAAAATAGTGTTTAGCATATGAAAGTTTGTTTATGTTGTTTTAATAATAATTATAGTGGGGATTCAGAAGGGCACACGGCACTTTTTGAATCCCCCCTCTTTTTTTTTAGAGGCATTATTACTGTTAATGAGGATCAATCCGGTTAAATTTATCTTCCACAAATGGTTGTTGAGAAGGAACAGATATAATTGTTTTTTCTGGCCATTGCAGGGCAGTCAACTTTCCACCGAAAACACAGCCAGTATCAATATTAATGGTGTTGCCAACCTGTCGTGGTTCAATGACTGGAGTATGTCCATATACAACCATACAATCATAGGAATACTTTGATGGCCAGTCCCGCCGCACTGGCCGACCGTCTGGATGCTTTTCCCCTGTAATATCTCCATATAATACGAATGTCTGGACACTTTTATTTTCTTTTCCTATGTCATTGGGACGAATGCCCGCATGGGCAACAACAAGACTGCCTTCATCGAGCATCAAATAAAGAGGAGAACTTTCATATAAGTTGCGGAACAAACCTGAAACATGGTTGAACTCCTTTGCTGTCAATGCCTCAAGCTCAGCAACGGTTGTTTCAAGTCCGTGGCTAATAACTACTTTCCTCCCGAGAAAATAACGGTATAATTTATTGCAATGATTCCCAGGGCAGTAAAGAGCTTGCTTCTTTTTTACCCAGTGTGATACGGCATATATGACAGCTAATGAATTTGGGCCTCTGTCAGTAATGTCCCCAAGAAATACAGGTAGTCGTCCTTTTTCGTGGGAGATGTTTCCGTCCTCTATTTGATATCCTAATTTCTCCAGTAGTTGGTTCATTTCTTGATAGCATCCGTGTACATCACCAATCACATCATACATAAAATCACCTCAAATTTTCCATAACTATACCAAGTGTATCATGTACCTTTATTTGATAAAATAATTAATAAGAACAAAGACGGACAGTTGATAAAAAATACAAGTTGCATTATAAGGATTGACGAATAATCATATCTTCATGTAAAATTATGACCAAGTACTAATAACAACTTCTAAAACTATGGAGGAGATTTTTCCATGAAAATCGATTTAAGTAATCGTACGTATGTCGTAATGGGTGTTGCTAATAAAAGAAGTATTGCATGGGGGATTGCAGAATCATTAGCCAGTGCTGGAGCACGTTTAGTGTTTACATACCAAGGTGAGCGTTTAGAAAAAAACGTAAGGGAGCTTGCAGAAACGTTAGAACGAAAAGATTCCATTATTTTACCTTGTGACGTATCTAACGATGAGGAAATTGACAAGTCGTTTGCAGAAATCAAAGAGCAGGCAGGTGTGATTCATGGTATCGCTCACTGTATTGCCTTTGCTAACCGTGATGAGATTACCGGTGAGTATTTAAATACAACACGAGAAGGATTCCTGTTGGCACATAATATTAGTTCTTATTCTTTAACTGCAGTCGTCAAAGCAGCCCGTCCACTCATGACAGAAGGTGGAAGTGTAGTTACCCTAACTTACCTAGGTGGTGAAAGGGTTGTGGAGAATTATAACGTTATGGGTGTTGCCAAAGCTTCCTTAGATGCCAGTGTTAAATATTTGGCAAATGATCTTGGAGGGGAAGGCATTCGTGTAAACGCCATTTCTGCAGGACCAATAAGAACATTGGCCGCCAAAGGAATTGGCAGCTTTAATGAAGTTTTAAAGGAAATGGAAGGGAAAGCCCCATTAAAACGTACCGTTACACAAAAGGAAGTAGGCGATACAGCCTTATTCTTAATGAGTGACATGTCCCGCGGTATCACTGGTGAGCTTTTACATGTTGACGGTGGTTATAATACGATTGGCTTAATGTCATAAGTTTTTTTGAGGTTGTATCATTAGGTTGCTAAGATGATACAACCTTTTTTAATTTTGTGGTGCAAGCAATACTTACAAATATCCGAAATTATTTCGAGTTCCTAATCTTTTAATTTGAATTTTATTTTGATAATTATATACTTAAAAAGTACCACTATTGATTTCGAAAGGGTGAATACCATGAAATTTAATGATTTTCAGTACAAGCGCCCCAATATGGAGGCATTTCGTGACGGATTCAACCAATTGCTGGAACAAATGAAACAAGCCCCAACTGTAGGAGAACAAATGAATGGGATGAAGGAGATTATCGAACTTCGAACAGAATTTGAATCCATGATGAGGCTAGTTAGTACAAGACACACGATCGATACGACGGATGAGTTTTATAAACAAGAACAAGATTATTTTGACGAGTGGCGCCCGGTATATCAAGGACTAATACATAACTATTACGAGACAATAGTTCACTCTTCTTTCCGACAAGAGTTAGAGAAAAAGTGGGGAAAACAGTTATTTAATATTGCTGAAGCTAATCTGAAAACATTTTCAGAAGACATTGTTGAAGATTTGAAACAAGAAAATAAGCTTGTAAGTGAATATGTTAAGCTTTTGGCAGCGGCAAAGATTAATTTTGAAGGAGAAGAGCGGAACCTTGCACAGCTTGGACCATTCTTATTATCACCTAATAGAGAAACTAGAAAGAAAGCGCATGAAGCAAAATATACTTACTTTGCAGAAAATGAAACTAAAATAGATGATATTTACGATCAACTTGTTAAAGTCAGAACGAAAATAGCAAAAAAGCTAGGGTATAAAAATTTCGTAGAATTAGGATATGCACGAATGAACCGTACAGACTATGGTCCAACAGAAGTAGAAGCATTCCGTAATCAAGTTCTTGATCACATAGTCCCTGAAGCATCAAAGCTTAAGGAGAGACAACAAAGTCGTATTGGTGTAGATACATTACAATATTACGATGACAACTTTAACTTCAAAACAGGTAACCCTGAACCAAAAGGTGGGCCTGAATGGATCGTAGAACAAGGGAAAAAAATGTATGAGGAGCTCTCACCAGAAACGAATGAATTTATTCATTTTATGATTGACAACGACCTCATGGACTTAGTAAGTAAAAAAGGGAAGGCTGGTGGAGGATATTGTACATACATTAAAAAGTACAAAGCTCCATTTATTTTCTCTAACTTTAATGGTACAGCAGGGGATGTAAGGGTGTTAAAGCATGAAGCAGGGCACGCTTTGCAGGTGTATTTGAGCAGAAGTTTTGAAGTGCCTGAATATGCATTACCAACATTTGAGGCAGCAGAAATTCACTCCATGAGTATGGAATTTTTCACTTGGCCATGGATGGAATTGTTCTTCGAAGAAGGCACTGAAAAGTATAAGTTCAGTCACTTAAGTGGTGCACTGCAGTTTATTCCATATGGTGTTTCTGTTGATGAATTCCAACACTTTGTATATGAGAATCCAGATGCTACACCAGAAGAAAGAAAGAAAGCTTGGCGAGTGATTGAGAAAAAGTACTTGCCACACCGTAATTATGAAGAAAATGAGTATTTAGATCAAGGTGGTTTTTGGCATCAACAGGCACACATTTTTAAAATGCCATTTTATTATATTGATTACACATTAGCGCAAATTTGCGCTTTCCAATTTTGGAAAAAATCTAATGAGAACCATGATAAAGCCTGGGAAGATTATATTAACTTATGCAGTAAAGGGGGAAGCCTCCCATTTACCAAGTTAGTAGAAGAAGCTAATATCATTTTGCCATTTAAACAAGGTTGTGTTGAGTCAGTGATTGGTGAGATAGAAGATTGGCTAAATGGTGTAGATGATACAAAATTGTAAACTCCCTATGGAATTAGTCATAGAACTGTAATACTGCCTAGTAATTATAACCGTACGTTGCCTATTACAAACAGAAAAAGTGTAATCGAAATTTGACTAACAAATTGCACCCGATTTGTTAGTCTTTTTTTGTTGGTAAATTAAGGTCCATCTAGATTTACTTTCTCAAAGGGTTAGAAATCTGCCAAAAAAGATACGGGTTGGATAGTTTTTTATGTAAGTTAGGTTGAGAGGTTGGGGATAAGGGGAGATTTTCCTGTTAAACTCCAGAAATGAACTTAGTTCGTAGTAAATAAGCGGAGCTTTTCCGTTTAAGCAAAGAAAAATGCCTTACTTTTACAGTATTTGAGCAAATAGTCGGAATTTCTTCGGCTATTTTTGTTGTTTTTAGTGCTATTTACTAATTAAGGGAAATTTCTCCCCTTATTCCATCACCCACGTTTTCAAAGAGTTATCTTCTCGTCTTGCAAAGTTATCTTCACACAGCTTTTTCAAAATTAATTCCCCTAACCTATTCCCAACTTTTTATCTTTTACATATTCATAAAGGAGGGGCATTCGCTGAGTAACTAGATAGGAAATGGAGGAGCTATAATGACCATTGGAGCGTTCCATTTTATCATTTTTTCATTAGCCGTGTTCCGTCTAACTCATCTCATCGTTTATGACAGAATTACAGATTCCATACGCAACTTGTTTATCACGTACGAAGAGGAAACAGATGAGCATGGGACAATTGAAAGGGCGATAGTAATAGCCGAAAGTGGCTGGCGTAAAAGGCTTGGTGAACTGTTAAGTTGCCATTGGTGTGTTGGGATATGGTGTAGTTTCTTCTTATTAATTGGCTACCTTTCTTTTCCATATATATTCTCTGTAGTCATATTTATTTTTGCAGCAGCAGGTGTCGCAGCCATTATAGAATCGATTGTAATTCAATATTTATAGCAGCTATGAAGAGAGTGGGGTGTTATTTTGAAGGGAATGAAGGGGATTATTTTAGCTGGTGGAACAGGTACAAGACTTTTGCCATATACAAAACAAATAAATAAACACCTGTTGCCAGTAGGAAAACACCCTATGATTTATTGGCCTTTACGTACTATGGAAGCTGCTGGGTTAAAGAATATTTTAATTGTAACTAACCCTGAGCACATCCGAAATTTTGAAACAGTCATTAAAAGCTTACCCCTTTCAAATTTACACATTAAACTAATTGAGCAAAAGGAGCCAAAAGGGATTGCCGATGCATTATTACAAACGGAACCTTATACATGGGGAGAAAAGCTCTTCGTCTTGTTAGGTGACAATATTTTTACTGGTAACTTAAAAAAGTCTGTAAATGCATTCGAAACATCCGGTAAAGGTGCACAGATTTTTTTGAAAAAAGTGGAGGATCCTCGGCGGTACGGTGTTGCTATTCTTGATGAAAAAGGTGTTGTTCAAAAAGTGATGGAGAAACCGAAGGAGCCAGCATCTAGCCTTGGAATAACGGGGATATATTTATTCGACAATAATGTCTATGAAAATATTAAGCAATTAAAACCGTCACCAAGGGGGGAGTTGGAAATTACCGATCTTAATAACTTGTATTTAGTGAAGGCATGTTTGTCAGCGCAAATATTGGAAGGAGTTTGGTTGGATGCAGGGACATTGCCATCATTAAGGGAAGCTAATTGCGTAATGAGGGAGATAGATTGATTTTAGACGAGGGAGGAAAGCCAATGAAGAACATCCTTGTAACAGGGGGATTAGGTTTTATTGGTTCTCATTTCATTGAACTAATTTCACAAAAGCATCCGGAAACTTTAATCACAAATATTGATAAAAAAACGTACGCGACCAATAAAGAGACAGAAGAACAGTTAAGCAAACTCAAAAACTATCGTTTCATTGAAGCAGACATAGGGAGCCACCATGATTATAATAATATTTTTGACCGTTCCTATGATGCGATTGTACACTTTGCAGCAGAATCTCATGTGGACAGAAGTATTCTTTCTGTTTATCCTTTCGTTCATTCTAATGTAATGGGAACCGTTCGTCTATTAGAGGCGTTAAGGGAAGGAAAGGCGAAGCGGATGGTGCATGTATCAACAGATGAAGTATATGGATCCTTGAAGGAAGGAACAACATCCTTTCATCAGCAAAGCCCAATTACACCTAATAATCCGTATGCTGCAAGTAAGGCATCTTCCGATCTGTTTGTCCGTTCCTTTTACAAAACCTATCAAGTACCAGTTATTACAACAAGGAGTTGTAATAATTTTGGTGAAAACCAGCATGTGGAAAAACTCATTCCAAAAACAATTTATCTGGCCATGCAAAATAAGCCGATTCCAGTTTATGGAGATGGAAAACAACTGAGAGAGTGGATATATGTAAAAGATCATTGTGAAGCCTTGTATCTCATATTAATGGGTGGACGGATCGGGCAAACGTATTTAATTGGAACGAAAGAAGAAAAACGAAATTTAGAGGTAATCAAAAATATATTATCGAGGGTTAATAAATCTGAATCATTAATCAAATTTGTAGACGATCGTCTTGCCCATGATCATCGTTACTCTCTGGAAAAGGATGAGAAATTAACGAAACTTGGCTGGAAACCAAAGTACACTTTCGGAGCTGCATTAGATCGAACCATCCAATGGTACGTGCAAGGAGGATTAGACAGGTGGCTTTGAAGCATGCTGGACCTATATTAATAACTGGAAAAACAGGGCAGCTAGCAACAGCATTACAGTCTACCCTTCGGAAGCAGGTATCCACCACCATGCAGTTGGCACAAAAGAACTGGATATAACTGAGAAAAAAGAATTGGTAACTCTCTGCAAAGAGGTGAAACCATCTGCAATTATTCATACAGCAGCAATGACCAATGTTGATGGAGGAGAAGAATCATACCGGAGAATGACAGAAGTGAACATTCACGGCACCAACAATGTGTTGGAAGCAGGCAGGTTCGTCCAATGCCCTGTCCTTTATCTAAGCAGTGATTTTGTTTTTGACGGGAAGAAACATACGTCATATAAGATAGAAGACCCACCCTCACCATTAAATCATTATGGCTTTACGAAATGGGTGGGGGAAGAGTATGTACGAATGTATCCCTTTACTTGGTGGATTGTTCGAACTTCCTGGTTATTTGGGGGTGGAGAAAATAATTTCGTGTATAAAATCGCCCAAAAAGCAGTCAAGGAAGAGGAAATTGCAGTTGTTACTGATCAAATCGGCTCACCTACTAATGTTACAGATTTAGCCTCCACGTTAATACTGCTCCTCCAAGCAAAACCAGGTAAATATCACTTAACGAATAAAGGGTACTGCAGCAGGTTTGAATTGGCGAAATTTATTTATGGTCAATTTGGTAAAAGGGAGTCGCTAGTAACGCCAATCACTTCTAAAGACTGGAAAGGAAATGCAGTGCGTCCAACGGCACCAAGGCTGGCCATAGGCGAAGACTTCCAACCCAAGGGACCATTATCAAGGTCATGGCAGCAAGCAGTAACGGAATACTTACAGAAACTGGGGTGGAAACATGATTGATGGAGTAAAGGAAAAGCGATGTATTTCTCATGTTGATGATCGGGGTTTTTTCATGGAGCTTGTGAGAGAGGATGAGGATTTATTGGAAAGGTTTGGTCAGCTTTCCTTTTCCATGAGCTATCCAGGTGTTATTAAAGCATTTCATTACCATCAAAAGCAGGATGACATTTGGTTTTTTCCATCTGGAAACGTGCAGGTTGTCCTCCATGACATCCGTGAATCGTCTCCTACCTTTAAGGAGACGAATGTGTTTTATATGGGAGAGAATAATCCAATTGTTCTTTTGATACCAAAGGGAGTAGCTCACGGGTACAAGGTTCTCGGGACGAATCCAGCGACAATTTGTTACCTGACGACAGAAGCATATAACAAGGAGTCACCTGATGAATACAGGATTCCATGGAATGATCGTTCCATAGGCTTTGATTGGATGTTAAAAAACAGATAGCCTGAAGATGAAATGATTACTTTTGTTATTGCCTATGAGATAAGATAATCTCCTTTATTGTTTTAATACGATTTGCAAAAGTGTGTTCCATCTGAACATAGTCTGCCGCCTTCTTCGCTTCTGAATTTCTTTCCTTTTCATTGTTTAGTAGGCTGTCTATCATTTCAAGTCTTTCACGAATGGACGAGTACATGGGTATGGAACAATGGCTGTGAAATAAATGGCTAATTCCTGCTCGATAATTCGTTATTTGTAACGTGTTGCAAGCTGCTGCTTCAAAGGTACGGTTGTTTGGACTGGAGGCTAGATCCTGTTGGTGTTTTTGCTTGTTCCATGCCACCACCTCCCGATGGGGATTTAAAATGAGCTTAGAATTAGAATAATAGATAGCCACCTGTTCTGGAGAAATCCAACGGTTAATCATACGAGGACGATTCTTCCAATTTTTTGTTTCTCTTGCCCACCCCTGCCCAATCACAAGTAGATCCCATTTCGTCTTCTTGGTAATTTGCTTCACTAGTTCTACCCTTTGGGAGTAGGGGAAACCAACGAGGCAAATGTTACTGTGAAAGTCTGTGTTCAATGTCATCTGTTGGTAATACACAGAATCATCATAACCTAAAGGCAAATAATGACTATGATTGTGTCCAAACTCTTCGTATATTTTTTGTGCATTTTCTTCTACAGTAAATACAATATCGATTACTGATGTAAACGGGATGGTTTCTTCCATAAAGTAAGGATCTTCTAAAAACCAGCCAACCTTCTTGACAGGAATATGTTGGAGTAACTGAAGAAGTTTTCGGTTTTTTCTCCCTATCAAACTAAAAACACAATCTGGCTGTTCTTTTTTAATAAGTTCGATTATGTTGCTGACTTTGATGGGATGAGGCACTGTTATTACATCTACCTTTTGTTTTTGAAAGGCTTGTATAATTGCGCGTTCAAGGTAGGGATATATTCCCCGATAGGACGATTGTAGAAAAATAATTTTCATGGGTAATCCACCTTATAAATAAAAGGATATGGTGTTTACGGCTGGGATTCCCTTTTTATGATTTCTTGCATAAAAAAATCCTTCCACTACATAATGGGAATATTCTGGTGAGTGTTCCACGGAAATATTAAAGTTTGAAAACTTTTTCGTTTCAAATGGCTGTATCTCTTTAAAGTGAAGTGGTTTTAACCAATGCTCTCCCTTCGTATTGACTGTTTCCTGCCATTCCTTTTGTACATACGTCCACTGTTCTGCTTGGTCAAAACTATAATCGGTGTCTACTGATTGATAAACGGTAATTTTCCCTCCTAAATTAACCTTGCCTACTGGCTTTACACGAATACAAATAACTGGATCTTCGATCACTTCATCCGTAAGGTTTTGAAAAGTAAAATGACCGAAAATGTCCAATTTCTTTTCACCATTAACAAGACCTTCTAAAAAAGAGGCATGGCTAAAGTAGACATTAACAGGTAGTACCTTCTTTTTAAACTCCTCCAAAAAGGAGTCATTTGCCGTCTTTTCTTGAGTCTCCACCACCTCTTCAGGTACGGATTGGCCTTTTTTCGAGAGGATAATAATGTGTCTTTTGTATTTCTCCAGCTCTGAGCGGTAATGGAGTAACTTTTGGTTTAATTGTGTTATTTTATCATCCTTATTTTTAATGAGCTTCTGATATTTGTTAGACATGGGAACAAACCTCCTGTTAATAGCATCTATTACAATATGTATGCACTAACGACATAAGTAATTATAGAATCTAGTCAAAAATTGAACCTCGTGCCAAGAAAACATAAAAAAATCAGATTGATGATTTCATCAATCTGATTTAGTGTAGTCCCTAGCATTTAGGAGGAAATATTTCTGGGCATTGTGGCGGGAATTCAATATCAGGGCAAACTCTCTCCACTATTGGCTCGATAATCTCTTCTCTTGGCTTGCAAAGTTTACCTTCGATTTCGATTTTAACATCTGCTTCCACCTGTACAGACTGACAAATTGTCAATGTAAGGGCTAAGTCGATGAACTCTCCATCGTTGCAGCACACAACCCCTGTTCCAAACAAATCAAAAATATGGCATTCAATATCTGTACCTTCTGGTGCACATAAAAGGAATTTTTCAAAGATACAGAATGGGATGGCTTCAGATTCACAAACAATTTCACCATCTTCTTCTGTACGTAATTGGATTACAAACCACCCTTGTTTTTTAAGCTTTACTCTTTGAAGCTCTATTCCTAAATCTTCAATAAATACATCGCGGCGTGGACCAACTTCGTGGCACCATTCCACTTCTTCTAAATCAACTTCATTACCTTCCGAATCCGTAGGAATTACAGATACAAGATAGTCTTCCCCTTCTTCTAGTAATTCGCAAGGGTCAGCGTCAGGCGTACCGTTACATTTAAATGCTAAACGATCTAAGCCCTCTTCGCCAACGAAATTGAAGTCTTTATCTACTTGTCTAGTCACCCAGTCATAGACTTTTCGAACTCTGACACAAAGTCGCTCATTCTTGGACATTGTTGGTATCATCCTTCATTCATAATTATTCCTTTTATCGGGACTACTTCATTGTATGAATTTCAGTAAATTTGGTACTTTGAATTTCAAATGATGGGCTTGTTTTAGCAACTTTGGGCGTTTGAGCACATAAGATAGAGACAGAGACATGGAAAAAAACAAGGAGGGATTCAGTTGCCTAAAACACAAAATAGACTGACGCCAGTGCAGATGCAGCAAAGGCTAATTTTTTTTACAGGCAGAAGTGGCAAAATACAAAGACCAAGTTAGAAATTATCAGGAAAATTACCACTATCAATTATTAGAGGATTTAAAAACAGAGAATGAGGATTTACAAAAAAAGAACCAGTTACTGGAAGAGGAGTTGGAGAAGGCCAATAAGTTTAAATCTAAATTAGAATTGGATCTAAAGGAAATAAGGGAACACTCAGGTAAAATAATTGAAGAAAATAAAGCTTTAAAAGAAGAAGTGAAACTAAAGCAGGAAGCGATAGAACGATTGCAAGGTTATTCTAGCACCCAAGGAAAACAAAGTCATTCCGTTATTAAAGGGAAATCAATACCAGGAAAGTCTGCAGAAAGACTGAAAGAAACTCCATTTATAAACAGTAGGATTCCAACATCAGACGAGGTTGATGAAAGGGATGGAGATTGGTTTACAAGGAATTTAAGTAAAAACAAAGGTGAATCTCCTAACAGTAAGAAATAAAGGGACAAAGATACTGTTGTATCAAACTGGCTTTCAATTACATAGCTTGTAATGAAAACAGTTTGAGAGGAGTCTGACATTGTGAGAAATAAACGAACGCCTAGGTCTACATCCTCAACAAAGAACAAATCAAGAAGAAAGGGTGGCTATGTATCTTCCTCAAAACCTAGAAGAAGAAGTTGTTGCGGGAGACGAAAAAGTGAATAAGTACCTTGCGTAAATATACGCTGGCTGAAAATAAGGCTAGCGTATTATTTTGTCATCATTAAGCTTTTCTTACGTGGCAATTTCTAGTGCCAATGCACATATACTTTATAGGGGACGAGTTCGCTCAAAATACAGTTGTAGAAGGGGCAATGACAATGGATCATGAAATTCATTTGTTTATTTTATGGGATAAGAGTTCTTCCTTGTGGGATAAGATACTGCAAGATCTAGATACTAAGTTTACTATTCTGCAAGTATGGAAGATACAATGGACTCGGAGGAAGTTTTCACAAAATTTAACGAGATTTTACGGTACTACTTTACCCAGTGCTAATCAAAAAGAAAGGCATTGTGGTAATGGCCCTTTTTTATTGATCTTGGTTAAGGATATGTCCCCAGTATATGCAGAGAGAAAGACTTCAAGGGGAAGGGCTGTCGTTAATGTGAATACCTTTGATGCAAAACAATGTTATAGGGAATGGACTGGAGGGGGGCATAAAGTACATGCCACGAACAGCGTAAAAGAAACAGAACATGACCTAGCCTTATTAGTTAATCAGTATTATGAAGAGTATATGTCAGCCGAAGAATGGTCTGGTATTGTGGTCGACTATAAGGAAGATCTTGTGGGGCACGACGGCTGGTGGAGTATGGAACAGTTCTTTCAAATCCTGAACCGAACGGTTAACTATGTAGTTTTACGAAATTATGAAGGCCTTCCTGACACCTGGTCAGTCAACAACCATAGAGACATTGACTTGTTAACCGATGACCATCAGAAATTGGCATTAATCGCAAATGGAAGAAAGGTCTTTAATAAATCGTATCGAGTTCATTTTAAAGTTAAAATAGCTGGAGAAGATATATTTTTTGATTTTCGGTTTGTAGGTGATGATTATTATGATGCCAACTGGCAGGAGAGGATGCTTTACCACTCTAGGCTCCATAAGAAGGGTTTTATGTACTTGAGGAAAAGGACTATTTTTATAGTCTTCTGTATCACGGTATTATTCACAAACGAAAACTGGCATTCGATTACCAAGAAAAACTGCTCCGATTAGGGAGAAAGCTGAATATTTATTTAGATGAAGAAAACTTTAGCAACCATGAAGCCTTGAAAGAACTTTTAGATAGTTACTTGGAGAAAAACAACTATCGCTATACAAAGCCTAAGGATAGAACCGTTTACTTTAATCGGAAATTAGTTGGGAATGGGAGAAAATGAGTGGAGCTAGCAGTTTCATAAGGTATTTACAAGAGAAACATGGCTTTAAACAAGTGAGGAAATTTTATCCTGGAAATACGATGGATTTCCACGAATTTTTTGTGGGGGAAAGGGAGTATGGGGAAAAGTTATTTATAAAAGTCGATAGACATGGTACTGGATCAATAAAACGAGAGGGGGAAATACTTCAACTTCCCAGTCTACAAAAGTCCTGTTACTTCCCAGATTTAATCTGTCTCGGTGTATGGAATGAAATGAGTTACGTTGTAATTGATTTTTTGGAGGGAATCCCCCTAAAAGAAATATTATTAAAAAAATCACTAAAGTCCAAGTTGCCTGTACAAAAAATACTAAAGCAGTTAACTGAAATAGGCCTTATTTTAAATAAGGAAGGAATTGTTCATCGGGATATAAGGCCTGGAAATATCATCACTCAATGGGATAAGGGGGGAAGGTTTAAACAGCTTGTTTTAATTGACTTCGCCTTCTCTGTAGGAATTAACAAGTTTCGGGAGTTACCAGTATTAGTGGATAAAAGCATGCTGAAATCTTTAGGTACCAAACGCTATAAACCTGATCTAGGAACATGGGATAACTTCTATTCCATCAAAAAGATTGCAATAAGACTTGATGAAAATTATGGAAAAAAATATCCTAATGAGGAAAAGTTGATTAATAGAAATGTAGGGAAATTAGTTTATGTGCACAAATAAGCCCCATTGTTAAAATCGCGCATTAAGATGTTGCATTTTGTAATAGGCCCATACCTTTCCAGATTAGTTAACGTTAGGGGATTATCGTCTACGATTAATGGGTTGTAAAACAAATTCCCCGTCCTTCTTTTTTAGCTTATATCCTAACTCTTTTAGTCTTTCTTTAAATCGGTGAAAGGATTTTCCTTTATGATTTTTGACATAGTAATCTAAATCCCGTTGAAGTTCGGTGATGGTATGGCCCCAATTTTTTACAACGTACTGATCATTAAAAGCAACTTTCCAGCCTAACTTCTTTATCTGTCTTGAAAAACGGCCATCATGGGGGAAATGTAGACCCTCCTTTGTATTTAAACTATCCCAGCGAAGCCCACTCTCAATAATTTCTTTTCTTATTAGGCAAGTAGTTCCCACATTAAGTTTTGCTAAATAAATAGATTGGTTATTTCTTGTGAAAATCTTTGCGTCTTTTTCCCATGAATATTCTCCTTCCTTTGTTTGGGGAAATGGAGAAAATGGAGAAAGTTGGCCAACTTCAGGAAAGGTTTTTAGTTTCTTTATTAATACTTCGTCCCACCCAGGTAAATATTCAATATCGTTTTCTGAAAAATGAACGTACGTATACGGTTTCAAGTTTTCCATGTCAAGAATATGGTTAAATGCCGCCCCACCTTTATTTTCAGTTAAATATACAACTTTGATTTCATTGAGTGTTGCTGTGTTTTTCAGTAAGGTGATCGTTTCAGGTTGTGAGCCGTTATCAACGACTATTAGTCGATGTGGAATAGAGGTATTTTTTAGATAAGATTCAATAGTTCTTCCTAATAAAATCGGCCGATTCCAGCTTAATACAATGGATAAAAGCATAAATGGAGCCTTCCTTTCTTTTTGTATTGCATATGGCACATTGAGACTACGAAACTCTTGTTACTGCATTATATATTGTTTGGGGATATTCGATACATAGTTATTAGGATAGTCAAAGTGGTGCCAATGATAAGTGATTTAGGATAGGCACGAAGGTGAGAGGAGAAAAGCTGTGCAGATGGCGGTTTAAGGCATCTGCACAGCTTTTAATTTACCGTATCAACTTTCTTGTTTTTTTGTTCATAGCCCTTAAATATTACGGTGAAAAAGATAACAGCAATGGTTGCTAATGCTGATAGTCCAATAAATAGATTGGCATAAATAGCGGCATCTCCATTTTGTGCAAAGGGATTCAATAGTGTAGTTACTACCTTTAAATCCAAGAAGGAACCAAAAACAGCACTGGCTATAGCACCTGCCAAAAAATTTAATAGGTTAAATAAGCCAATTCCAATGCCTGTTTTTTCTTTAGGAATGATGATTGTGAGTAAGTTTGCCGTTGAGCTTTGTATAAAAGGAAAGGCAATGTACTGTACTAAGATACAGAATGCCACGATCCAAACGGGAAGACCAATAAATGTAGATATAAGTAATGATCCTGCAATTACTAATAGGAAACCGATCCTAGTCACGGGATAACTTCCATGTTTGTCGATGAGTTTCCCACCATATTGTCCAATGATACCGGCAGCCATAGCACCTGGAAAGAGGAGGAAACCTATTTGAACTGTTGTTAATTCATAAAGGTCCCTCGCCATAATCGGTACAACGAAGATCATTCCGAACATACAGATTGTCCCTAGAAAGCTTGTAGCAATGGCAGAAGCGTAGTACTTATTTTTTAACATTTGTGGTTGAATAAATGGCTGGTCATATGTTAAAGTTCGCCAGATAAAAAGCAAGAAAAACAGGAGACTAACAAGTGCAGCATACCAATTACTAGAAGTAATTAGTATGAGAAGTCCTGTTACAGTCCCGGCGATAAAAATTGCACCTGGAATGTCTACTTTACCTGATCGTATTTCCTCATCTGGTAACCACTTTCTTAAAAATGGAAGGGCAAGTAAAGATAGGATGGAGAAGATGAACAGAAACCTCCAGTCGAATGTACCACCCACAATTCCTCCAGCAATAGGACCGACCCCGGAGGCAAATGCAACAGTGGATGAGACAATCCCGAACACTTTTCCCCGCTCATTTGGCATGAATCTAGCTGGAATAATAAAAGACAAGGCCGGGATAGTAGCTCCACCCATGGCCTGTAATGTTCTTGCTGCCAGTAAAGTTGGATAACTATTGGAAATGAATCCAAGGGTTGCTCCTGTGGCAAATAAAATAATTCCAACGGTCAATAGAGTTTTTATTGGATAAATGTCTGCTAACTTCCCATACATGAGTGAACCGATGGAAAAGACGAGGATATATCCAGTCATGACCCAGCTTACTTGTGAAGGGAGTAACTGAAATTCCTCTGCAATGTCAGGGATAGCAACATTGAACATAGTCCCATTCATGACCGTAAAGGTAAGAAGTATACATAATAGCAAAATTAATTTATTTTTTTGGGTTTGGTCTATTGGAGAGGGCTGTTTGATCAATGATAAGCTTCCCTTTCTAATTGAATTTACAAAAGAAACACCGGCTTTTTAGTAATTCCACCGGCCCCTTCAAAAAAAATATTTCGTAACTAGAAATGTCTCGTATTCATTGTATAGAATGATGCTCTCGGTTGTCAAAGAGGGGATTCTAAAAGGAACCACCATATTGTGTGACTTTTGTCACACTTTCTTCACTAGTTTGCAACGGACTGTTCACAGTTGTAGCGTTCATAGAAGTGAAATCCATTATATACTGATAGTGAAGTAAGTTAGTGATCACTAAATAACCTAAACTTAATTGATAAAAATGTTTAAATTGGAAACCGTGAGGAGGAATAAATGATGTTTTTGGAATTCATTAGAAATAATAAAATTGCTGCTGGAATATTGACAGTATTACGTGTATATCTTGGTTGGTCTTGGATGACTGCTGGTTGGGGAAAAGTAACTGGTGAGCCGTTCAATGCTGCTGGTTACTTAAATGGAGTAGTAAACAATGAAATGGTAGCTCAACAATACCCGACGTACCATGCATTTATTGAAAATGTTGCATTACCGAATGCAGGTGTATTTAGTTTCATGGTCGCTTGGGGAGAATTATTAGTAGGAATCGGGTTATTACTTGGTGTTTTAACAACGGCTGCTGCCTTCTTTGGAATCATGATGAACTTTGCGTTTATGTTTGCTGGAACGATCTCCTCAAACCCATGGATGGTTTTATTGACTATCTTTATCTTAGCTGCAGGTTATAATGCTGGACGTTACGGTGGAGACCGCTGGGTAATTCCTTACCTACGTGCAAAACTGTTTAAAGGAAGAGCATCTGCAGAAACTACTGCGTAACATCAGTTTTTAACTGTTTTTCATACCCCCTTTTATGAACCTTGAGAAATCAAGGTTCTTTTTTAATGAATAAGAAAGCATATAATTCTTCGAATGTCTAGCTTCAGGCGTCATCGGCTCGAGGTCAAATGTTTTGCCCGAATAAAAAGCAAAAAGCGCTTTTTATCGGTCAAAAGCATTTGCTTGTCGGATAGGCAACGCGTGCGTTGCCGCTTCGATAGGTGGACCCCTTGCGCTTTTCTTATTTAATGTTCCCAAATTTTTCACATTGTACGTGAACTACGTAACATTATTTCAAGTATTATTAAAGTATCAAAACAATCAAAAAAAGAAAAGAAGGTGTAGTGATGGCTAACTTACTTTATATTAAAGCGTCTCCACATTCAGATGAGGCATCAAAAAGCACTATCATTGCCAACTATTTTTTAGAAGAGTATGCCAAGAAAAATCCTGATGATACGATTGAAAGGCTCGATTTATACGAAGAAACGATTCCACTTATTGACTTAGAAGTGCTCAATGCATGGAAGAAATTAAGAATGAATGTGCCATATTATAAATTAACAGGGTCTGAGAAGGTTAAACTGACCGCCATTAATAATTTGACGGAACAATTTATTCAAGCAGATAAGATTGTTATATCTTCGCCACTTTGGAATTTAGGGGTTCCCCCTTTATTAAAGGCGTATTTTGATACGATCAGTATTGATGGGCGCACGTTCCACTATACAAAACAAGGTCCTGTTGGTTGGTCTGGAAATAAGCTGGCTATTCATATTCACAGCCGTGGTGGTGTCTACACTGGTAAGCCAATTCCTGAGTATGGTGATTCCTATGTCACAGGCATTCTAAGCTTCCTTGGTGTAGAGGTGCTACCTTCTATCATTGTGGAAGGGTTAGACCATAAGCCTGGAGAAGTAGAAAGAATCATGCTGGAAGGGAAAGAGCAAGCGATAAAAGCTGCCGGTGATTTTAATTTAATGCCCATCTATTAATTAAAACAACCTCTATAACTCCATTGTGAAATGGAGTTTTTTTGTATTCTACGATTCTCTTCTAATGAAGGAATAATTTTTCAAAAAAAATGGCTGTAAACATTGATTCCCCCACCAGCCATCGAAAATCCAGAACGATTATAAAAATGTGTCAACTTACCTAGACATATAAACTGTCAATAATTCTATTAGCGAATACCGTGAAAGTATAAATGCTACTTTCGTGGGGTGATCGAAGTGACAACGAAAACAGTGATAACTGGCGCAGCAGGTTTTTTAGGGTCCCACCTAGTAAATGACCTCCTGTCAAAAGGTCATTTTGTTATCGGAATAGATAATTTATCTTCAGGAAAAAAAAGAATTTAACTTCTTTATTACAGAATAAAAACTTTGTATTTATTCAGACAGATGTTTGTTCCAGTCAAATTATAAAAGAAAAAGAGTTAAAAGGGATAGATGAAATTTATCATTTAGCCTCTCCTGCCTCTCCTGTTTTTTATCAAAAAAGCCCTTTTGCTACGATTGATATTAATACAACTGGTACTAAAAATATGCTCGAGTTAGCCCGGCAAACAGGTGCAAAGCTTGTATTTACCAGTACGAGTGAAGTATATGGAGATCCAGAGGTACATCCCCAGCATGAAAAGTATCGTGGTTCGGTTAATACATGGGGCCCAAGGGCTTGTTATGATGAATCAAAACGGTTAGGTGAAGTCTATTGTTATTTATATCATAAGTTGTATGGTGTAAAGGTAAAAGTGGCCCGAATTTTTAATACGTATTCTGCAGGGCTGAGAAATGATGATGGCAGGGTGATCTCCAACTTTGTCTCTCAAGCATTAAAGGGAGACGATATTACTGTTTATGGTACAGGGGAACAGACACGATCTTTCTGTTATGTTACGGATACTGTAAGGGGTCTACAATTAATGATGGAGAGAGAAGAAGCAAATGGAGAGGTTATAAATATTGGAAATCCTCATGAGTATTCCATTCTTGACGTGGCACGTATGGTGAAAAGGATTTCCGGAACGGCGAGTAAAATAACCTTTCATCCCCTTCCAGAGGATGACCCAAAGCAGCGTCGACCGATTATTGATAAAGCCAAAAGGTTACTAAATTGGGAACCAAAGGTAAGTTTGGAAGAAGGTCTTAGTATGACGTTAGAAGCTTATAAGCACAAAATGGACTACCTTTAGGCATTCAAAGCTACGGGGAAGGAAACTATTATCGGAGGCTGTCATATGCTTATTTCAATTATTATGTCTGTATACAATGGAGAGAAGTATCTTCAGGAAGCAGTGGATAGTGTTTTAGCACAAACCTATACAAATATCGAGTTAATTATTGTGAATGATGGGTCCACAGATTCTACAAAATCTATTTTAAATACTATTAAGGATAAGCGGGCAAGAGTTATACATTTTAAGAAAAATAGAGGTGCTGCTCAAGCGTTAAATCTAGGAATTCATAAAGCTCATGGAGAATGGATTGCCATTAATGATGCTGATGATATCAGTTACCCTAAAAGAATTGAAGAACAAGTCAACTACCTGAAGAAGCATCCTGATTTAGTAGGAATAGGGACACTCGTAAAATATTTTACTGACCATCCCAAACTGCCTATTAAGAAGTTGAAAATAGGGGAAAAACGAAATAATTATTTTCAGTCAAGGGAAAGTATAAGAAATCAAATGATATTTGGAAGTCCAGTCATTCATAGTTCCATGATGTTTTCTAAGGAAGTATTTATGGAAGTAGGAGGGTATAACCCTGATTATACGATAACGTATGACCATGAATTATGGCTTAAATTACTAGAGAAGGGCGACATAGAGAAGGTTCCGAAGGTGTTATTAAATTATCGTGTGAATCCAAGCTCATTAGCCCACCGAAATAATTATAAAACGAGTAATGAAATACAAGTAACTTCTTCTAGGGCTATTCAGAGAAATCTAAAACGAAGAGGGATATCGTCGCCAAAAATCATAGTTATTGGCTCTAAGGAAGGGGTTAACAATTATAAGAGTAATATTGCTATTCATAGTGGAATGACCGTAACAAAGTCTATCGATGTGTTGAGTGATTGGAAATCAAAAGCCAAAAGGGCTGTGAAATCAGTAAGTAAAGGTCATGTTGATTCGATAATTGTCTTAGGTGAAAAAAAGAGCGAAAGAATAATTGATTATCTTGAAAGCAACGGTCTACAACTAAATAAAAATTTGTACTATATCTTTAGTATGAATTTTTTTAAATAGCTTGTCAGTTTTGACGGTGACATCCTTCAAAATAGGTTTCATTATGGTCAAGTAGAAAGGGGGTGTTTAGAGATTGAAAGAATTAGAAGCAATTGTGATTAAACCTGAAGGTAAGCTATACTCAAAAGTTGTATCGAATCCTGCTGGTTTTGAGTTAATCGGAACTGGTGCTCAGGGGGCAGTTTTTAAATTGTCAGAGGACAAATGTGCAAAAGTTTATCACCATAACTACCATAAAAAAGCTGAAGCAGAAGTGTTAAGGGATGCTGGTGATTCTCCTTTTTTTCCAACTATATTTGAAACAGGATCCAATTACATTATTATGGAATACATTAAAGGCCCCACTTTACTTGAGTTTTTACAGAAGAAGCAATCAATCCCGCCATGGATCACAGATCAAATTATTGACTTGTTTAAAGAGATGAGACGGTTAAAATTCACTCGTTGGGATGCGAATTTAAGGCACCTACTGGTAACGAAGGATGAAAGAATTAAATTCATCGATCATTGCCATTCGAGAAAAAAGGAAGTAAATGAGCCGAAAAAATTATGTAAGAAAATTTATAAACTAGGTGTTTTAGAAGAGTTTGCTGCTCAAGTGAAGGAAAAGGACAGAGGGATGTATGACTCATGGAAAAGTACCATAAAAAAATATCTTTCCCATGAATAAATAGCATGGGACAAGCAACTAGAAAAATAAACTGGTTGCTTTTTTATTTTGATTTTAAAGTATTGTTAGAGCTTATTCTTCCTTAAGTATATTGGCAATGGATATGAGTCTGTTCAATTAATTTGGCTCTGTTAGTCTTTGTTGTTGATTTTTGCTACAGGAGCTCGCTTTCCGCGGGCAACGCTTCAGCCTCCTCGTCCCTGCGGGGTCTTCAGCCGTTGCTTTTCCCGCTGGAGTCTCGCTCCTTTCGCAAAATCAACGTATATCCAAAATCAACATTATCCACTAACAGAGCCATTAATTTAACCCTGATATTGTTGAACAGACTCTTATAGTTAAAATAAGCTAGTTATCCCTGAGTACATTAAATTATTGATAAACGGCTCATGCTTTTCTAATTGGGAATCTAAATGCTTAGGGTAGTCCCTATATTGTAGAACAAACCAAAATGCTACTTTTGCTACTATAAAAGGCAGTAACTCCTCTTCCTCCGGTAACAATTTTCCGTAGGTATCTAAAAATGGTTGGATAAAGGCTTTGTTCTTTTTTGATTGTAGTTGATATAGGGAGTAAGCTACATCGTAAATACGTTCCGCACGTTGAAATCCATCATAATCTAATACATAAGCTACCGTTCCATCTTTGTTGTAAAGCAGGTTTTTAGGGTGCCAATCATCGTGAATGATTGTCGTTGGTAAAGGATTCTTTTCAGCATTTTTTGAGTGATTTACTATTTCCAAGTTTAACTTCTCGATTCTACTAATGGTCTTGGAACGATGGAGTTTCTTTTTCTCAAGAAGTTTAGTTAACTCACAATCTAATCGTTCGTTTGTTGGATGGATAGAGTAACTTGGAAGTGGCCCCTGCTTATAGTTTTTAAACATCATGAATAGTTCGAAGCATTTTTGCATTGGAATGTAGTTGTTTAATATCATAGTTATAGGTTGTAGCTTCAATAAATGGAGTTACTTGAATAACTTTGTTATTAATATGGGTAAGAAAGTTACCCTCGTAATTTTTCAAAGATTGGATAACAGGTATGTGGTTTTTTTTGAAGATATGTGAGTAGTTCTTGAACATAGTTCACTCTTTTTTCTGTAATTGGATCTCTAATACTACGAATGACATATTTTCCTGTGGTGGTTTGAATGTATATATTTACATTCGTTTTACTGCTAAATAAATAGGGCTTTTTTTCGTTATCTCCTAGTTCATAACATTCGCATACCCTTTTGATTTCTTCAGTAGATAATTGTAAGTGTGACTCCGGGTGGTTAGAAGGCATTTAAATTTCTCCCTTCTAAAAAGATTTATTTAAATTTCTTTTTTCGGTTAAACCTACGTTTAAGCCAACGCTGTGCTTTGTTGATATCTGTTGTTTCACTCGTTGATTTCCCTTTTTTTCCTGCCAACCTTGTACTAAGTGGGCAAAATCAAATTTTTCACCATCAATAATCCGATCTAAGCCATGACCAAAATCTATAACTACCCTTCCTGTTTCATTTGCAAGTTGAGGAGTTAGTATCGTTGCAGGAATACCGGCAGAAATGATGGCAATCTCCCAATCTTTATTGGTTAAATATTCTTTTACTTCGTTTACTTTATTTATCCCGTCCAGTTCGATTGCTTCTGTTACATTTGCTCCATTATTATTAAAGTGGTCAACAGCTTCCTTCGCCCTACGACCGACAATGGCTATGGAACGGCCACTAAGGAGCTTCCAAAAACGTCTTTTATAGACCATCTCTTGGGTAGACCAAACAGAACATATAGATTCAGGCATAAAATTCTCACGATGGAGAAATTCCTTTGTCAAGTTGTACCAGTACCAACCATTATTTTGGTCCCTAGGATGGGTTGTATATTTTGCAAATGCTTGAGGGATAAAACCAGTGATAGTAGTATTTTTCACAGACTCTATTAACATAGTTGTTAACTTTTCGATGGGTATGTCCGCCCCATTATATTCACGATATTTTTCCATTTTATTTACTAGTTTTTGATGGTTTTGCCAGTTTAAATACGTTAACTCTGCATGAGAAAATCGTGTTAGTGAGAGGGGCTGTTTCCTTTCAACTGCTTCTTTTATGATGCGAAGAACTTGGTTTGTATTTAAAATATTATTTTCAAAATCGTGACAATCGCAACTCATTCATCATCCAACCTTTCTATAAAGATAACCTACATAATAGTGTCATTTTTTTTGTAGACCATTTTTCAACTAATTTATCAAAATCAAAGTCATCACCATCAATGATTTTGTCTAGAGCATGACCAAAGTCGATTACCACACGCCCCGTCTCCTTTGCTAATGACGGTGTTAAGAGGGTAGCAGGAATACCTGCAGCAACAATTGCAAGGTCCCACTCTTGTGTCGCCATTGACGATTTCACTTTTTCAACTTGTTCTATCCCTTCTAAATTCATCGTTTCAACGACGTTTACTCCATACTTTTGGAAGGAGGTGACCGATTCTGTCGCTCTTCTTCCTACAACAATAATAGATTTGTTTTTTAGGAGTTTCCAGAATTGCTTTTTATAGATCATTTCCTGAGTACTCCAAACGGAGCAAACAGTTTCAGGAAGATGGTTTAAGCGATGAAATACTTCCTTAGTTTGTCTATACCAGTATTTACCGTTTTTCTTATCTTTTGGATTAGAAGGGACATCTGTAAAGGCTTTTGGAATTAACCCAGTAATAGTTGTTTCTTTTAGTGACTTTTCCAGAAGTTTTGAAAGCTCTTTATAATTTAAAGTTGCCCCATTGTAATCTCTAAATTTCTCCATCTTATTTACCAGTTTGGAATTGTTTCTCCAATTTAAATAAGTAATTTCCGCGTGTGAAAATCTAGTCAGGGATAGGGGGGATTGGTTAACTAATGCCTCTCCTATTAGATTAATCACTTTATCAGAGCTTAGCACCATCTGTTCGTAGTCGTGGCAACGACATTCCATGATCCAACATTCCTTTCTTTTTAAAATCCACTCCAAAATAAGTAAACATTGTTTACTTTTTCAGTCTTTTTCCAATCATTTATTTTTTGTTTAAAAAGCTTTTTCGTTCGCCTGTCATTATATAGAATCACAATGCCATCAATTTTCCCTTTATTAAGCATCCTCTTAACCATATTCATGACATTCTTGTCATGGAGCATCAACGTTTTTTTTACATTTATGTGTTTCCTTGTAGAGTTACGGAAACTCGTCGTGTTTTCTTTTGTGCCAATGACAGCAAAGGAAGGTAAAGAGGAATGGTTGGGGAAATTGTTCTTTCGTAAAAATCTTGAGAAGGATGAAAATAATTCTTCTGAAGTTTCCTTTCCACTATTTTCAGAAAGTGAATGATTATATCGACGGTATCGATATAATACCTTTGGAACGTTTTCAATACGACC
Organism: Bacillus sp. (in: firmicutes); assembly: GCA_021208645.1. Lineage (GTDB taxonomy): Bacteria > Bacillota > Bacilli > Bacillales > Salisediminibacteriaceae > Evansella. The sequence continues at coordinate 86,804 of JAJOJL010000146.1, read as the reverse complement.
AAAGTCCATTAAACGAACCCACAAGTCATAATCATACGCAATTTGATATTGAGTATTGTATTTACCAGCTTGATAAAAGACTTTCTTTGAAAACATCATCGTTCCGTGTGTAAGGGGACATCCTGTATAGAAGGTGGAGGTTATTTCTTCATGCCGCTGTAAAGAGTTTCTACTCCTTTCAATGTCCCGCTTTGGTTTACCGTATTCGTCCATACATTCTATGAATGAACCAACTGCAACAAGACCTTTATCAGCGTTTTTGATATACCTTACTTGTTCTTCAAGTCTTTCTGGGTAACTGCAATCATCTGCATCATGTATGGCAACCCAATCCCCTTTAGCATGATCCACTCCGTAATTTAAAGCATATGCGGCACCTTTGTTTTCTGGTAAATGAAAAACCCTTACTCGTTCATTTCTTATTTTTTCAAGTATCCTCCTTGTTTTATCAAAGGATGCGTCGTTGACAATGATCAATTCAAATTCATGATACGTTTGGGATAGAATACTTGTTATTGCTTCCTTTAGGTATTTTTCTCCGTTATATACGGCCATAACAACTGAAATAAACATAGCTGCCTCCTTATCAATGGTTACTTTAATGTTATGGTATGGACAATTAATAAGATGGTCACGGCGATAGTCATACTCACTCTGCCTTCACTAGAATCATTTTCATTGAATAAGATAAGGTAAATTTTGATATAAAGGGAGTGGAATGGCTAATGATTTTAGTAACTGGGGGAGCAGGTTACATTGGAAGTCATGGTGTGAAAGCACTACTAGATAAAGAAAATGAAGTGGTAGTTGTGGATAATTTATCGACAGGACATAAGGAGGCAGTAGACGAAAGGGCATTATTTGAAGAGGGGGATATTCGAGATGTTCGTTTTCTAAATAAAGTTCTGACAAGATATCCTATAGAGAGTGTTGTTCATTTTGCTGCTAATTGTTATGTTGGTGAATCTGTTGAGAAACCTCTAAAATACTATGAAAATAATGTAGTAGGCTCAATTTCTTTATTGAAAGCCATGGAAGAGCATAGAGTGAAAAAGTTGATCTTCTCTTCCACATGTGCAGTATATGGTGTCCCCAGTGAGAACAATATTTCTGAAATTACACCCCCCTCTCCAATTAACCCATACGGTCATTCAAAATGGATGGTTGAACAAATCATAAAAGACTTATCTAAAATCAACGGGTTAGATTTTATCATCTTGCGTTACTTCAATGTGGCAGGGGCAAGCCCCGATGGGAAAATAGGAGAAGACCATGATCCAGAAACTCATTTGATACCTAATATACTGTTTCATCTCCAGAATAAAAAAAGGTAAAATCACAGTTTTTGGAAATGATTACCCTACAAAGGATGGGACGTGTATAAGGGACTATATTCATGTGGTAGATTTGATTGATGCCCATGTCTTGGCATTGGAAGAACTTTTACAAAAGAAAAGAAAGAATGAAGTCTATAATATTGGTAATGAGAGGGGATATTCCATTAAAGAAGTAATTAAAGAATGTGAAAAGGTGACTGGGAATAAGGCAAACATTCGCTATGAAAGTAGGCGGGAAGGTGACCCTCCAAGGCTTATCGCTAACGGGGATAAAATTACTCGAGAGTTGGGCTGGAAACCGAAATTTTCTTTAACTGACATGATTGAAACATCCTGGAACTGGTTTTCAAAACATCCAAATGGATACAAAAGCTAGTTGATGCACTGGATTATTAACCTCATATAACTAAAAGAAGGTTTAAAAAAGTAAAATCTAATAAGGGTATCCCCAAAATGGTACTGCACCACTTTGGGTCACCCTTCAAAAGGAGCTGGAATAAATTGCATTGTTTATTAGTCGTTTATGAGACCTCAATAACCCCATTTTAAAACTTCTTTATATAGTTTTTCATAGGATAATACCTCGTCTTCTGCAGTCATTATTTTGGATTTTTTTATTGCCTCCTTAATTCGATTCAATTTTTCAGGTTTGTAAATGATTTTATTCATTTTTTTTCGGAGATGGTGTTCATCCCCAGTTCGAAAGGTAAAGCCATTTTTCTCCGTGTTTGATTTGTTCTGTAATTCCTGCCATATCTGATGCTAATACGGGGAGGTGGGAAGCAAGTGCTTCATTAATTACTTGTGGGCGGTTTTCATGCCAAATGGATGTGACTACTAATAGATCCACATTAGAAAAAATTTCGCCTAATTGATGTTCATTATAAACTCCGCAATACTGAATGTTTTTATGTTTCTTAGCCTCATGAATGATTTGTTTGTTTCCTTTGCCGTAAAGTTTTAAAACTGCACGTTCGGAATTGATCTTAGAGAATGCCTTAATAAGTAGATCGACACCTTTATGGTACTCAATGCTACCGGCGTAACAAAAAGTCAGTTGATCCCCTTGTTGATACTTCTTTGTATTTGTTCGAATGTAGGAAGTATCGACACCATAATGAATGACCCGAATGTTTAAGTGGGGGAATTCTTTTCGAAATAAATTAGCTAAGAAGTCGGAGGGTGCGACCACCTGCTTTGCATAGTATAAAATTTTTTTTCCTAGCCAATAACGTTTCGCTATCTCCTTTTTACTGAAAACTGGGCATTGTTCTTTACAGTTTTTTCCTTTATCTGGTCCGTAGCATAAATTACCATTAGTATTAACTAGAATGGAGCGGGGGCACATTAAATAAAAGTCCGTAAGAGTCATGACATAAGGGATACTATATTTCATTGCAACGATGGCAAATTCTACTACTCTCATGGTATGTGCAATGTGAAGGACATCTGGTTTTTCTTTATTGAAAACCCTTTCGGCAAATTTTTCCATATTTGTATCGTTTGAAAAATGCTGCCAATTTTTTTCTTTCCTTTTAAGGGCGAGAATTGGGATATCATTGTAGATAAACTCTTTCCATAAGATGTTTTTATATCTTTTATTATAATCCGAATCAGAATAAGAGCTCATAGTGATAACTTTCACTTCATGCCCTAATTTTTGCATATACGTGGCTGTATTTAGAATAAATTTTTCCGTCCCTTGATAATGTTCAGGAAGAAACTGGTGTATCAAGTAGATTATTTTCAAGTAACTCACTCCTGTAAACGAAACATATAATATCCATCGTAATGTAGTCGTAATCCGCTTAATTAGTTTATCTCTATTAACCTATGGGGTTATTGGTGGTTTGACACGGCATGGACACATTTTCCGCTAATTAAAAAAGTACCAATTCATGAGGAATTGGTACAATAAGAAGTAGGAAAGAAGAAAATAACAATACAGTCTATATTTTGGTATAGTTTATTTTTGGGAGTTTATTTCTTAACTGTTATTAGGAAAGTTCATTTTGAATTCGTAAATAGTCTCCATCCTTACCAATGTCAAAACGTTCACCTTCTACTTCTATCCCATAGCCTATTCTTCCGTCTATTATCATTTCTTTTATGGCGTCTGTTAACTGAACTTCTCCATTAACACCGGCTTTCTGCTTTTCTAAATAACTAAAGATATTGTTTTCAAAGATATATCTCCCTACGACAGCTAAATTACTTGGTGGATTTTCCTTAGGTTTTTCGACTATATCTAACAGTTCATATAAACCTTTGTCCATTTTCCTCCCACGAATGACACCATAGTTTTTCAGTTCACTTTCCGATTCCTGTTTTAGAGCCAGCACGTTTCCTTTGTAGTTCTTATGGACATCCATTAATTGTTTTAGGGGAGGTGTCTGTTTGTTTAAAATAATTTCATCTGGAAGCATTACAGCAAAGGCATCGTTTCCGGCGAAATATTTCGCCAGTTTTACGGCATCACCTAATCCATTTGCATACGGTTGCCTTGTAAATTGTATATGAATGTTTGGAAGCTTTGTTTTAGATAATAAATGGGCTTTGTTTGCCTGTTCAAGGAATGCTTCTAATTCAAGAGAGCGGTCATAATAATCCATGATCATATTTTTTGAACGGGAAAAAATAATTAAGATCTCTTCAATACCTGCATCGACTGCTTCTTCAATAATATAATCAATGGCTGGTCTCCCAACAATGGGAAACATTTCTTTTGGAACTACCTTGGTTATGGGTAGTTGCCTTGTCCCGTAGCCGGCAGCAGGTATTACTGCTTTTTTTACCACATTAACAACTCCTTTCTTTGACTCTCCTAAAGGTAGTGTATTCCCATAAAACCAAGCTGTAACTTGTCCACTTTAAAATAGGTAGACTTCTCATTTTAAATAGATTAGTGGATTCGCTTGCACCTTCGCTCCTTTGAAAAATAGTGTATTATAGCAGACATTTCATTTTACAAAAGGAGAAGTCATTTATGAAAATTTGTGTGATTGGATCAGGTTATGTAGGCCTTACTACCAGTGCCATACTTGCAGACTTAGGACATGAGGTTAATTGTGTAGATATTAATAAGAACAAAATTGATATGTTGAATAATGGTGCAGTTCCCATCTATGAGCCAGAACTAGATAAATATATTGCTTCAAATGTGAAGGCAGGCAGGTTATCTTTTTCTACAGAGGTAGAGGCTTGTATCATGAAGAACGACATTATTTTAATAGCGGTAGGTACACCGCCGAAAGAGGACGGTAGTGCTGACCTTTCTTATATAAAAGGGGTGGTAGATACGATAGGAGATAGTTTAATTTCCTATAAAATTATTGTTACAAAAAGCACGGTTCCCCCTGGAACAAATGAGTGGATAAATGACACATTATTAAAAAAGGGAGTAAATCCTCACTTATTTGATGTGGTCTCTAATCCTGAGTTTTTAAAAGAAGGGACAGCCATTCAAGATTTATTGTACCCAGATAAAATAGTCATCGGTTCTCACTCAAAAAACAGCAGTGGAAGCAATAAAAAAAAATGTATAAAGGTTTGCCTGGAAAACATATCATAACTACTCCAACAGGAGCAGAATTGATTAAATATGCATCAAACGCATTCTTAGCTACGAAAATTTCCTTTATGAATGAAATGGCAAGAATTTGTGATGCTTATGGAGTGAATGTGGCGGATGTGGCGGAAGGGATCGGTACAGACCCGCGAATTGGTTCGCAATTTTTACGAGCTGGACTAGGTTATGGGGGGTCTTGTTTTCCAAAAGATGTTAGCTCGTTACATTATTCTGCCGTATCCAAGCAGGTGGATGTACCATTGTTAGAAGCAACCATGAGGGTGAATGAGACCCAGGTGGATATATATGTGGAGAAACTATTGGAAAAAATTCGTGGAAAATTAATCTCGGAAAAAGCAAGAATTGCAGTTTGGGGTCTTACTTTTAAACCTAATACAGACGATACTAGATTGTCTCCTGCACTAGCGATTATAGATAAGTTGTCGAGAAAAGGTTTTAAAAATATCCATGCCTTTGACCCGATGGTTACCTCTAGTGAAGAAAACGTTGTTAATTGTACAGACATGTACGAGGCTGTGGAGGGGGCAGACATTTTAATTGTTGCTACAGAATGGGATGAATTTAAAGCAGTGGATTGGAAAAGGGTAAAAAGCCTTATGAATGGTGAATTGGTTTTAGATGGCAGGAATCTATACGAGCCGGATCAATTAATAAAAGAAGGCTTACGGTACGTTGGTGTAGGGAGATCAAACTAATAAAAAATATTGGTATCCCTTTTGTTCAGAATAAGGTCTTTATTTATGTATCTCATCAACACGCCACCATTTTGAAGCAGTTATAATGATTCTGAGCTAGTGGGATACTCATTTAATAAAATTGTAAGAGGAGACATGTCTGGAAAGATATTTTTGTCTCCTCTATTTCATTCTTTTAGTGGGTATATTTTACTTTTTGTAGTGCGCTTTTCATACTTTTACAAAGGGTTGGGGCAATATCCAACCTCTTTATTTGATTATATTCTTTAATGAACGTCTTTGATAAAGTCACGTTCCCACCCTGGAATTCCTGAAAAAACAAATGGATAAGCTCCTTCTCAAACTGATTTGACAAACTACCTAATGACCGTAATCGATGATATTCCTGTAATGCCAAATTCTTGTCCTCTCGGTTCATAGGGATAGGTAAATAGCATAAAATAGCGTCAAGATTTGGGTGTTTTCGTAGAAAATACAATTTATTAAAATAGCTTTCAACTTTTTCCCGTTTTTTTGTGCGGGAGTGCTCTTGATGGTAGTTTTTTATATTTATATCCACGTAACCTCGAATGCCTGAGTGATAAAGTCGATACCCCATTTCTTCATCTTCCGCCCCCCACCCAGTAAAGTTTTCATCAAACAAACCTTCAGCTGTTAAATGTTCCTTTTTAACGGATACATTCATAACAATAAAGTAGAGCCAAGGGAATAAAAAATTTTGAAGGTTTGACCCAAACTTTTTCGGGAAGTTCTCGTAATAGTCACTAAATCTTTTTTTTGCAGTGTATTCAAAGATATTGTTTTCCACATATAATAGTTCCAACTTCTTATGAGGTGACAAAGAAGGTAACACCATAGTAACCGATTTTTTATTTTTGGCCTTGCGAACCCTTTTCTTTTTCAGTCCTTCAAACTCTTGTGTATAAATTTCATTCCAAAAGGATCCGCATAAAAACGTATTATGGATTTTCTCATGATGTGATACATGTTTTGTAATAAACTCCTGTTCTGGCAGCATGTCACTGTCACTGAGAATAATTATTTCCCCTGAAGCAGCTTCAATGCCACGGTTACGAGCGGTAGCCCTCCCATTATTTTCTTTTAGACGAATGTATTTTAGCGGGTAAGAGGTATCTAACTTTGAGACCATTTCACATGTGTTATCCGTGGAGCCATCATCCACAATAATAACTTCAAACATATCCTTAGGGAAGGTTTGATATTGATAGGCAGCTAATGTTAATTGAAGCCTTTCCATTGCGTTATAGGCAGATAAAACAACACTTGCCTTATATTTCTCCATCGTACTCTCTCCTTTTCTTCCTACAGAATAAATTATGAAGGTACGTATAGGATGTGAAACAATCACTTTTTGTCTAAATGGAAAAAACACACGGACTGGTCAATTATCATACATATATAAATGGATAATAGAAAGGGGATGGGTAGGTTGCCAAATGTGATTTGGGGTGTCGATTCTGCTGCAGCTGTAAACCAGGACTTATTTAATTGTGTCGTTAACAATTTTGGTCGTCCAGATTTGTGGGGCAGATACTTAAATACAATTGAAAATGTGAGTGAAGGCTTAACGAGAGAGGAAATTGCTTTCTTAAAAGACAGGGGCATAAAAGTGATGCCCATTTATAATAACTTCCGCAGGGCTGTGGGCAGGGCGGCTGGTAGAGTAGCTGCTCAAAATGCTATCTATAATGCACAGCGCCTTGGGATTCGAGAAGGGGTCTTTATTTTTGCCAATGTGGAGCGTTTTTTTGAAGTAGACGCCGATTGGATAATTGCGTGGATAGAGAGGTTTTACAATAGCCCATATCGCCCTGGAATATATCATGATCCGGTGGAAGGGCCATTTAACGAAGCTTATTGCGAAGCTGTTAGGCGGAGCAAGCTAGTGAGAGAGCAGGCGGTACTGTGGAGCGCAGAGCCTGAGGTAGGTGTTTCTTCGAAACAGGCGTATCCAACGTTTAGTCCTGCTACACCAACCTGTAGAGCCAACGTATGGGCATGGCAATATGGCAGAGATGCGGAAGAATGTCCCATTGACACAGTCCTTGTATTACGAAAATTATATACAGAATTACATTAAAAATGGATGCTGCCAATAGTGGCGGCATCCATTTTTCTTCTGCCTGTGATAGGCATTAAGGTTCACAGCGGAATTACCAAGTCCAAACAGCTGCTCCAATAATTACGAGCAGGATGAATAGGACTAATACTAACGCAAATCCCCCTGCAAAACCTCCAGTTGGGTGACAATAACTCATGCCCCAATCCCCTCCTTTCTGTTAGGGATAGTACAACTTATGATAGGAAAGGCGAAATGGTGCAGTGAGGTATGTTATTTGGTAACAGTTTAGAGAAAATATGTATCTTTCTTGCCACAATCATGCAATCTGTTTTATAAGAATAGAATATTATGAAGTCAGTTGTTTATTAGTTAATTGGAGAGGGAGGCTTTAATAAGAATGAAATTCATTAAGCGAAAGATCTTAAAAAGGAAAAAGGGTATAGAAAAGGCTCAAACGGCAGATCAACTAATGAAGGGTAAGAAAAGCGGTAAAGTGTTTTTGACGAAAGAAGGGGAAAAGCTACTTAATAAATGGAAATGAACAGGTCGTTATTCTGGTCAGATTATGATGAATGTAGAAACCCCAAATGCATATGCAAATTTGGGGTTTCCAGCCTCTTGGGAGGGAAGCTGCGCTTGAGCCTGTCTTCATCTAAACTTTTTTAAAAGCCCCAATAAAGGGAAAGGATGATGAGAAGAATTACCCGATTTAAATTCTTCTATGATGAAGACGTTGTCTGGGTGAGAAGGCCAAGCGACTAATAAACCTCTTATTAGAGGAATAGTACATGTTATGTTAAAAATAAATTTTCGTATAGTTAATCTAATTATGTGTTACCGAAATTGGGTAACCCATTTTTTACATTTTTACAAAGGATGAAGAATATTGATTTAATGCTAGCCTATTTCAAGCTAGGAAAGGCTGCTTCAAATAGGATACCTACCTATCTGAAACAGCCTCTTTAAAGGAGGAATCAAGTAGTGTCACATTGGATACGGCGTGTCCAATTTCTAGTATCGATGCCAGCAGCACGCACCAATGATGACTAGTAATACAAAGATTACTATTACAAATGGGAAGACATTTGCTGGTCTATGATGAGGTTTACTCATTTCTCATAACCTCCTTTCTATTAGAGATAGGATAATATATGAAAAATTAGCAATGCCTGTATAGATAAATAAAAGAGTAGAAGATAAATTGGATGACAAATTGAGCAGTTGCAGTGGTTTTGGGGCAAAGACAGGACAAAGAAAAATCAAAGGGTCTGCCAGTCGTTGGCACACCCTAGAATACTTCTTACTATACAGTTGCGGAATCCTTTTTCCGCATTGCTTCTGGAATATAGACACAGAATGGTTCACTTTCCAAGTAATCCCCTGTCATTGCATACGTTCTTGATCTTGACCCTCCGCAAATATAACGGAATTCACAGACACCACATTTCCCTTTATAAAGGTCAGGGTTACGAATCTCTTTTAATACTGGAGATTCCCGGTAAATTTCTGCTAGGGCTTTTTCCCGGACGTTTCCTACAACAATAGGCAATAATCCACTTGGCATAACGTCACCTGTGTGGGAAACGAAGATAAAACCGTTCCCGTCGTTTACCCCTTTAGGAGCACGCTTTAATCCGTCGATGAGATAAGCTGTGTCATTTATGGAATCTTCGTAACGAATTTCCCCTTTGTTAATAACATTTTCCCGAGCCTTTTGCTGGATTACCACACGGCGGTAATGCTGTGCTGCCGTTGTTTTAATATCATATGGAGCCGTCTTTCCAAGCTCGTATAACCAGCGGAACACTTTCTCATGCTCAGCAGGTGTCAAACAGTCGTCAATTTGTCCACGACCTGTTGGTACAAGTAAGAAAATATACCACATTACCGCTTTCAGTTCACCAACGAGCTCCGCCATTTGCTCTAAGCTATCATAGTTGTAGCGGCTAATTACGGTGTTGATCTGTAAAGGCATATTTAATTCATTTAAGTACTTAATTTTTTCTACAGTTAAGTCAAAGGAACCTGTCGTTCCCCGGAAGTGATCATGAATTTCCGGTGTCGGACCGTCTAAGCTGATACCCCAACGGGATAAACCAACGTCTTTCGCTTGTTGCATCTTTTCCTTTGTTACATTATCTGTAGCACTTGGAGTCATGGATACGCGCATACCTTTTTTTACAGCGTATTCAGATAAAGCATATAAATCTTCCCTCAGCATACAGTCTCCGCCTGTAAAAACAAGCATCGGGTTGTTCATTTCATAAATTTCATCAATTAATTTAATACCCTCTTCATGAGTTAATTCATTTGGGTGTGGTTTAAATTGAGCGTCTGCCCGACAATGGACACATTTCAATTCACAAGCTCTCGTTACTTCCCAAATAACTATAAAGGATCTTTATCATAATCTATCACGCTTTGACCTGGATGGCCCCCTGGGTGTCCTCCTGGATGTCCGTTGCCATGAGGATGTCCTCCCTGGTGTCCTCCGCCATGTGGATGCTTACCATGCATTATTCATCACCGCACTTCGTATTATTTTTGTTACACTTACTATAAATATAACTTTAACTTTATTATAAAGATGTTAATGGTGCGTGCAGTTTATAATTGTTACAATTTATGTACAAAAGATTTACAGTTAAGTGAATTTTCGATGAGACAGGGAATTGAATGGCATTTTGAAACTTTTTACTTTCTTTAATCGTACAACGAATAGAAGATATTATTTTATGGAAAGGACGTGTCCATTCATTGAAAAAATTTATTTTCTATATGTTTATCAGTTTTCTTAGTATATTAGGCATTACGCTGGCAGTTGGTTATTATACTACGATGCATTGGACAGAAGCTTCTTTTTTTGTGGGGGCGGCTGGTATGATCATCTCCTTTTTCTTTTCTAGCTCAGGAGACGGCTATTCCAAAGCCTCTACGGCAGCGAGCATTGCTCAATCAGGGGGGCACTATGTTCATGAAAATGAAAAGCCAAAGCTCTCCTTAAATCCATTTCTAATTGGCGCTGTTGTTTATTTTATCGTCAGCTTTTCTTTCCCATATTTGTTTTAGGGGGAGAGGTTAGATTTACAATATAAAAAAACAGTAAAGGATTCGTTTCTTTACTGTTTTGCTGTGCGCAGATTTATTTGGTTAAAACTATAATTCTTAATCTTCGTCTTTAAATTCTGTAAAGAAGTAGATAAAAATTATGACGGAAATACCAATAAAAAATGCTGGTATTTTACCTGTTTTCACTGCAGGAATATTAGTTAAAGGCATGGAAATCACCTCTTTCTATACTTTTTCACCACATGAGGGTCGAAGCCAAAAAATTTACAGACTAGTTTATCAAAGTTATCTAAGTAGTTATTAAAATCAGGTATTCTCGCTGTAACTCTACTGAGACCCATGATAGGACCCCCAACATTTATAGTGAATCCGTCAGGTGTCAAAACGCTTCCTGACACGTTAAATTGATCTAAGATTAATAGCTTAGCAATAATTATATTTAAAAAACTGATAATTAAATTGACAGCAACATTTCCTGTTTTACTCTGAATTCTCCCTAATCCAGTAATTGGACCTGCTAATGTAAATCGAAACCCCCTTGGTGAAACAAAAACTCCCACGATGGAAAGTTGTCCAGTGAGTAATAAGATGGCAACTATAAGGGCAAGGTTTCGGTGGATTACTCTGACTGTTTCCAGTATTTGCTGTTCGTTGTAGGATTTTGCCAATTGCACCACACCCTCTAAAATTATCCTATTCTGTCTCTTGGTTAATGTTATTAGTGTAAACGCCCTTTTCCTATGGACAAGGAAAAAATGAGGTTTCAGACCTATGGAACATGAAGATTTATGTCAGTGGCAACAAATTAATATATATTTAGACTTTAATAAAAGGCTCTGTTAGTCCTTGTTGTTGATTTTTGCTACAGGAGCTCGCTTTCCGCGGGCAACGCTTCAGCCTCCTCGTCCCTGCGGGGTCTTCAGCTGTTGCTTTTCCCGCAGGAGTCTCGCTCCTTTCGCAAAATCAACGTATATAGAAAAATCAACACTATCCACTAACAGAGCCTAATAAAAAAGGTGTGTCCTTTGGTCCCAGACCAAGATACACACCTTTTAATGTTCTATTTAGACTAAATGCCATAACCGATTCCAGCAGCGCCAATAATTACTAAGAGGATGAACAGCACTAGCACTAGCGCGAAACCACCTGCGAAATGCATTCTTTTCAACCTCCTTTGAAATTTGCCATCACAAAGGGAAGCCAATTGGCCCTCCCTTTACTATCTAACCTATGCTGAAAGTAATATTGTGTTTGTGCAATTACCTATTACATTGAAATTAGGCTTTTTTCTGTTCTGTTATGCAGACCACAGACCCTAATGGAGAAGGTTCCAGTCTCCTGAACTTCAATTTTTAGAAGTATCCATAACCGCCGCCGACAGTTACAGCACCGATAATTACTAGGAGTATAAACACCACTAATACAAAAGCAAAACCACTAAATACCGTATCTCTTTGTGTTCTGTGTGACATTTTCTCGTCCCTCCTTTTTTAGTTGAAAGGGGCCGTAAAATGTGGGGGATAGCCCTCTTCTCACTATAGGCTATGGGAAAAGGACCTATTTGACTGTGCGGGTGTCTATTTTTTCGAAAAACTCCTTGGATTTTGAAAAATGGTATATAAAAAAATTTTAGTTTGCGGCAAACTCTTTTCGCCGCGTTAATAAACTCCTTTACTGCAAAAGGTTGGTATTTATTTTTTTTTCCATATAACTCCTAACTCTAAGGGAATAAAGCAATCTTCAAGGGTAATGGCACTAATTTCTGGTTGATTCATTTCCAAGGCAATCTTACTGGGAAGTAGAGCAACCCCGAATTTCATCTTCACCATTTCAATCATAAAATCCCTTTGGGAGCTTTCACAAACCACATGTGGCTGGAAATTTCTTTTCCTAAATTCTTCTTGTATACGGTCGTGTAACGAAAAATCATGGCGATACATAATGAAGGACTCATTGGCAACCTCTTCTAATAGCACAGATTCCTTCTGAGATAAAGGATTGTCCTTATGGGTAAGGAGCATTAACGGATCCTTCGTAAATTCAATAATTTCAAAGCTTTCATGATGAATTGGTACATTACAAATGATGCCAATATCTAAGGTGCCATCCTCTACACCTTCTTTTATAACCTTAGAGCCAACTTCCGTTAAGGTAATGTTGATATGGGGGTGCGCCTCCTTGTAATTGCTAATAAGCTTAGGGAAGAAAGCAGCGCCAACGATGGGAGGTAGGCCGATTTTAATTTCCCCCTTTTTCAATTCCATTAAATCAGAGAGTTCAGATGTTAAATTGTCGAACGCTTCTAATACTTGTTTTGTATTGGTGAGAACTGCTTTCCCAGCATCTGTAAGTTCTAGTTTTTTTGACGAACGATAAAACAAGGAAACACCTTAATTCACTTTCGAGATTTTTGACCGTTTTACTTAAGGAAGGCTGGGACACATGTAATGTTGCTGAGGCTTTTGTAAAGCTTAGTTGTCTAGCTACCTCTGAAAAATACTGTAACTGCCGTATATCCATTTTATCCCTCCTATAACTAAAAAGAATATTGTTCATTCGAAATATGTATTAAGCACATGTTAGGTTTTATTATAAAATGGATATAAGAAAAGGAACAGTCTTTAGATGAATAATTTATAGTAAGGAGCGGAGAAAATTGAATCAATATGTGAAAACAGGCGAACTGCAGGTATCCAAAGTTTTATACGACTTTATTAATGAGAAAGCTTTGCCAGAGAGTGGGGTAGGAGAAGAACAGTTCTGGACAGGTTTCAGTACTATTGTACAAGAGCTCATGCCACGGAACAAAGAGCTCTTACAGAAACGGGAGGAATTTCAAGAGGCTTTGAATGTTTGGCATAAGGAGAATCGTGAAGCTACCTTTGAAGAGTATAAGGAATTTTTAGCGAAGATTGGTTATTTGGAGGGGCAGGTACCTGACTACGAAGTGACAACGGAAAATGTGGATAGGGAAGTGGCGTCTGTTGCAGGACCTCAGTTGGTTGTTCCTGTAAATAATGCGCGCTATGCATTAAATGCTGCCAATGCTCGTTGGGGTAGTTTGTACGATGCTTTGTACGGAACAGATGCTATTAGCGAAGATGATGGAGCAGAGCAAGGTAAAGGCTACAACCCTCGCCGTGGGGAAAAAGTCATTAGTTTTGCTAGAGAATTTTTAGATACAAACTTCCCACTTACAAACGGCTCCCATAAAAATGCAACGGCTTACTCTGTCAGCAATGGGGAACTTCATGTTTCTTTAGCAGGAGGTGAGACGGCAACCCTTGCAGATTCAGATCAACTAGTTGGTTATTCGGGAGATGGGGAAGCTCCAGCTGGTTTTTTACTGAACAATAATGGCCTTCATGTAGTTGTGGAGGTAGACCGTAATCATCCAATCGGCAAAACAGATGGTGCTGGTGTGAAAGATATTTTAGTAGAGTCTGCATTAACGACAATCATGGATTGTGAGGATTCTGTTACGGCCGTTGACGCAGAAGACAAAGTTCTCGTATATAAAAATTTGCTAGGCCTTATGAAAGGTGATTTGACAGAAACCTTTCATAAGGGTGGAAAAGCTGTCACGAGAAGATTGAGTGAAGACCGTGTGTTTACGGATGCCGTTGGAGGAGAAGAGCTTGTGTTGCCTGGGCGTTCCCTTATTTTTGTTCGAAATGTGGGGCATCTAATGACAACGGATGCGGTGTTAACAGCCGATGGACAAGAAATCCCAGAGGGCATTATGGATACGGTAATAACAGGGTTATTAGGAAAGCATGACCTATTAGGGAACAGTAGATTCCGTAACTCCCGAGAAGGATCGATTTATATTGTTAAACCAAAGATGCACGGCTCGAAGGAAGTAGCTTTTGCCAATGAACTTTTTAATAAAGTAGAAGATTTGCTAGGACTTGAGCGCCATACCATGAAAATTGGTGTCATGGATGAAGAGCGCCGTACATCATTGAACTTAAAGGCATGTATTCGCGAAGTGAAGGACAGGGTCGTGTTCATTAACACTGGGTTCTTAGACAGGACTGGGGACGAGATGCATACGTCCATGGAAGCGGGACCTATGATTCGCAAAAACGATATGAAGTCCTCTGTGTGGTTACAGGCATACGAGGATTCCAATGTTGCCGTTGGTTTAGGTGTTGGTTTCCAAGGCCATGCCCAAATTGGTAAGGGAATGTGGGCAATGCCAGATTTGATGGATGCCATGTTAAAACAGAAGATTGGCCACCTGAAGGCAGGGGCAAATACGGCTTGGGTTCCATCGCCGACAGCTGCTACCCTTCATGCCCTTCATTATCATCAAGTGGATGTTTCGGAAGTGCAAAACGAATTACTAGGAAAACTGAATGAAGACTATACAGATAAAATTTTGCAAATTCCTGTTGCGGAAAATCCAAATTGGACAGCCGAGGAAATTCAACAGGAGCTTGACAATAATGCGCAAGGGATATTAGGGTATGTGGTTCGTTGGGTAGAGCATGGTGTCGGTTGCTCGAAGGTTCCTGATATTAATAATGTGGCTTTAATGGAGGATCGTGCAACGTTGCGAATTTCCAGCCAACATATGGCCAATTGGCTCCACCACGGAGTTTGTACGGAGGAGCATGTGATGGAGACCTTGAAGCGAATGGCGAAGGTGGTTGATGAGCAAAACGCAGATGATCCTGAGTATAGGGCAATGTCTGAGGATTATGAAGGATCGGTAGCATTCCAGGCAGCATGTGAGTTAGTGTTGAAGGGTGTCGAGCAACCAAGTGGCTACACAGAACCGATCTTGCATCGCCGTCGTCGAGAAGTAAAAGAAAAAGTGTCAGCGTTGAAGTAAAGGTAGTTTGTTGATTGTTGTTATTTAAGCCCTCACTAACTTTAATGGAGTTAGTGAGGGCTTTTTGTTGTTGTGGGATGGGGCGGGAGGAGAGATGAATTTAGAGGCTAATTCGGTTTAAAAGGGAATAAACGGAGGTAGAGGGTTTGGATATGGTTGAACCTCCGTTTAAACGGCATATAAACGGAGGTAGGAGTTCTTGATATGTTCAAACCTCCGTTTAAACAACACAATTGCAGGTAACAACCAAACCAAGATCCATCACGTCAAATAACCACCAAACAAATACCAGTATCAATAACCCCCCAAGGCCCACTACAATCACCTAAACCGAAAAACAAACTATCAAAAAAACTCAGCTCCCCTCTCCCTCACTCAAAAACAACACCAAAAGGAAAGAATTGTACCAGATTGTTCATAAAATCACGAAAAACTCACTTCCTATAAATTTTATAATAAAAATAGAAACAAATTTATTAATCTTAGTAAGTCAAAATTTATAGGGAGTAATGCAACTATGAAGAAAACAATCTTAGGCTTATTTTTATTACCTTTAGCTGCGGTGACCTTTATTGGCTGTTCATCCAATGAGAGTATTGCCACAACCCCTATCCAGCAACCGTTAGAGGTAGAACAGACACAACAAGATACACTAAAAGTAGATCAAATGGTGGAACGTTTATTAGTTATGGAAGGCTTAGTTCCATTGGGGGAGGTTCCAATTCCAGAGGATAATCCAATGACAGCGGAAGTGTTGGAACTTGGGCAAGTACTCTTTTTTGACCCTCGTCTTTCAGGGAACGATGAAGTGAGTTGTGCAACTTGTCATGACCCAGAGCTTGGTTACGGAGATGGAAGAGCGGTTTTTGAAACAATAGATGGAAAAGATGGAGCTAGAAACTCTCAGACAATCATTAATTCCGCTTACTATACTTCATTCTTCTGGGATGGAAGAGCAGCATCTCTCGAGGAACAGGCATTAGGACCAATTCAGGATCCACATGAAATGAATATGCCCCTGGATGAACTTCTCATAAAGCTGGCAGGAATTGACGGCTACGAAGAGCTCTTTTACGCTGCTTTTGAAGATGGAATTACAGAAGAAAATATAGGTAAAGCTCTAGCTGCCTTTCAGCGACAAATCATCATTAATGACACACCTTACGATCGCTTTTTACAGGGAGACAGGAATGCTCTCTCAGAACAAGAAATTCGTGGACTAGATTTGTTTGCAGGAAAAGCCTTTTGCATTACTTGTCACGGTGGAGAAAATCTGTCAGATAATATGTTTTACAATGTTGGTCTTAATTCAGAGGATCAAGGAAGATTTGGTGTTACGGAAGATGAAGATGATATGGGTAGGTTCCGTACACCGAGCCTCTATGGAATCACTCACACGGCACCATATATGCACGATGGCAGTATCGAGACCCTTGAAGAGGTTATTGAATTCTATAACCGAGGCGGAGATGACAATCCGAACAAGTCCATTTTCATGCATATGTTCATGGGAGACATTAATTTGAGTGACGAAGAAAAAGAAGATCTCCTTGCTTTCTTGAAAACTTTAGGTGGAGAAGTACCAATATTTACGAAGCCAAATTTACCTGGAAAATAATAAAACTTATTAAGAAAAGACCAACCTAAAAGTTGGTCTTTTTTATAGTCGTTTCCAGCTTGTTTTGTTCTATATAGTGAACTTAATAAGCGATGTTATTGGGATGTAACTGTCTCCGCTGAAGCTCCTCCATAACTAGGACCACAAATTCTTCGGAAAGACCTAGTTCATTTGATAAGGTATATACCTCTAGAAGCATTTCATCCGTTAACTTATGCATCCTCATCACTCCAAAAAATAAGATATAATTTAATAGTAATAGATACATCTGATGATAGGATGCCGAAAGTGTGACGATTTTGTGAACGTTCCATAGGCTACCCCCATTAATCAGAAGTAGCCTCGAATTTAATAATTTACATGGAAAAACCGTGAAATAATCTCCCGCCAAAGGGGGCAAGGACTTTATCTGTTAAAGCAACAACTTTGTCTTTCTCCCCATCTTTATAATAAGCATCGAACGCTGCCACGAACTCTTCCGTAAAAATGGGATCATAGCGTTTTAATGCACGGATAATCCATTTTGACTCTCCTATCCATTGACCATTTGTCCGTAAAAAAAATTCGTGGAGCCATTCACCAAGGGCGTTTGCAATGAACAATCCCTCGTCCCTTCTGTTCGTCCCAATGAAATCGTCTAAAGCATCGGAAATAAAATATCGCTTCATTGTGATCGTCTCTTCCGTCCAAGGCATCGGTCCCTTTTCGAGGATTTGTTTCGCTTCTTGCTTAATGGAGTAGACTAACCCATTATCTTTTAAAACCAAGCCTTCCTTCACCATCTGTTGATGAGTTGGGATGGCACGCTCGAAATCTATCTCAAAAAGTTGTTTATAGGAGGAAAAGTTATGGGCAAAAACTTCCACCGGCCACCCATTATAAAAAATTGATTCTCTAGTACTGGTTGGGAGTCTAGCATCAAAAATAACAATGTCCAAATCGGAAGTAGCCGTTGCTCCCCCTCTCACAGCACTTCCAGCTACTAATGCAGCGTTGCAGTAAGGATAATATGCAGCAATAAATTGCTTTGCTGCTTCGTATGGTTCCAAACGTTCGTTTTCCAATGATATTTTCCCCACTTTCTTTGGTATACTTCCACCATGTATATGTGAAAACGCTCATTTTCATTTCATAAAAATCAGTTACACACCCAATAAAATTCTTGAAAACTTCAATAATTTCCTAAAGTATCCAATTATTTTTCTATAAAATAGAAGTAAAGAAGAGAAAGGGGGTAGGTGAAACATGCAGGAAGAGCTAAGAGTGTTAATGGTAGATGATCATCCATTTTTTCGGCAAGGAGTGCAGTTATTTCTGAGTGGTTTACAAGATTTCCGGTGGGTTGGTGAATGCTCCAGTGGTGAAGAGGTACTGGAATTTCTCATAAATTCAGAAGAGCCAGATGTTATATTAATGGATTTAAATATGAAAGGAATGGGTGGGATACAGGCAACGGAGAAAATCTTAACCCTTCACCCTCAATTGAAAATTCTTGTATTGACAAGCTTTAATAATGAAGAGAATATTAGAAAAGCAATTGCAGCAGGGGCGAGGGGATACTGCCTGAAGGATGCTCCACCAGATGAACTAGCCGCAGCAATACGAGCAGTTGCTGAAGGGGGTATCTATTTAGGAAAAGGAATTCCTCTCTCTGTTCTGGCTGGACAACCTAGGAAAAAAACGAAGGAACTACCGTTTCAAGAGGAGCTTACACAACGGGAACTAGATGTGTTAAAACTGTTGGCTGTAGGTCTTGGTAATAAAGAAATAGGAGAAAAGTTGTTTGTCAGTGAGAAGACAGTCAAAACCCATGTGGCAAATATCCTACATAAACTACAAGTGAAGACTAGAACGCAAGCCGCCCTCTTGGCAACGAAGCATGGGCTTGTGTAGGTGCCGCTATGGAAAATGTGAAAAAAGTTAGTATCATCGGATTTATTTTTGGGATTGTTTTTATCATTGCCGCTTACATTGGTGATTTTTATGTATATAAGTACATGTTGTTGGGGATGCCATTCTTCATTTCTCTTTTATGTGTATTGGGGACAGTTGTGGCCAATTTCACTAATAATAGATTAGTAGCTAAAGGCTATACTAATGAGAAGGGAAATCTTGCGGTCAGTTTTCTTGCAGCGGCTTTCGTTAATGTGGCGATTGTTATTCTTGTCCTTGCCACTTTCGGTATCACGAACGTTCAACGGGAAGTGGTTATTGGAAGTGGGATTGGACTTTTGATGGGGGCCGTTTATGGTATTTACCGGTTTCAGGTAGATACGTTAAACGAGAAAATGAAATTCCTTGAGGAATTGTCGGAGAAAAATAAACAGTTACAGGAAGCCTCAAGACAGTTGGCAATTATTGAAGAACGGAATCGAATGGGGAGGGAGTTGCACGATACGGTATCCCAAGGCTTACATGGACTTGTTTTTTCCTTACATTCCCTCCGTAACGAATGGAAAGAGCCATCTGATCGGGCATCAGCAATTATGAATCATATGGAAGCAACGGCAAAATCTACGTTAGATGAACTTCGTACAATGATTGAAGAGTTGAAGCCTTCGTTACTAGTAGAACAAGGCCTGAAAGATGCTGTCAAAACAACGTTTGAATTGTTTTCCCAGCGGACGAATATTCAAGTGAAAATAACGTTGGAAGTACCAGAGTATGTACCGCCAGATGTGGAAATGGCGATCTACCGAGTCACACAGGAAGCGTTAGCCAATATTGAAAAGCATGCGGCAGCCGAACATGTTGTCTATTCTATTCATGTACAACATGAGCAGTTGATCGTGACGATTCAAGATGATGGGATAGGGTTTGTAAAAGAGAAACATGGAAAGGGGAACGGCTTGGAAAATATCCGTCAACGGGTGGAAGATTCCGATGGTATCTTAAATATTATTAGCAAACCAGGGCGTGGTACGACCATTCTCATGAAGTTCCCCCAAAAGGCTGAATCATAAGTTCAGCCTTTTTGCGTAGTCTAATTCATTATTATGGCTGTATTGCTTTTATGTGTATTAGATTATGATAAAGATAAAGATAACGAAAGCCAGTCAAATAAAAAGGCTGGCAGAGGGGGAGAGAACATGATCGAAGTAAGAAATATTTCCAAGGTTTTTAAGGAGACGAAGGCTGTTGATGAAGTTAGCTTTACCGTTAACCGTGGTGAGATCTTTGGGTTCCTTGGACCCAATGGGGCGGGAAAAACCACGACCAGCCGAATGATGATCGGCTTATTAAAGCCAACGGCAGGAGAAATTTGGATTGATCAGTTAAATGTACAAAAGGATACAAAAAAAAGTTCAAGAGCGAATTGGCGTCGTATTTGAACTACCTAACCTCTATGGAAAATGGACCATTAAGGCGAACTTACAATTCTTTGCTCAACTATATAATGTGTCCAATGAGGATGTGGAGGCGGTGTTGGAGAAACTTCAGCTTACAGATCGAGCGGGAATGAAGGTGGCATCCTTATCAAAGGGTTGGAAACAACGGGTGCTGATCGGAAGAGCACTCTTACATAAACCCAAAATACTATTTCTTGATGAGCCAACGAGCGGACTTGATCCGAACACAGCAGATTTAATTCGCCGATACATCCGTGTTTTGAAAGAAGAAGGAACAACCATTGTCTTAACGACCCATGATATGCATGAAGCGGATCAGCTAAGTGACAGGGTGGGAATTATGCACAAAGGAAAGTTAGTTGCCTTAGATACACCGCAAAACTTAAAAGATCAATTTGGTGAAGATAATGTCATCGTGGAGTATAAGGAAGGTGAATCAATTAAAAAGGAAATACTTCCTCTTTATAGCGAAGAGACCGGAGCATTTATCCATGAAATGATTGCTAGTGGACGGTTGGTCAGTGTTCATTCACAGGAAGCAACGTTAGCGGATGTTTTTAGTAAATTAACAGGGAGTGAGTTAAGTTGAGAATTCACTACACAAAAAAACTAGTAACCCATGAGTTTCAAGATTTTTTGAAGCAACCTTCCCTTTGGATGCTTGTTGTACTGCCCGTGTTTATGTCCATCATGGTCATTGGCTTAATGAATGAACCTGGTGTAGAGATGATGCTTCTGCCAAGTTGGATAATATTTGCTCAAGTTATGGTCGGTTTGATGATTATTGCACCAGGATTCATTGAAGAAAAAGAGCAAAAGACGTTAGATGCCCTGCTAGTTTCTCCATTAACGTTGGGAGAAGTAATCATTGCCAAATGTTCAGTCATCTTCTTGTTTTCTGTTTTGTCACAGGTGTTTGTTTATGTATTGAATATGGGAGTTTCTTTCGACATCATTAAGTTGCTTCCTTTCATGGTGGCTGGAGGGATTCTGTTCATTCAAGTAGGTTTAGTAATTGGGATGATCTTAGATTCATCCAAATCTTCTGCGGCCGTTTCTTCCATCGTCATGGTGGTGCTGTTTGTAACTGCATCCTTTTATGAGCAGTTGCCTGAGTGGAAGACCCTCTTGCAGTTCCTGCCGAGTGTTGCGATTGTGGAAAATATGCACGGGGTGTTGGGAGGTCAATTAGATTGGGTTCCTCTAGTGATCGCAGGAGCCTGGCTCGTAATAATGACAGGATTGATCGTGTTTTTAGTAAAAAGAGAGTTGAATAAATAATTATTGACCGTGGAGATACGAATCTACTAGTTTTGACAGAAAAAGAAGATCCCACCTGTATGAAACCGGTGGGAACTTTTTAATTGTTTAGGAAATTATATTTTATCTAAATGTGGATAACTGATGTTGACTATCGTCTAGCTCCAGCGCCCTATCGACGTTGAGAAACTTCCCTCACCTCGTCTACGATAAGTCGGAGCGTCAACGCTAAAGCGTTGACTCTTGAGCGAAAGTCTTACGCCTTTCGACTCTCCTTTATCTCACTCGGCTCAGTCCAGTTTTCTACGTCGATGAGACAGGGCGCTTGCGCCTTTGTTCTTCAATCTTGACCTATATACAACATCGTATGCTCTATCATTTCCTCATAAGTAGTCCCTGTTATGGGGGAGCCGTCCGTAGAAATTAACGGTTTAATCTTATAAATATCTTCAAGTATGACAACTGTAGGGTCAATTTTGGGCTTGTCTATAGAAATAAACGCCCCATTCTTTCCGACCGTTTTTGTTATTTCCACCGTCGCAAGACCACCAATGTCCGTAAAATCAAAGTATTGTCCTGAAAAAAAGTTACCTAAGGAATAAAAAACAATCGTTTCGTGACTTGTTTCTTCGTTTTTTAAAATATCAATGGGCTGTAATACATGGGGATGGTGTCCGAAAATAATATCTACTTCTAGTTCAGACAACAACTGAGCCAACTGTCGCTGTTCTCTGCTCGGCTCCCGCACATATTCCGGCCCCCAATGCATGTGAACGATTAAGACATCTACTTTGGTACGAAGATGTTCCACATCATTTCGAATTTGCTGCTCATCAATTAATGGAACCACATACTCATGTCCCTTAGGGATAGGGATACCATTTGTGCCATATGTGTATGCAAGGACTCCCATGAGATATCTCCAATTTCCACAATCCTATCCTGTTCTCGATCTTCCCAATCTCGATAAACGCCAACATAGTCCATACCGACCTTATCATAAAAATCTAAAGCACTGTGACAGCCCGTAACCCCCTGTCAATCGTATGGTTATTAGCACCAATGAGCATATGGACCCCAACATCTTGCAGGGCTGTTACGATTTCATGAGGACTGTTGAAGGCTGGAAACCCTGACAATCCCAGTTCAACTCCCCCTGGCATAGATTCCATGTTGGCCATAAGAAAGTCAGGTCCATGTAATAATTCAGCAACTTCTTGAAAGGAAGGAGAAAAATCATACTTCCCCTCCTCAACTTTTGCTCGGTCATAAACCCTATCATGAATAAGAATATCACCGATGGCACCGACTGTGATGGTGGTTACATATTGAAAATCCATATTTCTTTCTGCAACTTCCTCCCGTTTCTCCAAAAAGGAAGCTACTTTCGGCTCGGGATTTGCTAGTGATTTCTCTTTATCTTCGAAACTAGAACTGCAAGCAATTAGACTAATAAGTATAAAACATAAGAAAATGATTTTTTTCATAGAAGAAACCTCCAATACATTGTTGGTCATCTGCGATGATTATGTAGACTTTTGTAAAAGTATATCAGAAATTCACTAGTTATGGAGGTAGTATACACTAGAATATGCAATTCATTTAACATGGGGAGGAAGGACATGTAGTGCCCGCCCTCGTACTTTGTAATATTAGTTGCTTCTTTCCCTACTTATAGAAACGTTTGCTAACATAAAACTGACCACCTTCGTCCATCGTCAGTAAAAAGACATCTGTATATTTTTTAATGCCAAATTTTTGGAGTTGCTCTGTTAACCAGTTCATATCTCCCACTTTCTTTAAGTTGGCATGGATGATGTTTCCATCTTCAATAAGGACCGTAGGATAGCCTTTTGGCTGGGTCTGTTTTAACATGTCTTTCGGTGTTAAGGATTGATACTGACTTTTCTTTATGACACTTATTTGTCCATTGGCTTCTAACACTGCGTAATCAATTTCTGATAGATCAGATGCCCCTTGTAGCCGTAAGTCCATTAGTAGGGACTCCACTGTTACTTTTGCCTTTGCCATCTCATTATGTAGAATTTTCCCTTTTTCGATTAGAATCAATGGTTCATCCTCAATGATGCGCCTAAATCTAGGTGTTTTTAATGCAATATATGATAATAAAAGGTGTATACCAGCTATGAAACCAGCGGCGGCCATTGGTCCTGCGAGAGGGAGGTCACCGCTAGATAATGGTTCACCAATAATATCACCAATAATGACCCCAAAGATAAAGTCAATCGGTGTGATGGTTCCCATAGACCTTTGTCCTAGAAGCTTTACTAGTATAAATACATACAAATAGACGATGGCAGAGCGGATGAGGAATCCGTATATTGGCAATTCCTCTGTCCCTGTCCAAAAATCAAACATAAACATCCCCTTACCTTCCCAAATGATATTGAGACTAAAAAAAGACAGGTGAATAGGATGATGGCTACTGTAAATCACTGTCTTTTTACAATAATTATTTTTTAGGATTACCAAATATGGGATTAATATTGATGGAAGAAAATTCTTTTGAAGGGGGAGTAACAACAAAAAGAAGATCATTAAAGCTAAAATGCTTTAAGATCTTCCTGGGGCTTAACCACCCATTTTTCTTCTTGTGTTCATTGTCTTTTTACTTTGCTGGCTTTTCATCTGTTTTGTTTGATTTGAAAATCCACCTTTGTTGCCGTCAGCTGCTTTGTTCTTTTTATTTTCTAATTGTTGTTTAATAGCATCCTGAAGACTGATTTTCTTTTTCGGTGTATCGGACATTTTGTTTTTCCTCCTGGTAGACATGTAATAAATTTAGTATAAACATTATGGCCCGGTTTTTCCATAATTAAAATAATGTTGACATGAGAAGTTTTTTCTTGGCCAGAAAAACCAATATGGCTGAAGTCTAACATATAAAATGCTTAGTTTCACATTTTTTACATATTTTAAAACCAGTAGGAGTAATGTAACCCCTTGTAAACTAAGGGATTTCAGATATTTTTATTTAAAAAGTATGATCGAAAATTCACAATTCCGTCACAAAAAAAAGTGCGATTTATCACAATGTGAGGGAATGTGTAAAAGTATGATATAAGTAGTGAGATACATCACAGATGTTGTGTGGGGAATCTCACAGGAAGATTTAATTCTTTAAAGGAGGGGGAGAAAGAATTATGGGGGAAAAGCTGAAAAAGCTGAAGTTGGATAGGAAACTCCTGTTATTTACAGTAATAGGTGCATTTATAGGAATTGCTCTTTTTGCTGGAACGGCAACTACTTTAGAAGCGACGGATACAGGAGAGTTTTGTTCAACTTGCCACATTATGGAGCGTGCCTATGAGACGTTTTCGAATACAAACCATTCTGTATTAAAATGTAACGATTGCCATTTGCCACATGATAACACAGTATCGAAACTAACATTCAAGGCAAAAGCGGGAATGAGTCACATGTACATGAATACATTAGGGTCCAATCAGGTTCCAGATGTTATACGTGCGAAAGAAGAATCTACGGAAGTAGTTTTAGAGAATTGTCTTCGCTGTCACGAGCCGAGCGTAGAAAATGTGTCGGCACATGAAGGGCAACTGGTACATGTATCGATTGTCACCGGCAAGTACCGCATGGAGGCGGCGACTTCCGACCGGCAGATTGGTTTGAACCAAAAGAATTTTATTTCGCAGATCCGAATAAATAAAAGAAGGGAATGAAAAAAATGGGTAGCAAAACAAAAAAGTCACTTTTAGTAACCATGTTGTCCTTCCTACTAATGCTCGTTTTAATAGGCTGTAATAGCTCGGAAGCGCAAGAAGAGCAAATGGATACAGGTCTTGATCCAAAGGAATGGAATAACTTAGCGTTTAAAGATTTATTCCCACTTCATTGGGAAAGTTATTTAGATAATTTAGAGAATCAAAATGAGGTCTTACCAAAGAACGATCCTTCTATCGAACCGATGTTACCAATCGTTTGGAACGGCTTTGGTTTCGCAGTTGAATATAATTTAACAAGAGGCCATACTTACGCGTTTGAAGATCAAATGAACGTACGACGTATTACAGGAAACCCAAATGCAGTATCTGCTTGTATGTCGTGTAAAACAACTGTTTTCCCAGCGATGATCGAGGAGTTTGGTCCTGAGCGCGCTTATAAGCTTAATTATCATGATGAAGCCCTTCCTTGGTTGGAGGAGTTTGCCGGTGAATATAAAGGTATGTTAAAAGATGAAAATGGTAATGTGGCCGAATGGGGTCACGCATCGGTAGGATGTGCAACTTGCCATGATCCTGTTACGATGGAACTACGTATTACGGCAGCACACTTAACAGATGGATTAGAGAGATTAGGCTATGACCTTGATAACGTATCTCAACATGATATGCGTTCCCTTGTTTGTGCACAATGTCATGTGGAATATTATTTCGATCCATTAAATAATTTACAAACGACATTACCTTGGGGTTACGGTTTAACATTTGAAGACCAATGGGAGTATTCCGAGTACCAAGCATCAAGAGATGGCGGTTTCCAAGGAGAGTTTGTTTCTACGATTTCTAATACACCTATTTTGAAGGCACAACATCCTGAGTATGAATTATGGAGTTATGGTCCGCACCAAACAGTATCTTGTGCAGATTGCCATATGCCTTTTGAAAGAAGAGACGGTAAAAAGAAAGTATCTTCTCACCGTTGGGGTTCACCTTTAGAAACAATGGAGCAATCTTGCTTAACTTGTCACGGTGACAAATCAATCGATTATTTAAAAAATCGAGTTAATGACATTCAATACCGTCATAAGGAACAGCTATTACGTGCCCAAGACATTGGGGCAACAGCACACTACTACGTGAACCGTATGATTACTCGCGGGGTAGACGAAGCAAAAATTAAAGAAGTGCAAGCATTAGTTCGTGAAGGGCAATGGTTCTGGGATATGCCAGCAGCGGAGAACTCCTATGGTTTCCATAACCCAGACGGAGCTATGGCGTCCTTCGCACGATCCATTGATCGATCTCAAGAAGCTATTTTACTAGCTACGAGAGCGTTAATGGCAATTGGCGAAGATATTGAAGAATTAGAGCGTCAAATTGAAATTACAAAAGAAAATGTAATGAATGAACCAGAAAGCCATAAAAGGCATACACATGCCATCAATGAGTGGTTCCCGAATGTAAGAGATAACTAATTTTAACTGGAAACACCCCCAATACCTGGGGGTGTTTTTCTATGGAGTTGAACCGAAATCTTTAATGATCTGTTGGGCTACGTTCCTCCCGCTTAACACAACCATTGGAGACCCTCCTCCTGGATGAGTGCTTCCACCGGCAAAAAACAAATTTTTAATGTCTTTAGCCTTGTTATAGGGGCGTAGGAACGTATCTTTTTTTCGATTAGAGGCAATCCCGTATAAAGCACCGCGGAAGGCATTGAAACGATTGGCAATTATTTTTTGATCAATTGTTATGCTTTCTACTAAATTATTGTTAATGTTTAACCCCTTTTTTTGTAGTTGATTAAAAATTCGCTCTTGAATCTCTTTTTTTGTGATCTTCTCCATCTCCATGAGCCGATAACGGAGGGGCATTGACTAAAATAAATAGATTATCTCCGTTAGGGGAGCGGCTATTCTCTGTTTTACTGGAGGTGCAAATATAAATGGTAGGATCACTGCCAAATTTTTGTTCCTTAAAAATAGCATGAAATTCTTCCTCTGGATTTTCTGGAAAAAACAACTGGTGATGATTCAAGTCAAACCGTTCATTAACAGCAGCTAAAATGACGAAGGCAGATATGGAAGGTTCCACGTCTTTCATGGTAAAGGAGGCTCGATGTTCAGGGGCTACTAGTCTCGGATATTGGGTTAGTAAGTCGCCATTTAATATAAATGCATCGCCTTCAATGTGATCCCCTTCTTTCGTTACCACCCCAGTAATTTGCTTATCCTTCACCTCCATTTTTTCCACTTCTGAATCTGTCAAAATCACAACGCCTAACTCCTCTGCTAATCGTTGAAAGCCTTTGGCGATTTGGCTGTTCCCTCCCTTCGTGTAATATACCCCATCTACCAGTTCTAAATAGCCAATCAACCCAAACGTTGCGGGACATAAGTAGGGGGTGGAGCCAATATAAGTAGCATACCGGTTAAAGGCACTCTGTACTCGCTTGTCTCGAAAGAACTGCTGATGGAGTTCATCCATTGTTGTCAGTGGTTTCGCATTTGTCATGGCTTTTGCTAATGGCAACGATAAATAATCCTTCCAGGAAGAGAATGTCCGATGAAAAAAAATGTTTTTCACTCAGTTCGTAAAGAGATTTGACCTCCCACAAGTAGTCATCAAAGTGATCTGCGGCATAGGGGTCCAATCGCAGTAATTCTTCTTTCATTCTTTCTTTGTTGGATGAAAAGTAGAAATAACTGTTATCATGAAAAACATTTTTCGTATGAGATTCTAGTTTTTGAAACTGAAAATAATCTTC
Organism: Bacillus sp. (in: firmicutes); assembly: GCA_021208645.1. GTDB lineage: Bacteria > Bacillota > Bacilli > Bacillales > Salisediminibacteriaceae > Evansella. The sequence continues at coordinate 58,495 of JAJOJL010000146.1, read as the reverse complement.
AGGGTTACAGTTGGCCCCTTCAATGACAGAGCGAAATACATGGGGCATTGTAATGGTATTAGGCCCAAAGTCAAATTCATAATTATTTGCCAACGTCACTTGATGAAGTTTCCCTCCTACATGGAAATTTTTTTCAAGAATAGTTGTCTGCCAGCCATTTGCTTGTAGAGTAATGGCTGCAGCGAGCCCTCCTAATCCTCCGCCAACAATGACGGCATGTTCCTTTCTCTTCATGAGTAACTCCTTCCTTTCCAGGTAAATCTTTGATTCGTCAAACTTAAAAATGCTGAATAACTAAGTATACAAATAAATGCTAATGCAGAAAGGGGAAAGAAGAGACAGAGCCACCACTTTTGGTTGGTTACCAAATCTACAATTAGCTTTAGTAAACTAATCATGAACAAAGGCAACACATAAAGGAGGGTCATATTCGTGACTACTCCGTATCCCAAAATAAAAAGAGGGAACACAAAGAAACAGAAATAGAAGAGTATAACCCCCACCGTTAAGACGATGTTCCTTCCGAGACCTGGAAAACTGTTTTTAGCAAAACCTTCCCATACCTCTTTATTGGTTTCATACATATGGCAAGTGACAGCCTTTGTTATATTGACAAGAGTAACGTAGTAGCCTGCTTCTTTTATTTTTCTGCCAATGTGTACATCCTCCACTAACGATTTTTTTACGGAAGCGTGTCCACCAATCTTCTCATAGGCTTCCCTTTGAAACAGCATAAAGGCTCCATGGCAGCGGTGAAAGGAGTTAATTTCAACTGGTTAGCAAGGATAATTGGCAGATGAAAGTGAACGATGAAATGCTGCATGGGCACAAGCAGATGGCTAAGGAGACTAGTAGGAGGGAAATGAGGAAATCCCGTTAGCAAACCAGTCTTAGGCTTAACAAATCTCATAGCAGACGTTAACGCTTCCGGATGAAGGCGAATATCTGCATCAAGAAAGAAAAGATAGTCTCCCTTTGCTTTTTTGCCTAATTGATGACAAGCGTAGACTTTCCCTACCCAACCGTCAGGCAGGGGGGACCCTGACACGACCGTAAAACGAGAGTCATTGCCAATTTCCTTCTGTAATAAGGGAAAGGTGTTGTCTGATGATTGATCATCTAAAATAAAGACTTCCATGTGAGGGTAATTGATACTTTTGATGGATGTAATGAGATCTTTCACATTTTTCTCTTCATTTCTCATGGGGATAAGGATAGACACAAGGGAAGCACTATCCCTTGTCTGTCGTGATTCATAGTTAACTTGCAATCGTTTCATTGAAAAACTATTTAAGATTACCCATCCTAAGAAGATGCTTAAAAATAAAAGATAGATTTCCATGCTCACTCCCCCTTGTATCAGAGATTTCCTAGACTTTCCCTGTCCTTCACATGACCCCTTCTTTTCCTTTAAGAAGTACGTTAAAGTTTTCGAATTTCTCTTCCAAAACAAGGTTTCTTAAATGGTTCAACTCCATTTCCATCTCCCCTTCTAGCCCTAATGTTTTTTCTTTACGATTAGCTGATGGCTGTAATTCCAATGGTTTGCCAATATGAATAAACCACTCAGGTAATTGATGGTGCAGTAAAGAATGATAAAACAAAATTGGTACAACAGGAATATGTGGAAGTTTTTCGTGTATATAGGCTGCCCCAGAGAAAAAACGGAAAGGACGTTTTTCGAGGGGAAATTCATCCCCTTGTGGGAATAAAAACAAACTGCTACCTGACTCTAGTTGTTCTTTTGCGTAATTAAGGGCAACTGCAATGGAACGGAGAGAAGAACGGTCCACAGGGAAGGCACCAAGTTTTTGAAAAAACGGAAATTTTGATAAACCATCTTGGGACATCATGGCAATTGCTTTTGTATGGAGAACAGTTTGATTTAAGTGAAAAAGGATTAAGGAATCCCACCATGAACTGTGATTAATGAGATAAATAGCAAGACCCTGTTGTTTTTGTGATGCTTTTGTTAAATAGATACTATGAAAATGTTTTTTTAAAAGTCTAGTGTTGTAAGTGGAAAAAACCTTTTCAAATAGTGGATTGTTGATCTTTTGACTGATCATGGGTAATCGTTCTCCTTTCTCCAAGAATTTTATAGAGAAGGTAGATGATGCTTAAGGCAAAAATGGAAAGGATAGAGGCAACAATCAACTGGTTCACCAAGGCAATGACAACGAACATACCGGTCATTAATCCATACAACAGAATCATATTCTTCCTCCAATATACATTTTTGTTATTGGTCCATTTCTTACCTTTGTGAAAGAAAGCATAGAGAAATAGATGGAGGCAAAAGGATAAGATAAACCACCCATAAAAGTTAGAAGCAGGAATTCCGTAGTAAATCCCAGACTCTAACCAAATCCAATACTCCTTAACAACAAAAGCAACGGGGTCAATGATCAAGTCTAATGCGGTGGCAACGAAAGCACCGTATGCAGCATAACTAATGGCTTTTAATCGAGGTAACTTTTCAGCGACAGGTGCTGCAAGGACATGGGAAGTGGCAATAACCATTACCCAAGCAAATCCGATGGTGATGGGAACTTCTGCTATTTTAGGTCCAAAAGAAGTTTCATAAATGTAATCACCAAAAAACAAGCCTGTTTTCACGCCGACACTTTCAATGACCATAGATAGGAGAAAAATAACCCCAACTGCAATAAGCCCCTTTTTCAAAGAACTACTTCTTATGAAAAAAGCGATCCCTAACAAACCAGACGTAATGAGAAAAACGATATTTGCCCACTCCAGCCAATCAGGCAACAATTGAAAAGTAAGTAAAATTACCCCGCAAATATACCAGACTATGAAAAAGCAAAATAAATATTTATCGATCATCAATGAATTTCTCCCCTTTTTCTTGTATGTAAAAAAACATTGGTTAATTTTGATTCATTTTAGTTTCTTTTTTTATGTTTGTGTGTATATACTTTGTATAACTTATATTTAATTTTTGTATAGTTTATGTATAGTTTATTTTTGAAGGGATGTCAACTAATTAACCAGAAATGAGGATGAATAAAATGGGGAAACGGAAAGAAATTGTTGTCATAGGAGCAGGACCAGGAGGACTCGCTTCTGCCATGATGTTATCAGCACAGGGGTATAAAGTAACGGTATTTGAAAACAAACCGTATATTGGTGGCCGTACTTCAGCCTTTTCTTTAGGTGATTACACTTTTGATTGGGCCAACCTTTTTAGTATGCCGCATATTTTAGAAGAGCTTTTTGAAGCTTCCGCTCGTAAGCTAGAAGACTATGTAACGATGAAAGAAATCGATCCTATGTATACAGTGGCATTTGACGATTTTCAAATGCAGGCTACTAGAGATGAACAAAAAATGAAGGAAACAGTTGAATCCCACTTTCCAGGTTATGGCCGTGAGTATGAACGGTTTATGAAAGATTCAAGAAAGAAACTAAACAGCCTTTTCCCGATTTTACAAGCGAAGCATGATTCAATTTTTGATTATCTTCGCTTAAAAAGCTTGAAAGCCCTGCCTTCATTGGACGTTGGGAAAAGCTTGTATGATGTTTTGTCTAATTATTTTCATGATGATAGACTGCTTTTATCTTTTACCTTCCAATCGAAATATTTAGGAATGTCTCCTTGGAAATGTCCTGGTGCCTTTAGTTTCCTATCTTTTATGGAGTATGAGTACGGTATTTATCACCCAATAGGTGGCTTGAACAAGCTTACGGAAGCCTTAGGGAAAGTGGTTGTGGAAAACGGAGGAGAAATTCACCTCAATACTGGAGTCAGCAAGCTCATATTGGAAGGGAAGGAAGTTAGGGGAGTGGAACTTGAAAGCGGTGATAAAATTGTGGCAGATGAAGTGGTCATGAACGCAGATTTTGCCTATGGTATTTCCCGTATGGTTGGCGATCAGCATCGAAAGAAATATACTAACGTGAAATTAGAGGAAAAAGACTATTCCTGCTCTACCTTCATGATCTATGCCGGGGTAGATAGGGAAGTACCGATGGACCATCATACCATTTTATTTGCTGAGGATTACCGAAGGAATGTAGAAGAAATAACGGAAACATTTAGTCTTTCAGACGATCCATCTATTTACGTACAAAACGCGGCTGTAACAGATCCAACCTTGGCGCCAAAAGGAAAAAGTCCCCTTTATATTCTTGCACCAGTACCTAATAATGGTAGTAATATTGACTGGGATAAGGAAAAGGAAGGATTTCGTGATTTAGTTTGGTCACAATTAGAGAAGAAAACAGGAATTTCTGATTTAAGGAATTCTATTGAAGAAGAAAAGATAATTACTCCTCACGACTGGGAAAGGGAGAAATACATTTTCAAAGGAGCAACCTTTAATCTTGCCCATAATTTAAACCAAATGATGTATCTTAGACCACATAATCAATGGAAGGAATTAAACGGATTGTATCTTGTCGGTGGAGGAACGCATCCTGGCAGCGGGTTACCAACCATCTTTGAATCTGCAAGAATTACGTCCAATTTAATCATGGCAAAACATAATAAAAAAGAAAGACCTATCCATGAAGAAATCGATCATGGAAGAATGCTGCATCAACAGGAAGACAGGATGACCGTTTTTAAATAAGAAAAGTATGATGGGAAAAATTTATGAAATAATATAAAAGTCTGATCAAAACATACATGGTTTTACTTTTTTGTAAGACCCTGTATACGTTCTTTGTTTCTTTAACGAAAAGCTAGACGGAGCAAGAGAGGTGTAGTCATGGATGAAGCGAAGAAACCTGTTGTGGTAGTAAGTAAATGTCTTGGATTTGACGCATGTCGATTTAATGGAGATAAGATAGCTGATAAATTTATTGAGAAACTCGGTAAGTTTGTGACTTATATTCCAGTTTGTCCAGAAGTGGAAATTGGACTTGGCACACCAAGAAAACCAATAAGAATGGTAGAAACAGACGAGAGATTACGTCTTTTGCAACCAGAAACAGGTACTGATGTAACAGAAAAAATGGAATCTTTTTCAACTGCTTTTTTAGATGGATTAAAGGATGTTGACGGCTTTATTTTAAAAAAATCGTTCTCCTAGCTGTGCCGTAACAGATGCAAAAGTGATGACCGGTTTAGAAAAAGCTCATACATTGAGGAAACAAGGTGGCATTTTTGGAGAAAAGGTGAAAGAAAAGTTTCACCATCTAGCCATTGAAGATGAAGGGCGATTAAAGAATTTTTCCATTAGAGAGCATTTCTTGGTCAAATTATTTACGACTGCTAAGTTTAAAGAAATAAAAAAGAACAACCGCTATAATGACTTATTAATGTTTCATTCGGAAAACAAGTATTTATTTATGGCTTATGATCAGATGAAGCTAAAAGAACTGGGACGAATTGTCGCTAATCATGAAAAACGGAAAACGGAAACCCTTTACCATGACTATGAGGGAAAGCTTTATGAATTGTTGGCAGAGGCACCTAAGTTTACGGCATACATCAATGTTCTTTATCATGTTATGGGTTATTTTTCAAAAAAATTAAGTGAAGATGAAAAACAGTATTTTCTCGGCTTGATTGAGCAGTACCGCCAAAATGTTGTGCCATTAAGCAGTCCTGTTGGTGTGTTACAGTCTTGGGTTATCCGTTTTAAAAATGCTTATCTCGCTTCACAAACGTTTTTTAATCCCTATCCAGAGGAGTTAATTGAAATAACCGATTCAGGAAAAGGCAGGAATTTTGCATGACAAAGAAAGGATAGTAACCAAGGTGATGGAGCTTGGTTACTATCCTTTTCTTAGTTTAAGGAAGAAGTATTTTTCGATAGGGAATTAATGTCTAGTTTCAGGCCCTATGCCTTTGTTTAATTTCTAAAAATATAGACAGATGTGTTGAGTGGAATAGTATTGTACATCCACAGCACGTCTTCATTATGCATACGGATACAACCTAAGCTTACATAGTTTCCGATGGAGGATGGATCGTTTGTTCCGTGGATACCGTAAATGAAATTATTTGTACCTGGTACATTTAACCCGAGCCAATGACTGCCTAGGGGATTCTCAGGCGCTCCCCCTGGAATATTCTTTGGATTATACCAAGGCTTTTCCACTTTATTGGCAATTTGAAAGATTCCCTCTGGAGTTTGGGAAATATCTCTTCCTGTAGCTACGGGAAAGCGACGAACCAGTTCAGAATTTCTATAAACACTAAGGGTATTAGTAGTTTTATTGATATGAATAACGTAATTGTTTCGCTCATAATCTCTCAGTTTTTGGGGGTGAGGAATCGTGATATCCATTCCAGCTTTCACATCTGATTTAGGATCTATTATTTCATTGTATAAAGCAAGGGAGATCAGGTGTTCAGTTGTATTATAATAGTTCCTCGTAATGCTGTATAACGTTTCCCCATGGGAGACTCTATGTATGGCAACTATCTCAGGGTCAGGTATTTTAATCACCATCCCTGCCTTTATATCTGTGGAAGGATTTGCAATTTGGTTGAACTGGGCAATCTTGTCCAGATAGTTGCTCGATGTGAAATAGGTCATGGTAATACTAAAGAGCGTTTCTTTTAATCTTACTTCATGATCTACAACAAGCTCAGGTAAGTGAATTAATTCTGGCTGCTTTGTTAGAGACGAGTCCTGCTTCTCTTTTTCAGTTGTCTGGATTGGAACCACTTCTTTGATTTCCTCATGCTTAGAGTAATCTTGGTCAATGACCTCTTCTTCCATTAACTCTTCCTTATCCTCAGTCTCGTCCTTTGTTTCTTCTTCCAAATGGATGATGGTTAGCTCGGAAGTTTCCTTACCTTGTAGCTTTGTAGGACTTTTTGTACTGATCTCCCTTGCTTGTAGAAGAGAGGTGTGATCCTCAACTGATGCTTCAGCATTTTCCTTCGAATTACCGAGAGCATAGGTAGATGCAGCTCCAATGAGAATAACAGAAACACCTATCAATACTAAGTAAAGGAACTGGTTACTTCTTTGTTTTCTTTTGTACTTTTTTGAACGTGGTATAAATTCTTGTTGTCGTTGATCTGTTGACACATGTCTTCCCCTTCTCTGTAAAAAAATCGATTAACTAACAGTTTACTTTTCGTCATATTACGGGGGAAATCCTTTTATTTTTTACGAAAAAAAATGGTATCTATTAATATGAATCTATTGTTCTATCGATATCTAAGAAAATCCAATTTTGTAGGCTGAAAGATGTGGGGACAAATCCCTGAGTAAGTGTAAAGGAAGAGAATCGAAAAATTGTAACAACTACTTAATTTGTATGAGTGGCACTTGGAAATATAGTAAATGAAAGATGTAGTAAGAAATAACTTTCATTAACATGAAATGCGTTAGTTTCACGTTATATTTTTGTGGAAAATATTAGTTGACCAGTCTGGTCTACGATGATATATTTAAGTCGACCGGTGTGGTCTAATGGTCGAAAGGAGTGATGACCTATTTCAGAAACGTTCGATAATCTGGATCAAGAAAAGAAAAGACAGATTCTTGATGCAGCTATGAAAGAATTTGCGGAGCACGGTTTTGATAAGGCTTCCACCAACCGGATCGTAAAGGATGCAGGGATTGGAAAAGGAATGTTGTTTTATTATTTTAAAACAAAGCAAAAATTGTTTGATTACTTAGTGGAATATAGTATGGAGTTTATTTTGAAGGAGTATTTAGGGAAAATCGATGAAACGGAGCAGGATTTCTTTGAACGCTATAAGCTCGCTGGTAAGTTTAAGATGGAAGTTCATCAGCGGAATCCTTATGTATTCAGTTTTCTTGGAGCTATTTTAGTAAATAAGGATTTTGAAATACCCAAAGCATTAGAAAAGCAATACATGGAACTTAGGACGTTAGGCTACTCGAAAATATACAGTAATATTGACACGAGCTTGTTCAGGGATGATATAGAGGTGGAAAGAATCTATAAAATGATCCACAGGTTCATGGAAGGGTATGAAAAGGAACTCTTGCATCGTCTCAATGGAATCAATTTAACCAACTATGATTACGGACCAATATGGGAGGAATTTTACGAGTATCTTGACGATTTAAAAAAGCTTTTTTACAAATAGGAGAGGGGATAGGAGGATGACTGTTTTACAAACAAGCAATCTTACAAAAAGGTTTGGGAAATTTACAGCGTTGGATGGCGTAAACATCGAAGTTAACAAAGGGGAAGTGTTCGGCTTTATTGGCCCAAATGGTGCTGGTAAATCTACTACGATTCGTGTATTACTTGGAATCTTAAAAGCCGACGCAGGGGAAGCAAAGGTTTTTGGTATGGACGCATGGAAGGACGCTGTAGAAATACATAAGCGAATAGCTTATGTTCCGGGAGATGTGAATTTGTGGCCGAACCTTACGGGAGGAGAAGTCATTGATTTATTTGTTAAGCTTCGCGGTGGCAACAATAAAAGTCGTCGTGAGGAACTGATTAAACGGTTTGATTTGGATCCGTCCAAGAAATGCCGTACCTATTCCAAAGGAAATCGGCAAAAGGTAGCGCTGGTTGCTGCATTTTCTTCTGATGCAGACCTGTATATTTTAGATGAGCCCACCTCTGGGTTGGACCCGTTGATGGAACGAATTTTCCATGAATACGTTCAGGAAGTGAAGAGCGAAGGGAAAAGTGTGCTGTTGTCGAGCCATATTTTATCAGAAGTGGAAAAACTGTGTGATAGGGTAGCGATCATCCGAGAAGGGAAAATCATTGAGTCAGGATCGTTAGCAGATCTTCGTCATTTAACGAGAACTCATTTGCAGGTGGAGGCGCAGCGACCAATTACAGGTTTGGAAAAGCTAGCAGGCGTTCATGAATTGGTTTCTAAAGGAGCTACTTATACATTCCAAGTGGATGGGGAGCACTTAGATAAAGTGGTCCAGCATATAAGCACCTTTGGAGTAACGAAACTGGAAAGTGCCCCTCCAACCTTGGAAGATTTGTTCATGCGTCATTATGAAGGGACTAGTAAAGCGTCTGATGCAGGAGCTGGAGGTGCGTCCTGATGCTAGACCAATATTTTAAAAAGACCGCTAGTTTTACCCGTTTTGTGTTACGAAGGGACCGAATTCGTATTCCTGTTTGGATCATTTCGATTATTGCTATTACAGTAGTAGTGGCAGTAGCGTTTACGGGATTATATGCTTCAGATGCGGAACGGCAGGCAATTGCTGATACAATGCACAACCCAGCTATGATTGCCATGGTGGGGCAAGGTTATGGGCTTGCAAATTACACATTTGGAGCCATGATGGCACATCAAATGTTGTTATTTACGGCAATGGCCGTTGGAATTATGAGTATTTTGTTAGTTACTAGGCATACTCGGCAAGATGAGGAAGATGGTCGGATTGAGTTGATCCGTTCATTACCGACAGGAAGGTTGACTAGTTTAACGGCAACAATTCTTGTTTTGGTAGGAACAAATATTGTCTTAGCTTTATTGACTGGTTTCAGTTTATATGCCTTAGGCATTGAAAGCATGGATCTACATGGATCCTTATTATATGGTGCAGCCCTCGGTGCAACTGGAATTTTCTTTGCAGGACTGACTGCTTTGTTTGCACAGTTGTCAGAAAGCTCTAGGGGGACGATCGGCCTTGCCATGGGCGTTTTGATTTTTGCTTATATTCTCCGTGCCGTTGGAGATGTAAGTAATGAAGCGTTATCCTGGGCGTCTCCCCTTGGTTGGATTTTAGGTGCTGAAGTGTATGTGAATAACTACTGGTGGCCGATTTTCCTTACTCTTGGTGTATCTGCTGTGTTAATAGGACTCGCCTTTTACTTAAACAGTATTAGAGACTTAACGGCGGGATTTTTACCAACAAGGAAAGGCAGGACTCATGCATCAGCCCTCCTTTTAAGCCCGATGGGGTTAGCTTTTCGGATCCAAAAAACCGCTTTGATTTCGTGGGCGATTGGTATGTTTGTATTAGGTGTCTCTTATGGGTCCGTGTTTGGGGATTTAGACGCTTTTTTTGCAGATATTGAAATGATGGAGCAGATGCTCTCCCCAGTAGAAGGGTTTTCATTAACGGAACAATTCATGACGTTAATTATGGTGATTATCTCCTTACTTGCCACAGCACCAGTGCTCATGACCATTCTCAAACTAAAAGGGGAAGAGAAAAAGAATCGTACAGAGCATGTTTTAGCTAGAGCTGTTTCTAGAACAAAATTAATGGGGAGTTACCTCGTCGTTGGTTTAGTCACAGCAGTTGTCATGCAATTCTTGGCTGCCTTTGGTCTGTGGTCCGCATCTGTTCCTGTGATGGACGATCCAATTCCCCTATCTACGTTTTTAGGAGCGGCCATGGTATATTTACCTGCAATATGGGTTTTGATAGGCTTGGTAGTGTTACTGGTGGGACTGCTACCTAGGTTTACTAGCTTTATTTGGTTATACCTTGGTTATTCATTCTTTGTTGTATACTTAGGAGGATTATTGCAGTTTCCAGAGTGGTTGGCTAATCTAACCCCATTTGGCCATATTCCGCAAATTCCAGTAGAAGAATTGAGTTATGGAGCAATTTTGATTTTGACTGGGTTGGCGATGGTGTTAGCTGTGATGGGATTTGTTGGTTATAGGAAAAGAGATTTAGAGGGATAAAAAAATCGTTGTGAGGGTGTCTTTAAAGGGAATTTTCTCTTAAGACACCTTTTCATTTTATCTAAGGTCTGTTCAACTTCACTATTTAAGATTGCTAGTGGGTACTTTTTTGAATACAGAGTCTCACAAATGTTCTCTTATTTATGCTTAATGGCGACATTTACCAAAATATAGAAAAGTAATCATTCACATAAAATGGAGGAGGAATTCAAAAGCTAGCACCAAAGGAGGGCATCTACGAAAATGAAAAAAAGTAACTACGGTATTTTGGGTTTCTATAATTTTATCCGTTATCTTTGTCCTTTGGGGAGTGATTTTTCCGACCCATTTAGGCAATGTTATGAATGTAACCTTAGCATTCTTTTTAGAAAATTTCGGCTGGTTTTACCAATTGGCAGCTACCTTCTTTTTGGTTTTTGCATTGTATCTCATTTTTAGTAAGCATGGGAAAATTAAACTTGGTAAGGATGAGGACAAGCCAGAATTCAGCCGGCCTACTTGGTTTGCCATGTTGTTTAGTGCTGGAATGGGGATTGGGTTATTATTCTTTGGTGTATCAGAACCTATTTCTCATTTTGCGAGCCCGCCTTTCATTGCATGGGGGAACGACAGAAGCAGCGATTAAGAGTCTCCGCTATACTTATTTACATTGGGGGTTTCACGCTTGGGCTATTTACGCCACAATTGCGTTAGGAATTGCCTATTTTAAGTTCCGTAAAGGCTATCCGGGATTAATGTCTGCTGCTCTTTATCCACTATTAGGTGAGAGAGTAAAAGGGGCTACAGGAAAAATCATTGATATTGTTGCTGTATTTGCGACGATTTTTGGTGTGTGTGCTTCTTTGGGGTTAGGGGCTGCACAAATTAACGGAGGTCTAAGTTATTTAACAGGTATTCCTAATAACCTGACAGTCCAATTCACGATTATTGCCATTGTAACAGTCCTGTTTATTGTAAGTGCTGGAACAGGGATTAAGAAAGGGATTAAATACTTGAGTAATACTAATTTAGTCCTTGCTGTTATCCTTTTCTTTGCTGTTTTGTTTCTTGGACCAACTATCTTTTTATTAAATTTGTTTACCACTACCTTTGGAAGCTATATTCAAAATTTACCAGCGATGGGACTGCGTTTGTCACCTTTCGATGTAGAAAGTGCCGCGTGGCTTCAAGGTTGGACGATCTTTTATTGGGCATGGTGGATTGCATGGGCTCCTTTTGTGGGAACCTTTATTGCACGTGTTTCGAAAGGGAGAACAGTTCGTGAGTTTGTCGTAGCTGTGTTGGTTATTCCAACTATTGTTTGTGCTTTATGGTTCAATGTGTTCGGTGGAACAGGGATTTTCATGGAGTACAATCTTGGGTTAGATATTTCCGGTCAAACATTGGAAACTGCCTTGTTTTATGTTTTTCAACAATTGCCTTTAAGTGGGATTTTAGCGTTCTTAACGATTTTTTTTAATCAGCACCTTTTTTATTACGTCTGCTGATTCTGCTACATTTGTGTTGGGGATGCAAACGACAAATGGCAGCACCGAACCACCTAATATTGTTAAATTTTGCTGGGGTTTTATATTAGCTGCATCAGCAATTGTCTTAATGGCATCAGGGGGTCTTGGAGCAATGCAAACGGCAATTATTGTTAGTGCCTTCCCTTTAACCTTTGTGTTAATTTTGATGACATTTGCCATGTTGAAATCCTTTAAGGAAGAACATAAGCCTGAAACAGATCCAACGAGAGAAAAGATTAGAATAAGGAAAAGGCGATACCAGGAAAATCCGGACCCGTCATAAAGGTAGGCTCATTTCGGTAATGTTAATGTTTATGTGATAGCTTGGGCCGGGGGAAGTTAAATGGTCTCTCAATAATATATTCAGCCTAGCTCGTCTATTTGGGATTTTGGGATAGACGAGCTTTTATAATTGAATTGAGGGTATGGTGTGTGTGTTGGGGGGGTTAAAGAACGAGCTTTTGTAATTAGGAGAGGAAAGGCGTGTGTTAGAAGGTTTAAAGAACGAGCTTTTGCATTTGAGTGGAGGAAAGCGCGTATGTTAAAAGGTTTAAAGAACGCACTTTTGTAATTAAGAAAGGAAAGCGCGTGTATTAAATACAAAGAGGGTGACTCACCAAGGTATATATCACCCTTTTGAGCCACCCTCAAATCATATGCCACTTTAAATGTTTGTCGTAAGAAAGTAATCCACTACACAAAACTTAAAACTACCTATTTCAATTACTTCAATTTTAACTTAGCCAATGCATCAGCCAATGCTGGGTTAAATGGCTCCTCATCTTGTTTGTTTTGCTTTTTCATATATTGATTTACTTCCCGTTTGGAGAGCTTCGTGTTCTTTTCCTTTGCTTTCCGTTCATTAAAGGTAGAAAGCTTTTCGCGGTAGCCGCATTTACAAACGAAGATTTGCCCTTCCCCTTGGCCTCTCAGCTCTAATTTCTTTTTGCATTGTGGGCAACGAGCATTCGTTACCTTTGCAATGTTTTTCCGGTGACCACATTCCCGGTCTTGGCAAACATGCATTTTCCCTTTTTTTGTATTCACCTCGAGCATGTTTTCCCGCAATCAGGGCATTTCGTACCTGTCATATTTTCGTGCTGTATTTTTTGTTACTATACTTTATATCGTTGACAACGGTCTTAGCATAGTTTTTCATATCCATAATAAAGGTGTCTTTCTTTAATCGTCCTTTTGCAATTGCTTCTAATTTTTGTTCCCACTCAGCTGTCAATGCCGGTGACTTTAAATCTTCCGGAACGAGGTCCAGTAGCTGTTTTCCCTTGGAAGTGATGTGAATTTCCTTTCCTTTCAGTTCAATGAGGAAGCTATTGAATAATTTTTCAATAATATCCCCACGGGTGGCAACAGTACCGAGTCCTCCCGTTTGCTGCAACGTTTTCGCTAACTCTTTATTACCTCCGTCCAGATTTCCCATATACTTTGCAGGGTTTTCCATTGCTGAAAGTAGGCTCCCCTCATTGAAGCGGGCAGGTGGCTTTGTTTCCCCTGATGTCTCCCTAAGAGAGGTGATGGTGAGAGTGTCGCCCTTCTGCAATCTAGGAAGAAGTTGTTCTTTCATGTCATCGTCTGAAGATTCCTCTTCCATCTCATGCCCATATATTTCTTTCCACCCTAGAGAAAGTACCGTTTTCCCTTTAGCAATAAACATTTCCCCACCAATATCACAGGTAATTGTTGTTTGCTCGTATTCAAAGGCAGGGGATAAGACAGCGAAAAATCGCTTCACAACAAGGTCATATATTTTCCGTTCTTTGTCCGTAAAATTGGCAAGGATAGGTGCTTCTTCTGTTGGGATGATAGCATGGTGATCCGATACTTTTCCATCATCTACGAAGGATTTATTTCCTTTAATTTTCGTTTGTAAAAGCTTTGTAGCAAGCTTGGCATAATCTCTTGAACCTTTACTGGAAGCCTTAATTCTGTCAGGAATTGTCTCCACAATATCGTTGGAGAGATACCTTGAATCCGTCCGAGGATACGTCAAAACCTTATGCTGCTCGTAAAGTTTTTGCATGATAGACAAAGTTTCCTTAGCGGAATAGCCAAAGAATTTGTTGGCATCCCGTTGCAACTCTGTTAAGTCATACAACTGTGGAGCAAAGGTTTTTTTCCGCTTTTTGTCCACGTTGATAACTTTGGCTGGTTTATTTTTCAATGATTTCAAAAGTTGATCTGTCTTTTCTTTTGAGAATGTTCGAGTCCCATTGGACTGTTGATCCTGCCAAGTAAGGGATAGGTTGTCAGCCGTTTGGGCCTTTACACCATAATAGGTTTTTGCCTTGAAGTTTCGGATTTCTTCTTCCCGTTTGGCGATGATAGCAACTGTTGGCGTCTGTACCCGACCGCAGGAAAGTTGGGCATTGAATTTCGTCGTAAGGGCACGGGTGGCATTTAAACCGATGTACCAATCTGCTTCGGAACGGGCCACGGCGGAGTGGTAAAGATTTATGTACTCGTTCCCGTTTTTTAACTTTTGGAATCCGTCTTTAATGGCTTTGTCTGTAACTGAAGAAATCCAAAGCCGCTTTGTTGGCTTGTTGACCTTGGCTTTTTCAACGATCCAGCGAGCAACGAGCTCTCCTTCTCGGCCCGCGTCCGTTGCAATGATGATATCCCCAGCATCGGAGCGAGTGAGTTGGGATTTAACTGCGTTGAATTGTTTGCTCGTTTTCTTGATAACGACTAGTTTAAGATCCTTTGGAAGCATTGGTAGATCTTCTAGCTTCCATGTTTTATATTTGTTATCATACGCTTCTGGGTCTGCTAGTGTAACCAGATGTCCTAGTGCCCATGTGACAATATATTTATCTCCTTCGAGGAATCCATTTCCTTTTTTATGACACTTTAATACGCGGGCAATATCCCGTGCAACTGATGGTTTTTCCGCAATAACAACACTTTTTTTCATGCTTTTACATTCCCTTCTAGAGCTTGTTCGAGTCTGTTCAGAAGATAAAAACGAACCAAATGAACAGACTTTTCGAGTAAAAACGATTGCCTTTACTATATCATAGAATGTTATGCCATGCAGGTTTGTTGTGGTGATAGCAGACCTCTTTATACACTTTTTATATTAAATATACTAGAATGTAAAATTATCCCATATGTCAACAATTTGTAACAAAAGGAGAGGATGTTTAAATCACTTCCATGGTAAGCTTTAACTGATTAATAGTGATAATCATTATCACTTAGCGAGTGGGAATAATTACGGAAACAAGCTACAAGGAGAGATGAGACATGCAGTTATCCAAATGTAAATGCAACAGCAACTGTATTATAAAGTCTATCCCTAACGACTGTTTACTTCAATCGTTAGGTGTTTGTGAAGGACTGCACACTTCTGTTTTTTCAAAAATGCCATTGGGAGGCCCTGTGCTCATTAAAGTAGGGAAAAGAAAAGTTGCCCTAGGGAAAGAGATTGCTGACAAGATTATCATAGAAGAGGTGCATTAAGGTGGATTGCTGCCATGAAGAACAACCTTTAACCTTTGAAGATGGAGAACGACATTACTTACTAATGGGAAACCCGAATGTGGGGAAAAGTGTTATCTTTTCAAAACTTACGGGGAAGCAAGTGTTAGCAGCGAACTACGCTGGTACAACCGTGTCCTTTACGAAGGGAGAATTAATCGGTTCTAAGGGTAAAGCAAGTTTAATCGATGTTCCTGGTACGTATTCGTTGCAAGCCACGTCGCCTGCTGAAGAAGTGGCGATTCAACTGTTAAATGAGAAGGTAGATGCGATCATTTGTGTACTGGATGCGACAAACTTAGAGAGGAACCTATACCTTGCCTTAGATTTACTCCAGCGAGGAGTTCCCATTGTTTTTGCTTTAAACTTAATCGATGTAGCAGAAAGACATGGCATAACCATTGATGTTCCCTTGTTGGAAAAGCTGTTAGGAGTACCGGTGATCCCAACCATTGCTGTAAGAAATATAGGATTAACAAAACTAGTGGCTAAATGCAATCAAGCTGCCAATCGCAAAGGACAAAGCCTTCCTCCAGCATCAGTAACTGCTACTACAAAAGACCAGAAAAAAATTGCAAAAGAAATTACAGATAAAGTGGAAACAGAAACAGACAGAGAACCTACTTTCCTTGAGAAACTTGGAGATTGGGCAATGGTACCTTTCCCCGGTATACCTATCGCTTTAGTCATATTGATGATGTCCTTAGGTGTTGTAGTCGGTGGTGGGAAGGGTTTGCGAGCTGTTATCTTCTTACCGTTTTTAAATGACGTCTATATTCCTTTTATGGAAGGAATCGTTCAACGATTTGTAACGGAAGGAGTCCTTTACAACTTATTAGTTGGTGAGTTTGGAGTTTTAATTAAAGCCTTTGAATGGCCCTTTGCCCTCATCCTTCCATATGTATTTTTATTTTATATTGTCCTTTCTGTTTTAGAGGATAGTGGCTACCTTCCTAGACTAGGTGTGTTAATGGATGGCTTATTAAGAAAAATCGGCGTTCAAGGTAGTACGATTATTCCGTTCATTATGGGCTATGGATGTGCTGTACCAGCCATCATTGGGACAAGAGTAGCGACGACGAAAAAGGAAAGACTCGTTGTTGCATCCTTAGTAACATTGGCAATTCCCTGTACAGCCCAGACAGGTGCGTTTATTGCCCTGTTAGGCGATCATTCCCTTACCCTTCTTCTTCTCGTTTTTCTCGTTTCGTTCATGGTCATTTTTGTTGTAGGAATTATCTTAAATAAATTAATCAAAGGAACTGTAGATCCTTTACTTATTGAGGTTCCCAACCTTCTATTGCCTAATGGAAAAGCATTGACAAGGAAAATTGGCCTCAGGGTAAAGCATTTCATGATTGAAGCCTGGATACCGATGGTAATCGGGATCTTAATTGCTGCTTCCGTCATCGAAACAGGTTTCTTAAGCTCCGTGGGAGAGTATGTGAAACCAGTCGTCGTAGATTGGCTTGGCCTGCCGGAAGAAGCAAGTATTGCACTTGTACTTGGAATCATTCGTCGCGAGTTGGGAGTTCTTCCACTTTTACAACTAGATTTATCTCTGCTGCAAATGTTTGTCGGGTCCGTTGTTGCTCTCCTTTATTTACCCTGCTTTTCCGTGTTTGCCGTATTGATGAAGGAGTTTAAACCGAAGGTAGCATTACTCATAACCATCTCAACGATTGTGTTTGCCTTCTTAGTAGGTGGTGTGATCAATCAAACGGTCAGGTTTATTGCAGGATTAATGTAAGGAGGGAACAGAGATGAAAATGATACCCCTTGTAACAGGATGTTTGGAAAAACTGTTAAGCAGCTCCCTGCCATTAGGAAAACTATTGAAAAGATACTATCATCCTATTGTAAAAAAGGAGGTTGCTCTAGGGAAGATAACTTCGACTGACCGGGTTTTATGCATTGGTGGAGGAGCAATACCTTGGACTGCCATTGAAATTGCCAGTCAATCAGGTGCCTCCGTTCATGTAATTGATTGTGATCCGAAAGCGGTTCAACTTGCAAATCGGTTTTTAAAGCTAGTAAACCTAGAACACAAAGTTCATTGTAGATTTGGTGACGGCCAAAGAGAGAATGTGAGAAACTATTCTGTAATCCATGTGGCTCTACAGGCCTTTCCGCAGGAAAAGATAATTTCTCATCTTTTAACTAACGGTACTGACAACTTGAGGATTTTAGTTAGGTGTCCGAAAAAAGGTATCTCCTGCTTATATGGGGCCACGTGTAGCAATGCCAATTGCCTCATTAATTGTTCCACAAGTCAGCCCTTTTCGACCATGCAAGCGACTGTTATGTATATTAAAACAAAGGGAAGAGGAGAGAAAAATGAAGAAAGGGTTGTTACTGCTGATAGGAAGCGTATTCATTATCCTGTTGCTGCTGAAAGCTGACACTGGGGCTATCGTAGTAGCTATAAGGGACATCCCCTTTTCCACGTTACTTGTTTTGTGTTTCTTGCAGTTATTGACAATTTATTTATTAATCTATCAATGGTTACTGTTAGGAAAGCCCATCTTTCCACAGCTTACAATTCGAACGATGCTATCCATCCATATGGCAGGCACATTTTTTGAAAGTATTACCCCTGCAGCGAAAACGGGGGGAGAGACCGTAAAAGCTATTTTACTAAAAAGACAGTTTCAGTCTACCTACGGAAATGCAGCTGCTTTGATTGCCTTACAAAAAATATTTAGCTTAGGAGCTTTTTTGCCTGTTTCATTATTTTCTATTCTATATTTACTGTTTAATTATCCTACTATTCCAGGGGGAACCCTCTTAACCGTTTTTACTATTCTTTTTATCATTATAGTGCTCCTCCTTACTGTTAGTTGGAAGGTATGGTCTAGTGATTGGAAAAATACAGGTAAATGGTTATGGGGGAACAAACTGTTGGCCCAAATGGGGTCCTTCCGTGATTCGTTGAAACAATGTGAAAAGGGAAGCTGGGCACCACAGTTTGTATTAGCAGGGGTGATTTGGTTGTTGTTTCCCCTGAAAGGAATGCTCATCGCTAATGCAATACAACTCGATGTAAATTTTTTAGCTATTTCTGCCATCACGTTCGCAGCTTATATGGTAGCTATGCTTCCTGTTACACCTGGTGGAATAGGGACATTTGAAGGAACGGTTGTACTACTGTTCGGAGGGTTGGGAATTGCTATGACAGAAGGGTTAGCATTTGCCTTTCTCTTAAGAATTCTTACGTACTGGTTCCCATTTATCCTTAGTTTTTTTTATTGTTCATGGATGGGGATTAGGAGAAAATCCTCAGAAATACCCCTTGTTGGAAGTTCGTCTTTAAATTTTCACAATCCTTTGAAAAAAGTTATAGACAATAGGTTGAATGCCAGTGTAAAGTCAGATTATTAGCTGACTTTACACTCTTTTTAACGATTGAGAAGTGAGGGGAAATAATGGAGCAATTAGTGACGGTAAACAGACAATGGCAAATTATTAAAGAAGCAATGGATGTAAATGATTTGGAAACGGCTGTGAAAACTGTAAATAAGGTGATCGAGGAACTGAAAGAAACACGTTCCATTTTGGCGTTAAAGGAGAAGTTAAATAGTATCGAAGAAGACCAGCTTCTTCCTATTCTCCGAGCCCTTGATGTAGGATTAATGAACCAATACAGCAGCTTTTTAGTCCGTTATATGTACCGCCACAAACGGAGCGTCCTTTCTGAAATCTTATTTTACGGAGAAGCAAGTAATGGTACGAAAGTAGTTGAAGGAGAAGAGATGCTCCGCAAATTGGTAGAGGATAAGAAAGACTCGTTAAGCCTGTCTTTAAAGAAGTCTGCCTACCGTGCCTGGTTTTACTTACTGTTAGATATGAAAAGATTTCAGGAAGCTAAAAGTATTCTAGAAATTTATGAATCATTAGAAGAGGAATCACTCATTGACCGCTGGGGCTATTATTATTTTTATGCTGGAGATTGGAGCATGGGGGAACAACTGCTCCAACAAGGTATAAGGGAGGGAGTAAAGCCACATTATTGCATTCTCACTTTGCAGACCCTTTATACGGCAAAGGGAAACATCCAGGAAGCGTTGGACCTACTTAATGATGGCATCGAAAAGTATCCTTATTTTTTACCACTATATATTGAAAAAATAAATAAACTTAAAGTTTTAGAAAGGTGGGAGGAAGTTCAGGACACGATGGTTGATCTGGACAAGTTAACCCCTTACCACTATTTTCACAAATACTTTATCTTTTCTAGAGGACAGTTTTTATATAGTAAATCTGCAACGGAAGAATTTCAGGAGTATGTTGAAGAACATAAACAAGTGTTCAAGGGATCGCCTTATGCCAATTGTCCAGCTATTTCTCAGGGGAATATCTGTCAACTTCCTACCCGTGTTTTTGTGCAAAAATACAATTATTGCGGGCCAACAACGGCATCTATGCTGTTATCTCGTTACGGTATTGAAAAGTCACAAGAGGAAATTGGGGAGACAATTTTTAGCATAAACGGGGCAAAAACTCTAATGATGGTTGAGTATTTACAGGAATTGGGGATGGAATGTCGGTTTTTCTTCGGAAGCAGGGAACGCTTTAAAGAGCTATCGAAGAATGGCGTTTCCGTCGTTTTATGTGTGGATTATACTAGTTCTTCCCATGTACAGCTGTTAAAGGGCTTTGATGACAATCTTCAAGCCTATTATATTCAGGACCCTAATAATGCTGAAACCCTAGTCATTAGCTATGATGATTTGAAAAACATTATGGCAATAATCTCCAGCAAGCTATTGCTGTAATTCCAAAGGGAGAAATGGAGAAGCTTCGCCACATTAATGAAGGAGAGCATAGGCTAATACTGGAGATGTACCAGCTTGCCGATAGGGTGGAATTGGATTATAAAGCAAGGGAACCTTTTCTTTCCTTTGTCAAAACCCATTGTGATTCGTTATTTGTAGCAGCCTTTGCCATCAAAATGATAAGTTTTGAAGAAGAGGCGGAGTTATTAGAGCAACTGATTCAGTACACGATGGAGCAACACCCAGAACAAGATTACTTTAAACTTATTGGTGCAGGAGCCCTCGTAAAAGTGAAAAAATACGAGGTAGCCATGGCCCTATTGGAATCTGTTTCTGTAAGGAAATCCTTTGACTATTTCTACTTAAAGGGAAGAATTGCCTTTGAGCAATATAACTACAAAGCTGCCATTTCCTCTTTTCGTGAAGCATTAAATATAGAGCCTGACCATTATCATACTTGGTCGTATTTAGGGATTTCGTATTTGAATTTAGGAGATATGGAAACAGCCTTATACTATTCTACTATCTCCATTGATATTAACAAGAACGATGATTGGAATCGTTTGAATCACGGGATCATTCTTTCAGATCGTCAAAATTATCAAGAAGCACGGATCGTTTTTTCAGAAATATTAAGGTCATTTAAAAATCACGTCCCTTCCTGGATCGAACGAGCCCGCTGTGATGTGGCTCTTAACAAGCTCCATCAAGCCGTAAGGGGTCTAAAGACAGCTAAGAGTCTTATGCCAGACCTGCCAAGCACGTATATTGAACTAGCTAATATTTATTGGGGGAACTATTCCGATGGGGTGGGAGCAGTCCAAGAATTAAAAGAAGGAATCGATCAGGCAGGGAAACAATACCCCCTTCTCGTCAGACTCGGTGAAATTTTCGAAGATCAAGGTGATTTTGCTGAAGCAAAGGTTTGGTATGAAGAAGCTTGGCAGCAATCACCTAATGAAAGCTACTCTTTCCTATCCATTACAAGGGTGTTATCGGAACTAAGTGGAGTTAGGGAAGGCCTAGAACATTTACTTTCTGGTGAAAAATCCTTTGTAGGGGACTGTCAATTCCTTATAAACGGTGGAAAATGGTTGTTTGAAAATGGAGAAATAGGGGAACATAGGGAGCTTGCCTTAACTTGGTTGGAAACGGGAATGGATCTTGCAGATAGTAATGAACCGGAAGCGTGGGACATGTATGTTGGTCTTATTGAAGACAGTTCTTACTGTGACAGGGGCAGAAGTTTTTTTGCGAAATTATTAAAGGAAAAGCATGAAAGTAATATTGAACTTGTTACTTATATAGGTTACTTATTTGAACGGGAAATGATATGGGAAATGCCATCCATTATTATGAAAAAGCTTTGGAGATTGGTGAACACACATTCCCATATTACCGGTTAGGGGAAGTGGCGTTTAGTCAAAATCAACTGGAAGAAGCCAAAGAATGGTATAAAAAAATGAGTCTGTTGGATCCAACCATGACCGCCCCTCTACTAAAGTTGGCTGAAATGGCAAGTATGAAAGAAGAGACAAGGCTAGAGCAAGATTATTTATTTCAGGTTATGAAACGATGTCCTTTCGATGTGAATATGATTCATTTTGCACAACTTTCCTTCGAAGAGGGGAAACTCCCGGAGGTCGTAGACTACTTAAAGAAAAATGAAGCAACATTGGATGGTGTATGGCGATTCTATGCGTTGGCTCAATGTGAAGGAGCGCTAGGGAATATAGAGTCGGAAGAGGCGTATTTAATTCAAGGTCTCAAACTGGATCCTGACGATTTCAATTTACAGGAAAGCTATGCTGTACTGAAATTGAAGCAAGGGGATTACGAGGAAGCTTGTAGTCTATTGAAAAATTTAATAATGATAGATTTGGAATATCGTCCTTTATACGCTTTACTGTCAGAAGCATTGCTAGAGTCAGGAATGATAAAAAACACGAGTAAGTTCTTGCAAGCCATAGATCTCTCTAATGAAGAGAAAAGTTTCGTGTTTATGTACACAGCCAATGAATTAGAGCAATGTTTATGGGACATGGTTAGTGAAGGCGTTGTGGAGAAAAAGCTTTTGAAGCTGTTGAAAAAGACTGTGGTGGAATTGTATGAAACAAGTCTTCGTTTCAATAAGGAAAATGATACTGCATTTATTTGGCTCATGGAGTACTATAATACTCGCAATGGAGACCTAGATTACTCCATCAAAATGTGCTCCAAGCGACTAAAAAATTCGTGGAGCTTTGATCTGGGATTTTACTTAAGTCAACTTATCATTAATAACTATGTGGAGCAACATCATCGTAAGAAAGAAACGGAATATGCAAGAGCAGAAGTGATTCTTTTTCAATGCTTGGAGGAGGATCCTGACCACCCTGGTGTTCATTATGCGTTAGGAAGGCTGTATAACGAGTTGAACGCCATTGAAGAAGGGGAAGCGTCTTTGTTAAGGGCCATGGTCTTGGACCCAAGTGATCATGATATTTATTATGAAACAAGCCGTTTATTTGAGAAAAAGGGAGACTTTAAAAGAGGAGAAGAAATGGTAAGGAAATGTATCGAACTTCAACCGGAGTTTCTCCTCGCCTATAATCAGTTAAGCATACTTTTGCACCAGCAAGGAAAGACATTGGATGCCATGGAGGTTATTGACGAATTAATAGGAATGGATGAAGGAAATGCTTTAGCCCATTATAATAAGGCATGCTACTTGTCTGCCCTGAAGAAAGATCCGTTCGTAGCGTTAGAACACCTCACCCTAGCTA
Organism: Bacillus sp. (in: firmicutes); assembly: GCA_021208645.1. Classification (GTDB taxonomy): domain Bacteria; phylum Bacillota; class Bacilli; order Bacillales; family Salisediminibacteriaceae; genus Evansella. The sequence continues at coordinate 35,364 of JAJOJL010000146.1, read as the reverse complement.
TTAACAATGATGAAGGACATTATTTGAAGGAGTTAGGGAAAACGGACTTAGACTTAAGGCATTTGTTTGAAAACCATGCAACGTCCAGTAAAATGAAGCAGTTGTTTCGATAATGACATCGAGGGTGACTCAAAGGATATGTTTTTCCCTTTTTGAGCCACCCTCTGTTTTTTTGTAAAATTTGTGTTAAGCATTGTTAAATAAAATTGTTCTTAATGGGCTTTTTTGTTACCATAGTAATGTTCTTATAGTAGGACTAAAGGAAGGTGAAATAATGCAAAGCAAACAAGATAATTTATTTAAAAAGCTACTGGAAATTCTATTGGTTTCCACAAGATTAGGCTTCACTTCCTTTGGAGGTCCCATAGCCCATTTAGGTTACTTTCACACAGAATATATCCGCCGTAGGAAATGGATGGATGAGAAAAGCTTTGCTGATTTAGTTGCCCTTTGTCAGTTTCTCCCAGGACCTGCAAGCAGCCAGGTAGGCATTGGGATCGGTGTCATGCGCGCAGGACTTCTTGGAGGGATTGTATCCTTTATTGGTTTTACCCTCCCATCGGTTGTTGCATTAATCGTATTTGCACTTCTATTACATAATTTAGGTTTCACAGATGCAGGTTGGATCAATGGATTAAAGATTGTGGCAGTTGTCGTTGTGGCCCATGCCATTTTAGGGATGGCCAAAAATTTAACTCCTGATGTGAAACGGAAAACCATTGCATTATTTGCCATTGCCGTAACACTCCTTTGGCAGACGGCCTTCACACAAGTAGGGGTGATCATTTTTGCCGGATTCGTTGGATATTTTCTGTATAGAAATGTAAAGGTGGATGATGCAGCAGATGACGTAAAGTTTCCTATTTCTCCGCGCTTTGCAATCGGTTGTTTAACGCTGTTTTTCGGATTATTAATTGTGCTTCCCATAGTGCGGGAGGCTACATCATTGAATTGGGTCGCCATGTTTGATAGCTTTTACCGCTCCGGCTCCCTTGTTTTTGGTGGCGGTCATGTAGTACTACCCTTATTGGAAAGGGAATTTGTCCCTACCGGATGGCTCACGGAAGAGCAGTTTTTAGCCGGATATGGTGCGGCGCAGGCAGTTCCTGGCCCATTATTCACATTTGCTGCCTATATTGGAGCGGTGATTAATGGTTGGCAAGGTGGGTTGCTAGCGACGGTCGCCATATTTTTGCCGGCATTTCTATTAATTTTAGGAACACTTCCATTTTGGAATATGCTCCGTCGAAATACGAAGGTTAAAGGTGCGTTGATGGGTGTAAATGCTGCAGTAGTGGGGATTTTAATTGCAGCCCTCTATCATCCCATTTTTACAAGTGCCATCTTAACGTCAGTTGATTTTGCTTTTGCTGCCATATTGTTTAGTATGTTGGTTTTCTATAAACTACCTCCATGGGTAATCGTTGTAACGGGGGCAGTTGGAGGAGCGTTGCTTGGTTTGATTTAAAAGCGGGTGTTTACAAAGGAAAGTACCTTTGTAAACACCTTTTTTAACATTTATATTTAAAAAATCTGTCACATTTTTCTGTCAATATGGATTGTAATATAATTTTTTCCCACCTACAATTTAATGGAGAGTTAAATTAAAGGGGGAGAAATCATAGTGGAACGTATGGCAGAACCTTTCAAAATCAAAGCAGTCGAACCAATTAAACGAATTTCGAGAGAAGCAAGGGAAAAAGCATTGAAAGAAGCAGGCTACAATTTGTTTTCACTGCGATCCGATCATGTCTATATTGATTTGTTGACGGACAGCGGCACTGGTGCCATGAGTGATAATCAATGGGCGGGCATGATGCTCGGAGATGAATCTTACGCTGGAAGTCGCAATTATTTTCACTTAAAAGATTCTGTAGAAGAGATCATCGGTTACCCTTATGTCATTCCTACCCATCAGGGGCGGGGAGCAGAGCAAGTTCTATTTCCTGTTGTTATTGAAAAAGGACAATTTGTGTTAAGCAATTGGCATTTCGATACAACCCGTGCCCATGTAGATATTGCGGGGGGAAAAGCCATTGATGTGGTGACAGAGGAAGCTTTTGATACGACAACACCTTATCCCTTTAAAGGAAATTTTGATTTAGAGAAATTAGAAGAAATTATTGTAGAGAAAAGCCCGGAGAATATTGGGATGATTGTCGTGACAGTAACAAATAACAGTGCTGGCGGTCAACCTGTGTCCATGGAGAATATTCGGGAAGTGTCTAGAATCGCCAAACAATATGGTATTTTAACAGTAATGGATTGTGCGCGCTTTGCTGAAAACGCTTACTTTATAAAAAAGGCGGGAGCCAGGCTATAAAGAGCACTCCATACAAGCAATTGTCCGGGAAATGTTTTCTTACACAGATTGTATGACCATGAGTGCCAAGAAAGATGGAATTGTTAATATAGGTGGCTTACTGGCCTTTAATGAGGGGCATCAAAAACTGTTTGAGAAAGCACGCTCCATGGTCGTACCGTTGGAAGGTTTTCCTACTTACGGTGGAATGGCAGGCCGTGACATGGAGGCATTGGCAAGGGGACTTTGGGAAGGGATCGATGAAGATTATCTTGCTTACCGAATTCACCAGGTGGAATATTTAGGGCACCGATTGCTAGAAGGCGGCATCCCAATACAAACGCCAACGGGCGGGCATGCCGTGTTTGTGGATGCAGCTAAAATGCTCCCTCATATACCGGGTGAACAGTTTCCGGCTCAAGTTTTGGCCAATGAATTGTATTTAGAAGTAGGGGTCAGAGGAGTGGAAATTGGTTCCTTGTTAATGGGCAGAGATGCAGAGACTGGCGAACAACTGGAAAGTCCATTGGAGCTATTGCGGTTGACGATTCCTAGGAGAGTGTACACGTACAATCATATGGATGTGATCGCAGACGGTTTAATTGCAGTAAAGGCTCGTGCCGGAGGATTAAAGGGTCTTGCCTTTGACTATGAGCCAGAAGTGCTGCGCCATTTTACGGCAAGGCTTGTGCCTGTTGAGGGTTAAATAGTATTGAAAAAGCAGTATGGGTGGTGTTACCACTCCATACTGCTTTTTTCTATTAAAAGAAATTGTTTTTGATCGCTACCATACCCATGTACCCAACATAAATGGCTACAGTAATGATGGCCGATGTGATCAGTCTCTTTTTGGCAGTCGCCCTATTGTCTTTTGGTGTCATGAAAAATTTAATTAAGAAAAATAAAGTGACAATGATTGCAAGTGTTAATATGCTCCCCAATATGATGTGCATTAAAATAATCGGTTCCATGTGAGCTCCCCCTCAAGTTCTTGTTGCCTTAGTAATTATATTTTAGCATTTAATTATAGTTAAAAAAGTTAACAATTTGTGAATGTTGTTAAAGGGTTAGTGTTGGATAATAAGCGATTCGGTAACATTTAACATTCATAGGTTTTGGTTGAATATACAATCATAAAATAGAGGTTAACATTCATTGACAGGAGGTGATTCTGACGCTAATACGTAAAATAGGTACCCTATTATTTATCTTGTTCGTTGTATCCTGCTCCACTCAAGGAGAATTGGAGAATGGCTCAGGCTATAAGGATGAACGGGGAGGTGAGCAGGGCAGCTATAGTCAGGATATTGCTATTAAAGAGGGAGAGCGTGACCTAGGAGAGAACAGCCCTGTCAAAAATCAAGAAAATACTACTAGGGAGCAAGAGAAAAGTAATAGCGGGAGAGAAGGTAAGGAAAATGGTAATAGTGGTCGTTCTTTAGGTGATGTAAATTCTAAGGAAGATGAAGCAGAATCATCATTAGATGATGATCTCTCTGTGGATTATGGGGAAGATTTTATACAACAACTGGAACGGGAAATGGGAGTGGAAGTTAATGAAGACACTCCTCAACCAAAGGGTTCAAGAATTAATGCTCTCACTACTAATCAAGTACGTTTTGTGGTGGATGGCGTTTTGTTAAACCTAACCCCTAGGCCATTCATTGATAACGGAACCACTCTGGTGCCGATTCGAGCGATCTCTACCCATTTTGGTGCTGGTGTATCTTGGAATGAACGAACTAGGACAGTAGGAATTACGAAAGGAGATACAAACATTTCATTTGTGGTTGGGTCTACGCAGGCAAGGGTAAATGGAAAAACTGTCACAGTTCCTCGGTCAAGGATCGTTAATGGATCCACCTTTGTACCTGTCCGATTTATTTCTGAAACATTTGGCTATGAGGTAGGATGGAATAATGCGTCGCGGACGGTGAGCATTGATACAATTTCCAATAATGTTGGAGTTCTACCAGGAAATACTTATACGGTAGCAGCAGGCGATAGTTTATGGTCGATAGCTAATCGCTTTGGTGTAGGAGTAGACGAATTGCGTAACTGGAACAACTTGACAAGTGATGTTATTCGAGTAGGGCAAGTATTGGTTGTTTCACAGGTCGACAGTGACGGTACGCCTAGTACAGAACCAACATCGCAGTTGCAAAGTTACACCGTTGTTGCTGGTGATACGTTATCAGGAATTGCCAATCGATTTCAAACTTCCGTGACCGCCATACAATCAGCGAATAATTTAGCTTCATATCAAATTTTTGTAGGGCAAGTATTGCAAATTCCAGTTTCAGGAGGAAGCAATTCTCCCCCTTCTACGCAGCTAGGCGTTACAAAGACATATACAACCCATACCGTCTGCTCTGGTGATAACGCATGGAATTTAAGTATTCAATACGGAATTCCCATGCTAGAACTGTTGAAGGAAAATAATTTGTCTATTAACAGTGTGCTTCAGATTGGTCAGCGCCTTGTCATTCCTGTATATCATGTTCCGGTGCAACCTGTTGTCAGTTCCCGTCACGGGGAATTACTGGACTGGTGGACGAAGGGAAGGTATGTGTTTCCAATTGGTAAGGAGGCAACGATTACGGACTTTCAATCAGGTACGACGTTTCGGGTCCGTCATACGATGGGAGGTAACCATGCTGATGCAGAGCCACTTACTTCAAGTGATGCGGAGACCATGAGAAGAGTTTGGGGCGGTAATTATTCGTGGACACCAAGGGCCGTCATTATCGCTGTAGATGGCAGGCGCTTAGCGGCAGCTATGCATTCCTTTCCTCACGGCGATCAAGCAATACGAAACAACAATTATAACGGCCATTTCTGCATTCATTTTCTCAACAGCACCCGTCATAATGATGGCTTAATCCAGGCATCTATGCAGACGCAGGTAAGGGTTGCAGCAGGGGTTAATTAAACAAAGTGGAGTTTTATAAAAGATGGCTGTGTGATAAAGGCGAAAAGTATGGGGTTGGGATAAAAATAAAAGGCTACTGAATTAGGCAATGTTTTGCCAGTCAGTAGCCTTACTTAAAAGAAGTAAAACGTAAATTTGGAGTCTGTCCATATGAAACAAAAGGGAAAAACATCCCTTTGGAATGAGACTGCTGAAAAACTCGAAAAGTTAAATTGCAATGGCTCCGCTCGTTGCGCTCCTACTATGAAAAACCCACTCATAGTAGGCTTTCAAAAGATTGCAACGGCTTCGCGCATTGCTTAGATGGACTGAAAAAAGTGGAAAAGCACCACTTTTTTCAGTCCATCTTTTGAATCACCCTCTTTTCTAGAAACCTACTCACTAATACCCGTACTTTTCATCCCATTCATCTCGCCAAGTTGGATAGAAAAACTCCGGCCCATGCAATTCTTCTGCAGTCAACCCATGGACTGTGTAAACCCCTCCTGCCATAGGGGTTGCATTAATGTGATTGGAATATCCGCCAATTACCTCTCCATTAAATAACCAAACATCAACAAACACGTTTCCTACATCCGCTAATGGGCTAAGGGGATGATTATTGACAATAACATACACACTATCTATTTCTTTTTCAAAATACTTATCTGGCCAAACTGTCTGGACAACCCAATACATGGTTGAGGGCATTTCATTAATGCTTTCCCTTTCCACTACCCAACTATGTTCCCCATCGATAGTTACGATTGTGTATCCAGTTTCTTCTAAGTATCTTTTAGCAATGACTTCATTAGCAGTCAACTGCTCCTCATCTATATTGTTTGCAGACTGTGTTTCATTAACATTGTTGCATCCTGCAAGAATCACCAAGAAAATAATTAAAATACTAATAGCTTTTTTCATATTGTGTTCTCTCCCTTAATAGGTGATGTTCTACCTTTCGTTAGATCGTGTAGTTAATCACAATTTAATTATACTCTTTTATGAGGTTAACTAAATATCCAATATTCCTCCTTATACCACTCTTTTTTTTTTGAAAAAATAAAAGGTGTTTTCCAGAAAAAGTCGAATTAATTAGGAAAAGATATTTCTGATTACGAAATAAATTATCTCAAGAGGTGAGAGGGAATGAGTCAAATAACTAGAGATCAAGTACCATTGGAGGAAACATGGGATTTAACGCCAATCTTTGCAGAGGATGTAGCGTGGGAAAAGGCGTACGAGGAATTAGAGGAAGCGTTGGATAGTCTTCTTGGACAAGAGGTTGCTGTTGGTGATGCAGATGCTTTGTTACAGGCATTAGAGACCTTTGACCTGATTCTTGTAAGTCTTGGAAGAACAACAAGCTATGCCATGTACAAGTACACAGAGGACGGAACGGACCCCCGTAATCAAACGATGATGGGCAAAGCACAAATGCTTCGGGAAAAAGGAGATAAGGTGAAGACGAATTTTGTAAATGCCTTCCTGCAAATTCCTGAGGATAGTTTTGAGGACTACATAAATGAGGAAACGAACTTAATGGAGTTTCAACCATTTTTACGAAAAGTAGCACAAGCACGGAGTAACTCCCTCAATGGAGATATGGAAGAGGTTCTTACTGCATTAGGGAGTACCTTAAATGCTCCTGAATCGTTGTATCAAACAATAACAGCTTCTGATATGAAGTTTGAGCCTGTTAAAAATAAGCATGGGAAAGAGGTTCCTGTGTCTTTGTTCATGTACATGACCCAAGTTGAAACGTCTCCCGATACAGTTTTACGGAGGAATGCCTATGAGTCTTTGACCAAGGGTCTGGAAAAATACCAGCATGGCTTGGCAAAAACATTAGCTTCAGAAATTAACAAGAACGTGGCTTTAGCAAAATTAAGAGGTTATCCATCGGCATTGGATATGCATCTCCAATATTCTTCACCAGCGAATGCTTCCTTTACGGCAGATGGTATTTCTTCAGCGTTCTTCGAAGAAATTTTAGATACTTTTATTAAGGAACTATCTCCCCATATGCAGCGCTACGCTCGGTTGCGAAAACGGCAGTTGGGGCTTGACTATTTAAGTTTTGCAGATGTGAAGGCACCTTTGGACCCTGACTTTGACCCGGAAGTCAGCTATCAAGAGGCAGGAGAAATTATTACGGAAGCAGTAGGAGTGCTTGGCCCAGAGTATAAGGATCGTATGAGTCGCGTGTTTTCGGAGCGTTGGGTGTATCGAGGGGATAATGTGGGGCGAAGAATGATCGCCTTTGGTGGTGGTGTTCATGGTGTTCACGGCTATTCTTTCTATCCTTGGGGTGGTAATTTATTTGATGTCCTTCTTTTGGGGCACGAGCTTGGTCATGCCATACACTTTACGTTAGCCCATGAGAACCAGCGTTTGATTAACAACTCTATGCCATTGTTTTTTGTGGAGTCACCTTCAACGTTAGTGGAGCATTTGATTGTTGATTATTTGCGGAAGAGCCGGGACGATACGCGCTTGCATCGCTGGTTGAATATGTATTTAATGATGAGCTATCACCATAATTGTGTGACGCATGTTCTGGAAGCGGAGTTGCTGAGGCGTTTGTATAAGATGGCAGAAGCAAAGCAACCGTTGACGACGGCGGTGATAAGTACGGTTAAGGGGGATATCCTGAGTGAATTTTGGGGTGATACGGTGGAGATTGATGAAGGTGCGAAGTTAACGTGGATGAGGCAGCCTCACTATTACATGGGTCTCTATCCGTATACTTACTCTGTCGGGATATCTGCTTCTACAGTAGTTGCTGATCGGATTCGTGAGCGAGGTGTTTCGGCTGGAGAGAAATGGACGAAGGTATTGAAGATGGGCGGTTCCAGAAGCGGGTTGGAGCTGTTTGCAGCAGCAGGATTAGATATGTCATCGACGAAGGTCATTAGCGATGCCATTGCTAATGTGGGACGAATCGTGGATGAGTTGGAGGAGAGTTTTTAGGGTTAGTTGGATGATTGTTTGTGTTGGAGAGAGCCCTTGATGTTTGGGCTCTTTTTTTGTTGGGGTGTATCGAAGAAAACATATAGTTGGAAAGATGGATAGGGGCAGGCTAAAGCGTATTTGGAGAAAATGGTGTTATAGGGAGTTGATAGTGAGGTTTGAGCGATGTTGGGAGGGAAAGTACGTGATAGAAAGTGATTCAAAGACAGGCTATAGTGTTGCTGGGAAGGAAAGTGTGTTAAAAAGACACCTAGCACAGGCAAAAGAAATGATAATTTAAATTACCTAAGAACAAAAAAATTCTAATTAATGCTATCCAAGAATATTTATTACTCTTTGGATAGCGTTATTGAGGAGCGATTCGCTTCCAGAAACATCCCTCAACCTCAAACCACAAACATTCATTTCACCTCAATAATAACTACAGGTTCATCTATCACAAATATCCATTGCTCAATAGATCTTAGGTGTTCTTTTTTGAACGTCCAAACCTTCAAACTACAGTTGAATTCAACCAATTCAATGCTAGCTAATTTTGTCAGGAAATACTTTCTTGCGTTTGGACTAACTTTTGAAAACTCTAAAATGAACATTGAGACCCCTCTCCTTAATAAATTGAAGAATGTCTTTCTATATCATTATTATTTAGGTAGATAGTAAGCATTCCTTTTACTTCCAACTCGTTTAAAATTTGCATTTAAAATTCTAGATATCGTTCGCTTTGGTATCACTACACACCACTCAACAATAGCTTTTGTTGTAATTTTCATTTCAGGAAATAAGAGAATAAATTCTTCGATACTCCGCAACACTGCTTTGTCAATTTTTTCTTTTATTCCGCAATTTTCACATTCTACAAAATAGTCATTTTTCCTACCCATAAACGACCCACATTTTTCACAACATATGCCATTCTTAACCTCCCCTCGACTGTATTCAGGTAATGTATCAAAGGGGCCTTTAGTAATACGTCTCGAAATCAAGTCATTTGCCAATGCACGGTGCCTTTGAGTGATGTTTACTGGTTGTTTCTTTAGCGTTTCAATAAATTTGTACTTTTGTGTGGGTAAGATCATAGGAAGTCCGGTGGGAAGTTCATACAAATAAAACTCAGGGTTAACAAAAGCGAGGTAACCTACAACTGTAAATTCAGGATAACGCAATTGAATTAGGAGAGAGCGCAGAAGGTCTTCGCAACGCCTTAACTGTCTAAGGGAATCTTTGCCATTTTCTTTGTAGCCTACATAATAAATCTTTTCGTCATTTGAATTATAATAATAATCCTTATCAAAATGTTTAATATCGTAAATATATAGATTGTTAGTAGTTATAATTAGGGAATCAATTTGGAATGATGTGTTGTTGTATTCTAATTTCAAGTCATTGAGGACGAGCCAATCATCGGGGATCTTGGGTAGCCATTCATCATCGAACAGGCATTCACCGAGATAACCTTTATATTGGCTATTGAAATACCTTTTATCTTTTTCAGTCAAACTATCTCGGTAAAGTAAAATTTGGCGAATTTTCATGTGCAGGGGTAAACTACGGGGTAATAAAATCATTTCATCCTTCCTCTCCTAAATCATCATTGTTCAATATTTCACAAATAGTTTACGAGATTAAATGCCCAATTACAAGTAGAAACCTTGCCGATGACCATGAAAAGTAGTGACAATTTTGTGTCTTCTCATGAAACATATTTACTATCTTTATTTAATAACATAATATTATAGTTGTTATGAAAATTAGTTATAACAAGCATGGAACGAGAATAAGATAACTTAGCTTCTTTGTGAGGTGAGTACAATTCAACAAAAAGTAAAGGTAGATTATGTTTATGATGCAGGACCTGCTAGCTGTGGGGAGTTAATCATGAACATCTTCTTAAAAATGAAAGGCCTAAAAAAAGGACAAATCATGGAAGTGATATCCTACGATTTAGGGGCGGTGGAGGATGTTCCGGCCTGGTGCCGCATGCAAGGACACACCCTCCTGCACAGTGAAGCAGAAGGTTTAATACAAACCCATTTTTACATTAAAAAGGAGAGAGATTAACATGACAAACAAATTTTTAGTGAGCTTAACAAACGGAAAGAACGACACAGACAGAGCAACAGTAGGGTTCGTAGTAGCCAACGCAGCGGTAGCATCAGGGAAACAAGTAGTTGTTTTCTTAAATATTGATGGCGCTTACTTATCAGACAAAGGCTATGCCGATGACATTCATGAAGCTGGATTCGCTCCACTTAAAGGCTTGATGGATCAATTCGTAGAAGCAGGTGGAATTATTTGGGTATGTAGCCCTTGCCACAAGAAGCGTGAACTAAATGAAGATAACCTCATTGAAGGAGCAACCATTGTCGGTGGTGCGAAAGTAGTGGAATTCCTCTCTGAAGGTGCTGCATCCATTACATACTAAGAAAAGGAGCAGATCACTATGTCTCAATTTTTTGCTCACGGTATGTGTGATGGGGGAGATTTGGATTGCGGTTCAGGCCTTCTCTTGATTATCAAAAAAACAATGGATCCGTTAGAGCCTGGCCAAGTGTTGGAAGTCAGAAGCCGCGAACGTACGGTGGCCGATGATCTTCCTGCATGGTGTCGGATGGTAAAACATGAGTTTTTAGGATCTGAACCAGGGGAGAACTGGACTAGTTTTTATGTCCAAAAAGGTGGCAAACCTGAAGAAGCATTAGAAGATGACTTGAAAGCGGCGAAGGGCTACGAATGGGTAGTACGTACGAGCAGCGGCCAAGGATTAACGGCGAAAATCCATTCCAGAAATCACAGCTTTACTGCTGGCCAACCTGCAGAGTTTAGCGCTAAGGTAGAGGCCCCTAGTGCCGTTGATTACTTACTTGCCTCTCTATCGTCATGCCTATTAGTAGGATTTAAGTCCCACGGCTCAAGAAGAAATGTGGTCATTGACCATATGGAACTTACTCTAAAAGGGAAACTGGACAATGTTTTGTACCATATGGAACTGGAAGACACGGGGAGTTCCCGTATCACCGAGATCAAAGGTAGCTTTTATATCACTTCCCCTAATGAGGAAGAGGAGTTAAAGGCCGTCTGGGAAAATACATTAGAACGTTCTCCCATCTATCAAACGTTAAAAGGTACGGTAGATATTCAGCTTAGTTTTTCCATCGTATAAAGGATTTTAAAAAAAAAATCATTTTTGCACTTGTTCTACAAGTTTTTATCAAAAAATAAGGTGTGATCGTAATGACGTTTCCATTAATCCCCACTACGGTGGTGGGAAGCTGGCCCCGTTCCAAGGCTGTTCTCAGCGGTCTACGGGACAAAAGAGCCGGCAGAATTACAGAAGAAGAGTTTCATAGAATTGCAGATGAAGCGGTGAAGGAAGCTATTAAATCCCAAGAAGAAGCAGGAGTTGACCTTATTACAGACGGGGAACAGCGCCGTGACAACTTTATCTCCTTTGTGGCTGACAAAATCGAAAACGTGAAGATGCTGTCCGTAGCCGATCTTCTTGAATATGTGGAAGATAAGGCAAGCTTTGAAGAAATACTCGGAACATTAGACGTGCCTGCCTACTCGTTAACAAATCCGGCAGCTGCTGGGAAAATTAGCAGGAAGAAGCCGATTGCATTAGATGAGTATCTATTTGCAAAGAAGCACACAGACAAAGCTGTTAAAGTGGCCATTCCTGGTCCATATTTACTGACTCGTTCCATGTGGGTGGAAGGACTTTCGGTAGAAGCATACCCAACTAAGGAAGACTTGGCCGAAGATATTGTCGCCGTGTTACGGGAAGAAATTGAAGATTTAATTGCAGCAGGTGCTCCATTCATTCAACTGGATGAACCAGTGTTGACAGAACTTGTTTTTACACAAAAAAATGCAAACCGCACGTTCATGTGTGGTGCGTTAACAGCAAAGGCTGATGCAGAGGAAGAATTAGCTTTTGCCATGGAATTAATCAATAGGGTAACAGAAGGAATGTTAGGAAAAGGTACGAAAATCGGTCTTCACATTTGCCGGGGCAATTGGAGCACCCAAGAAGAGACACTACTTAGGGGACCATATTATCCATTAATGCCGTATTTGGCAAAACTCAATGTGAACCAGCTCGTTCTCGAATACGCCACACCGAGGGCAGGTGAACTCCATGCATTAGAAGTGTTTAAGGATACAGAAATGGAAATTGGTCTAGGTGTTGTTAACCCGCGAATTCCAGAAGTAGAGACAGTCGAGCAGATTGTGACAAGAGTGAAGGAGGCGGCCAAGTTTATCCCAATGGAGCGGATGTTCATTAATCCAGACTGCGGATTCGGGACGTTTGCACAACGACCGATGAACACACCAGAAATAGCCGTACAAAAACTAACAAACTTAAGAAAAGCTGCAGAGGTGTTACGAACCGAACTGCAAACTCAGGGGGTTTAAACTTATGTCAACTCAACTATTAGTAAACATCACAGGTGTAAGTGAAGGCATGAAAACAGAAGTAAAGGCGAAGCAGTTCGACTTCATCATTGATGAGCCACCAAGCTTTGGTGGAAAAGATGAAGGTCCAGATCCATTATCCGTACTTTTAGGATCTTTGATTTCTTGTAAAAACGTCGTCATTAATCTTGTAGCCAAGGAAATGGGCTTTCAATTGGCGGGAGTTGAATTTGCTGCTGATGGAAATTTAGATCTTCGTGGTTTAATGGGAGATCCATCTGTTCGAACTTATTTCGAAACGGTTTCCTTGAAAGTTGTTGTTGCTACAGAAGAGACTGATGAGCGTCTTGCAGAACTTCAACAAAAATCAGAAGCACGATGTCCAGTTTTCCAAACATTGTCTGCAGCAGGCGTGGAACTTAAGACTGAGTGGTTGAAAAAATAATCAAGACAAGGGGAATCAAACGGACAAAAACCACCCGTTCGATTCCCCCTTTTCCTCCCTCTAGTTCATGCGGTCGGAAGCCTATTAAACTATTGAATAATCAATCGATCAAATGGGAGTTGCTTATTTTTCCGGAACTCACCAGGCGAAGTTCCCACAACTTTCCGAAACGCTTTGTTAAAATAATTGTCATCCCCGTAGCCTACCTTAACGGCTATTTCCTTAATGGGCAATTCCGTATTCCTCAATAAATGAATCGCCTGTTCCAAACGATTTTTTGTAATAAATTGCCCTGGCGTCATATTCATAGTTTCGCCAAACCGTTTGATGAAATAATACTTAGATAGGTTGACAGATGCGGCAATATCTTCGATGGACAGGGGCTCCGCAAAATGCGTCTTAATATAATTTGACGCTTTAATGATATATTCCGGTAGATTTTCCTTCTGCTTAAACTGTTTAAAATAGCGTTGGCATTCCATAATAAACCCATACGCTTGATAAGAAGCATAATAATTATCAATAAGATCCTTTTTGTAGGCAAGCTCATACACCTTTAAAACATGTTTAATCAGCTGAGAGTCGAGGGGATGGTTAAGATGGACCCAAATTTCCCCGTAATATCTCTCCAACAGCTGGCTGCTGCCGGTCCTTTTAATGTAAGGAAAATAAATTCCCATTCATTACAGTGAGAAGGGAGGTAATAGCTATGTTCGCTCGGTACTTCTACCATGAAGGCCTGTCCGTCCTTGACCTGGTGATCCTTCCCGTTTATAGAGACAGCCCCTTCCCCAGATAAAGTATATTGAAAAATAAACGTATCTTTGTCTGTTCTTTTCATACCATCCCAGAAATAATCATGGGTGGTGACCTCCTGTTTCCCAACAACATAGATATCCACTAACGTTTCCGTACCTTTGTCATGGGTTCGAAATCCAATACTCTCATTAGGCAAGCTCAACTCGGGATACATAACAATATCTTACCCTCCAATCGCATTATCTTACCATTACTCTTTTTTACCATCAATTTATCATTAATTATAAGATATTGTAAACCATTTTAAGTGCAACAATAATTTACCATTAGGAGGGTACATATGTCTAAAATAACTTTTATTGGCGCAGGAAGTACAGTTTTTGCCAAGAATGTTCTTGGAGATTGTATGTTTGTGGAAGCATTAAATGGATTTGAGTTTGCCTTACACGATATTGATGAGGAAAGGCTGAAAGATTCGGAGCAAATGCTATTAAACCTTACGGAAAAATACAATCCAACTATAAAAGTTAAGGCCTATTCAAATCGGAAGGAGTCTTTAAGAGGCGCGAAATACGTTATTAATGCTGTACAAATTGGCGGTTATGAGCCTAGTACGGTAATTGATTTTGAAATACCGAAGAAGTACGGATTACGGCAAACAATTGCCGATACTATTGGTATTGGCGGCCTGTTTCGAAGCTTACGAACCATCCCTGTCATGATGGATTTTGCAAAGGACATGGAGGAAGTGTGTCCTGATGCGTTGTTTTTAAACTATACAAACCCAATGGCCGTATTGACGGGGACAATGCTACGTTACACCAACATCCAAACCGTTGGCTTATGCCATAGTGTGCAAATTTGTACGGATCATTTATTTAAAGCTTTAGATATGGACCATGAAGGTATTCAAGAGAAAATTGCAGGGATTAACCATATGGCTTGGCTCCTTGAAGTGAAAAAGGATGGGGTAGACCTGTATCCGGAAATTAAAAGGCGGGCAAAGGAGAAACAAAAAACAAAGCATGATGATATGGTTCGTTTTGAATTGATGGATAAATTTGGTTACTATGTAACAGAATCGTCGGAGCACAATGCGGAATATCATCCGTATTTTATAAAGCAACGTTATCCAGAACTTATTGATCGCTTTAACATCCCATTAGACGAGTATCCACGTCGCTGTGTAGCGCAAATTGAAGGTTGGAAGAAAATGCGGCAAGAAATGGTCAACAACACCCAGTTAACCCATGAACGAAGTCATGAATATAGCTCTTATATCATTGAAGCAATGGAAACAAATGTAGCATTTAAGTTCGGTGGCAACGTACTAAATACAGGTGGTCTCATTTCCAATTTGCCATCGAAGGCTTGTGTGGAGGTTGCATGTGTTGCCGACAGAAGCGGAATTCAACCTACGTATGTGGGAGAACTGCCAGAACAATTAGCCGCCCTTAACCGAACGAACATTAATACCCAATTATTAACGATTGAAGCTGCCATGACCCGTAAAAAAGAGTATATTTACCAAGCGGCCCTCCTGGACCCGCATACAAATTCCGAACTGTCTATGGATGACATTATTGCTATGTGTGATGATTTGATCGAAGCCCATGGAGATTGGCTACCTAAGTTTCAGTAATTTTTGAGTTGGGAAGTAAAGATCACTAATTAAATGATTCAGACAAAACTTCTATGTAAAATGGCGTAGTTCTAACTTAAGAGCTACGCCATTTTTACGTAATTAATATTTTTTCATTAACTTATCTTTCATTAGTCCATCGGCTCCTATCCACCCTGATAGAGAGGCACCAAGGAAGCCTGCTCCAGGAAAAACGGTGTCCCCATTAATTGGTCAAAATGATAATGCGTTGTACAATAATTATACATTAACGAAACAAATAATACACAAATATAGAGTTGACGGTTTATAAATGTGAGGAGTGGGGGAATAAAGCAACTAATGGCTAGGAAACTGAGGTGAGGATATGAAGTGTCAAGTGTTGATTTCTGGTGGCGGAATTGCAGGGTTGACCCTTGCATTAAAGCTTGTCAAGAAAAACATAGATGTCATTGTTTTGGAAAAAGACAGTCAGGCATCAATGAAATATAAAGGCGAGCTATTACAGCCGAAGAGCTTAGAACTCCTTTCCCGCTTACACGTCTATGAGACTGTTGAACAACATGGTTTTCCTATCTACGAAACATCCATTTTAGAAAAGGGCGTTTTTAATAATAACTATAAGGTCAGTTTTAATTACGGTGTCTTATACCATCCATTTAACTTTGCAATGATGGTACCTCATGAAAAATTAAAAAGCATTCTTCTCAAGGAAGCAAAAAAATATCCTTCCTTTACGTACTTAAAACCTGCGAAGTTCATCTCTTTATCTAGGGATAAAAAGATCAAAGAATATGCGACTATTAAACTCAGGGACCGTGACGAAGAATTAAAGATTTATGCAGACACTTTTATAGGAGCGGAGGGGCGATATTCTCCACTTAGAAGAGAACTGGCTATCCCTGTTATTGAAACAAGCTATAATCATTATTTTTTAACTGTCAGTTTTCCAAGGCCTCAAACTCTTACATCAGCGGAGATGGTGATTGATGGCTATCGTTTTTTAGGGCTATTCCCACTACCTAATCAGCAAGTTCGTACAGTTTTATTGATCAAGCCAGAGGAATTTAAACAACTGAAAAAGACTTCAATTGAGGTTATTTATGAAATGTATACCCAAATTTATCCTGATCTAGATGGCTATGTACAATTCATCAAATCCTGGAAAGAGATTCAGTTGATGATTCCACTTCGGCATAACGCTGTTACTTATGTAAGTGGAAATTGTGTTCTGATGGGGGACGCGGCCCATACCGTTCATCCAATGGCCGGTGAAGGGATGAACTTAGCCATTCAGGATGCTGACTGTTTAGGTGAGCTGTTAGGCTGGATGTTTGATAAGGGGACCTTTAATTATATGGATTTGAAATGGTTTGAGAAAATAAGAAAGCCGAGGGCAGAATTTTTATCGAAGCTAAGCCATCAATCGGCATTTGTATATTCTCATTCATTTAACCTTTGGAGGAAGTTCAGGGGGAATGTCCTGAACCGAATGGAACATTCCCACCGTCTTCATTTCAAACATATGCTCAATATATCAGGACTTGGGATTTGGAAAGAAAATTTAGTTGATCGCCTATTGCAGGTTGGACTTTTATCAGAAAATCTACTAGGATCCTGGCAGCAGCAGGACTATTTTTTTTACCAAACAAGACGAATATCGTTGGTATAACTAAAAGTCAGGGGGGATTTATGGATGTTTAAACAATTGCAAATGGTTTGGGAAGCGCGGTCTTGGATGAAACGAAACCAACCATTCTTAGGAACTTGGCACGTTTATGTGGGCTATAAACTCTCCCTGTTCGATACCTTTTCAGATGGACGTACGTTAGAAGATGCCACGTCATCAATGGATTGTAATGAAAATCTACTAAAATCCTGGGTAGATGCAGGAGTCGTTCTAGGTCACTTGAAAAGAGACAAGAGAAACCGGATTTTTGCCAAAAAGAGAATGATTAAGTATTTCTCGAAAACTAGCCCCTATTGCATTGGGGAACTGGTGAAGGAAATGTTAGAAATGCATATTCCTGCTCTTTTAAGTTATCCAAAACTAATGAAGGGGGAGGCGAGAAATGTTTATAATCATGAAGAGTATGGCCAAACGGTAGCGGCAACATCTGCATTAATAGAAAAGAAAGCACTTCCTACGGTAGAGAAGTATGTAAAAGGTCAAGCTGTTTCGTCTGTACTAGATATTGGCTGTGGCACGGGAGGCTACTTAGTCAATTTAGCTCGTAAAGGACAAGCAGGTAAATATATTGGAATAGACTTAAATAAACAAGTAATTGAGGAAGCAAAGGAATTAGCAGCTTCACAAAAGCTGGAAAACGTTGAATTTATTGAGGCAGACATAAGGGATTGGAATGTTATAAAGGAGAAAATGGACCTTGTTATGATTAATAATCTATTACACTATTTTTCACAGAATACAAGGTTAAGTTTGATCAAACGTGCGGCTGATTATTTAAACGAGGGTGGGATGATGCTCATTATTACTCCGTTGTATTTAGAAAAATCAGGTGAAGAATTTTCTACAGCTTTTAACTCTTTTATGAATGCCCATGAGAACCTTTACCCTTTGCCTCATAAAGAGGAATTATTTGAAATTGCAGAACAGGGTAGTTTGCAATTGATTGCGCAAAAGGCAATTGTAAAGGAAGGCAGTTGGTACTGCTTAGTGTTTAAAAAGACAGTGGAATAGTTCCAACATATCGTGACTTGGATGAGAGGATAGGTAATTAGTTAATTCACCATAAAAAATGATAGTTGTTAGTGTTGTGAAAAGATAGCTGAAACTGGCATATGAAACGGTTTTCCCTTTCTAACACTTTTCCAATCTATGCTACAATAGGAAAAGGGAAATAGATTAGGAGAGGCTGTGTCAACATGTTCAACCGAACTTCATTTATTGTGAAACGTAAGGCAAAAAGATATAAACAATGGCTGGAAAAGGTGAAGGTATACCCATATCCTGTAGAAATTTCAGGACGAAACTACTACCTCATTGATTACGTTAAGCTAAAACAATCGATTGGCTCAGCGATTGTCTCAGATGAAGAAGAACATCTTCAAGATGCAAAAAAAGCCCATCAGCGCCTTTATCTTTTTTACCGGCTGCTCGAAAAAATCCGCGATGAAGGTAGAATGCGTGCGAACGTTAACTTTGACTTTTTCCGAGTACCAATGGCAAAAATGGATGATCATCAGGACGCAAGCTATGAATGGGGGAAGCCGTATGCTTTTATTAAAAAGCTCCTCGGTTATCAATTAAACTATCGTAAAACGTATGATGAGTTTTGGGCACATGTAGAGGAGAAAAAGGAAAAAAACAAGCCCTTGGCGGACGAGTCCATTGAGCTTGCTGTGTATACGGCAGCGAAACTGGAAACGATCCAATATCATGTGGTCATGGAATTGTCGCAAAACATAGACCTTCTGCAAAACTGGCGTCGCCAAATGGAAGAGGCAGGCTTGTGGAAAGAGTTAAAACGTGAGCAACAAGTCTTTTACATTCAGTTGATGGAAAACGGAGAAGTGATGAAAGAAGAAGCGAAAAACGTAAAGCACAAGGATTTCGAACAAGCGTTGAAAATTAACGAAAAACAAATGGCTAGCTATATGAAAAAGGAACAAAAGGCAGACGAAAGTATCTTAAGGTATCCTTTATAATAAAATAGATGCTTTTGGTGTGATAGTTTATCTATAACGAGCATGTTGTTTTGGCAGGGCAACCAATCAGTATTGGAGAGCATTGCCGGAATAAGGTGCTTTTTATTTTGGGTTGCTTGAGAAAACCTAGTTTTAATTACATTTTTCTATGCTTCGAAGCCAAAAAGTCATCATCTACAAGCATTTTACTAGAGTGGAAAGTAAAAATGGTTTAAGATAGCAGAGATATGAATTAATCACGAATTGGGGGAAATAATCTTGAAATTGGTGAAAGGAATCGTTTTATTTTTTTTACTAATAGCTGTTTTCCTAACAGCTTGTTCCAATGATAGTGGACAAGATACATCATCGTATGACCCAGCAGACTTTGAATTTTCTCTCCCTAATACAGCAGGAGAGCTTGTTTCCACCGCACCTAATGAAAAAACGTTATACTTGTATTTTACAGGCGTTGGCTGAGGACTTTGTATTCAACAGCTGGTTCAGCTGAATAACCAATTAGATATGTTCGACGGTATCCATGTTGTAGCCTTAAGTCCGTCCACACCACAAGAGCATCAAGAACTAATGGACGAATTTAATTTACAATTTGACATTTTAACGGATGTGGATTACGCATTTGCTATTGAGCAAGGGTTTGTAAATGTGGATGAAGGAGCGATTTACCGTGGTTATACAGGAGTTAATCCTGATTCTGGCACACAGATTATTGAAATCGACTATTTAGTTGGGGAAAATGTCCAAACTATTGCTGAAGCGATGGAGGATTTGTAAATCGTTTTCCAGTCAAAATATACTTTTTAACGGGTAAATAATAATTAGGAGCGCCTCAACATAGGCGCTCCTTCCGTTTACCTTGACATTACTTTTGAAATTCTACTGGAGTTAAGGGTTGAATTCTTTTTCAGGTCTGCAAGCATTCCTACATACCCGATGATTTCACTGTCATCGTTTTTTATGGGGGTAATGTTCAACATCACTAAGAATTTCTCCCCGTTCTTTCGTTGGTTCCACACTTCCCCCTGCCAATGGCCTTCTGAATCGATCTTCTCCCACATTTTTCTGTAGAAGGAAGGACCTTGCTCTTTTGATTTTAAGATACGAGGTGTTTCCCCTACTGCCTCTTCGTAAGAGTAACGTGTCATTGTGCTAAAGGCTGGGTTAACCATTTTAATTTTTCCGTTCAAATCTGTAACCATAACTGCTTCTGCCGTGGCTTGAATGGCATTATTGGCAATACTCATTTTTTCACGATACATCATCCACATAACGAGAATTAAACTGGCTAGGGCAAACTGAGATAATGCCATGAAGCCAATGGCATAATGCCCGGTCATATTGTAAAGGGTTGTTAAGATAATTGGTGGGAAGAATCCACCTAGTCCCCCGATGGCGCCTACAAGGCCGTTTACGATTCCAGCCTGTTTGGAAAAATAGAGCGGAACGAGTTTGAAGATGGCTCCATTTCCAACACCAGCGCTGAGGGCAACAATGATACAGCCAACAGTATACAACGTTAAGTTAGGCATGATCGCAAGAAGGACACCTGCCGACGTTAGCCCTGTGAATACGAACATTAAAATAATCAGGGCATTGTATTTATCTGATAACCAACCACCAATTGGTCGGATTAACGTGGCGATTAAGATGAATCCTGCCGTACGGATACCTGCTTCCACAGCAGATAATTCAAAATGACTTACAAGGAAGTTTGGTAAGTACACCGTAAAGGCAACGAAAGCACCAAACGTAATGAAATAAAATCCACATAGAAGCCAAAGGGTGCTGCTTTTGTACACACTTTTTACCTGCTCTAGTAAAGGTGTAGTTACTTTGCGTTCCTGTCTATCACCAAGGATAAAGTTGAATAAGGCAAAGCCAGCAACTAATAGTAAGCTAAGTTGTACGGTGACACTCCAACCTAATTGGGTTGCTATGAATGGGGATAAAAAAGCAGTAATCGCCGTTCCTAAATTTCCTAATGCATAGATAGCATTAACTGTTCCATGGGAATCCTTTGTGTAATATTTTGGTAAGGCAGTTACACCGATGGGAAAAATAGCTCCACCAATTCCTAAAAGCAATCCGCCAATAAGGAGATCCGTAAAGGAGGTGGCTTGGCTGATGTAATAAATTGGGAAAAGTAAAGCGAGAAAGCAGAGATAAAAGATTTTTCTCGCACCGTATCGGTTAGCCCAGTACCCCAATGGTATCCTTAGGAGTGAACCAAGAATAACTGGAACCGCCGTAACGAAAGCAATCTCTGTTCCTGTTAGTGGAATATCTTCTAAAATAAAAGGCATTAAGGAAGAAATTAATACCCAAACCATAAACCCAGCAACTAAGCTGAGTGTTTGTAGCGGCAGTTGAATTTTTCTTGATCCCATTTTTAAGTCCCCCACGTTTTAACTAAGTAAACATTATCGTTTCTAAAGTATACTAATGATTATACTCTAGATTTTCACTGTGAAGATGGGGAGAATATTACAAACTTACGAACTCTTATGAGGAGTATTTATGTGTTTACAGGTTTGATTTTAGTGGCAGGTGTTATTGCTGTGTTCCTGCAAATGGACATTAAGCGAATCGCAGAAGGGGAGAAGGATAAGGTTGCAGGGAAGAATCAGGGCAAATTGTCTTTTGCTGTGTTGAAAAAAGGAGCCCTTTAGGTTTGTTCAGGTAAGTAGGGAAATGCACCGCTCTCATTTATGGGAGTGGTGCATTTTGCGATGTAGTGTTAATCTATGAGTTGTAAAATTTCTTCTGGTGTATAAGCTAAAAAATCTGGCTCTTCTTTTTCAACTGCTTCGTGAGAATCATAGCCCCACGATACCCAAATAACTTTCACATTTGCTTTTTTGCAAGCAACAATATCCCTTTTTTCATCTCCCACATAAATAATTTCAGAAGGCGTGAGCTTGTTTCTCTTCAAGAATTTGTTGATTAACTTGTCTTTTCCAAAAATACTGCTGGAACAGTGAATACTGGAAACGTTGGTAATGTTATTTTTGGCTAGGAAAGCTTCGATATTTTCCTTTGCGTTGGAGGAGATGATGGCGATCTTATAACCTTTGTTTTCCAACTCCTGCAACATCTGTTGGATGCCGGGAAATAGCTCCACCTCGTGGATAGATTTACGAAATAATTTATAGAATTTCGGCAGCACGAATGGTAGTTTGTGCATTGGAAAATTCATTTTCTCGCCCCGTTCCGTAATGGAAAGGTGTTTTAGAGTCTCTAGGTCTTTTAATTCGATTTGTCGAAAGTTATTCTCTATAGCCAGTTGGTTCCAACTGGAAATGATTGCCTGCTTCGAATCTGCCAGGGTACCATCAAAATCAAAAACTACATATTTTATCATCGGTTGCACGTCCATTTCTTTGTTTCATTGTTTCCTTGAAGGTTCTCTAGTTATAAGTATATACGAAGACAACGTACAGAAGTTCCTTTTTATATTTTTACTTGTTTATGAAGCATTTTGTAAAAATAATTGACGCGTATAGGTGCTGAGAATCGTTAGTAGAATATTTAAGCTCTTTAGCATTAAATGTTTAATTTAGCTGCTGGCGGATGCTCTCCGAAAGCAACATCTCAGCTCTTCGGTTCACTGGTTTATTTGCAAAAATTAACAAATTAGACTACGAAATAAAATGAGGTAGAGGATTTAACCGAAGTCGTACTGCAGTTAAAAGAGCAAATAAAGTGAGGTAGAGGATCCAACCACAGTCCTACCGCAGTTAAAAGAGCAACCAACCAGAGATAGGGATGACAAATTGGTTTGTAGTTCGGTTGAAACATCAAATAAACAGACTGACGATCCAAAACTACCGGTATCTTTGAAAATTCATCATTCACATTCATTGAATCAACTGTTATTTCAAGAAAATTCAAACTACATATGTTACCATAGACATAGAATTAATAATGAAAATGAGTATCCCACTAGCTCAGAATCATAATAACTTCATCAAAATGGTGACGTGTTGCTGAGATCTTCTCGAACTCGCTTTCCGCGGGCAACGCCTCAGCCTCCTCGGGAAAAACACCCTGCGGGGTCTTCTGTCTCTGCCTTCGTCGAGACAAATCGTAGCATATTCATGATGTATATGCTCTTAGCTGTTGCTTTTCCCGCAGGAGTCTCGTTCGCTTCGATCTCATCAACACTTCAATACTTAAATAAGGATCTCATTCTGAGCAAAAGGGATACCCAATATAATGAATAAATAAATTCCAGATAGCAAGCAAAACCACAATCTCAAAAACAAAAAATCAAAATTTTCCAAAACAAAATCAACCCAAAGGAGGTATTAGTTTTGAGTGAAAAAGTATATGTTTGTTCCGAACATCAACTGAAAGAAGCTGGAGTTAAAGTGGTCAAAGGAGGAAAACATGGTATCGCGGTCATCCATCATGACAACGAAACGTATGCCATCGATAATCGTTGTCCCCATTTAGGATTCCCACTACATATGGGCAGCACCTGCGACGGGATACTTACCTGCCATTGGCATCATGCCCGGTTTGATTTAAAAGGTGGAGGCACCCTCGATCCATGGGCAGATGATGTTCCAACTTATCCTGTTGAGATTAAGAACGGGAAAATTTACGTCACCCCAGAGCCTATTGAAAAACAGACCATCAAAAAAACTCCACAAAACGCTTAAATGACGGCCTCGAACAAAACATCAGTCTTGTCATCGCGAAAGCGGTTGTTGGCCTCGTGGAAGCGGGAGAATCCCCTACGGAAATTGCCAAGATCGGTGTGGAGTTTGGAACGAAGCACCGCTGGAATGGCTGGCGCTCAGGGCTCACAATTCTCACAGCTATGACGAACATTCTCCCGTATTTAGATAAAAATGGGCAAATTCTCGCACTCTATCAAGGGCTAGTTCACGTAGCGAGGGAAAGCGCGGGAATGGGAACGAGATTTCTCTTAGACCCACTTCCTATTAACCCGGAACAAGAACAACCAGCAATCTCTCAACTAGCAAAATGGTACCGGAATAATGTGGAGGTGCGTGATGTCCAAGGGGCAGAAAGAGTCCTCCTAACTGCCATCCAACTTGGTGCAACGACAGAAGAATTGTCAGATATGATGATGGCAGCCATTACGGATCACTTCTATATGAACATCGGTCACACCTTAGATTTTCACAACAAAGCCTTTGAGATGCTTGAACAGCTTGGGGATGCCAACAAAGAATATATCCTTACTTCCCTTTTACCCCAACTGAGCAACGCATCAAGAAGTGAGGAATCCCATAGCTGGCAAGCCCCTGTGAACTTAGTAGAGCCATTACAGAAGGCATTTGACTCTTTGGAAAACAACGATGGGGAAGCAGTTCAACAAGCAAACCCCTTCGACGAAGAAGCCTTCGTGGAACAATTACTCAAGGACGACCCGATTACCATAATTGATATGTTAACGAATGCCTTAAAGCAAGGAGAAAACCCGGTACGATTAGCCCAGTTAGTTACATTAGCCGCTGCAGAAAGGGTGGCACGATTCCACGTACAAAATGAATTCCGGGATTGGGATACGGTGCTTCACACCTTTACCCATGCCCATGCAGTTCACCAGGCCCTTAGAAGGTCCACCACGCCTGAGTTGACGAGAGCGATTTTCCATGGAGCCATGACAATCTATTTGGATCGATTCTTGAACGTTCCAGCTGCAAGGCGACCAAAACCAGATAAAACTGTAACAACGCCAGAAGGTCCAAAGGCATTTCTTGAGTTACTCGACAAGCAACAGCAAACAGATGAAGCGGCAAAATGGGTCGTTAATTACATGGCCAATGGAGGGGACATCCCTGAATTTTTCAATACACTTGGTCATGCATTACTCAGGGAAAATGCTGAGTTTCATACATTCCAAATGTACGAAGGGGCGATTATGGAATACAGTTTGTGGGGGAGAGAGGCCTCAGGCATTGCAGAGCGTGCTAGGGAAACGATTGTCATTGCTGCAAGTCGCTATTTAGCAGCCCATGCACCAACTTCCAGAGATACGTCCCATACGGCTAAGATAGCTATTCGATTACATCGGGGAGAGAAGCTGTTTGAGGAATAATGTATAACAGCAAGAACTTAACTTGAAAATAGAATGCTGTGGTAGGAACATTTAATCCTCTACCGCAGTATTTTTTTAATGGAAATAGGTAAACGCCACACCACCTAATATTAACCAAAAAACAGCATTGGATAAATAATTAACATAAAGCTTTGTTTCAGTTCTGTAAATATATTTTTCTAAACTATACAGTAAATTGATGGCTGTACCTGCAAAAGGTAAGGTGAGTAATAAATTTGCTTCAGGGTATACAAATGGAATAAGGATAAATGCCAGTAGAAATAAATAAAACAGTGCTGCGAATCCTTTGCTATCGTGTTTATACCAAGACCAATTCCTTTTCGGCGTATTAAATTTTCGACGAATGATTCTATCAATAGCAAAAAACCAAACTAAACCAATGCTTATTAAAAGGAAGAATCCCACTCTCCCACCTCTTTTCAAATAGGGTAACCCCCATATTAACATGTATAGCTAGTCTCCTTTTACCTATTACACTTTAGTAAAATATAGTTTGAAACTTTTTTCTAGTATTAACGTCTTATCCTTCGGATTAACTTTGTAGAAATCTATACTATTAAAGTAGGTGGTTACTAAATGAAGAGGGACATTGTTATTGACAAGATGCATCGAGAAGATTGGGGACAGGTGAGGGAAATCTACAGGGGAGGGGTTGCTACTGGTCAAGCTACTTTCGAAAAGGAAACCCCTTCCTGGGAAAAATGGGATCAAAGTTATACGTCAGAATGTCGGCTTGTTGCAAGAGCTAAAGGTGAAATAGTTGGGTGGGCAGCCTTAAGTCCCGTGTCTAGTCGCTGTGTGTATGGTGGGGTGGCAGAGACAAGTGTTTACGTTCGCCAAAGCTGTGTGGGGGATGAAATTGGCGGCATTTTGCTAGCTTCCTTAATCATTGTAAGTGAAGCCCATGGATATTGGACGTTGCAAGCTGGTATATTTCCTGAAAATGAAGCAAGCCTTAACCTACATTTGAAGCATGGGTTTCGGGAAGTTGGCCGAAGGGAACGAATTGGAAAAATGGATGGTGTTTGGCGTGATACTATTTTGTTAGAAAGAAGAAGTGAGATTGCAGGGGCATCTTGAAATCATAAGCATCTGATTTTTCATAGGACACTTGTATCTTATATACTAATAAGGATGAATGATACTACATACGCTATAGAAAAAATTCACATAGCAGTTTAACGAGGTGACCTATGACTAACGGAAATAATAATAAAGTTTTTCAAAGGGAAGTGAAAGATCATTGGAAAGTAACGTATGAAGAAGGGACCTTCCCATTTATACAGAAGGGATGGATTCTCCCGCCTGGAAGTTATGAGGACTTCGACCCGTTCATCTTGATGGCGGAAGACTGGTTCAAGCGAGGGGCATTCGCTGATCACCCGCACCGGGGGTTTCAGACTATTACATATGTAGTAGATGGCAGATTGGAGCATATCGATAATGGGGGAAATAGGGATATTCTTGAGCCTGGTGATGTGCAATATATGAATGCAGGCTGGGCGGCGCGTCACGGGGAGGAAGGGGTAGAGGATGATATTGCCCACACGTTACAGCTTTGGCTGAACCTCCCGAAGAAATTGAAAATTACGGAAACAAGCTATCAAAACGTCTACAGCGAGAATACACCAGTCGTTCCGTTCCCTGGAGGGAGTATCAAGGTTTTTTCTGGTGAGGTTGCTGGTGTAACTGGGCCCCTTCAATCCCTTGTGCCTATTACGTTGACAGAAATTTGTTTAGGGGTGGGAGTAGAATATATCCTTGAGCTACCGGAAAATCACAACGCTTTCTTGTACGTATTAGGTGGCAATGTGGAGGTTGGGGCAACCAAAGTGGATTTAACAAAACACCATGTTTCGACGCTAACCTTTCATGAAAAGGGGGAGGAATCGAAACAGAGTCGACTTGTCCTAAGGGGAAAGCATCGACGGACGAAGCTCCTCGTTTATTCAGGTGTCCCGATTCGGGAGGAGATTGTTCAACATGGTCCTTTCGTAATGAACACGAAGGAAGAGATTAACGAAGCGTACCGGGATTACCATGCAGGTGTGTTTGGCCCACCAGCTAAATAGCTTTTGCCTAATAGGAGACCCCACTCCTGTTAGGCTTTTTCATTATAGTTGTAACTCCTCCGAGAGAATTCCTAAAAAAACCTTCATGTTCCCTTCCTTTCCTGAGACAGACAAGAACGAAAAAAAGCCAATTGGATCCATCTTACCTGAAAAAAGTCCCCAAAAACATCGCTGTGTGTGATCTAAGTCACTGAATTTTTACACTCATCTCACTATATTAAGTATTAATACTGTTAAAATAGTGTTTATATTCTAAAGGTTGTACATAATTCGTCATTATGACTTCAAGCATGCTTACATTCAAAAGGAAAGGGATGAAAAGGCATGGAAATAGAGGCGCAGCCATTTCCATTTTGGCAGCTTGTACGTACATTTATTAAAGGAAAAAAACTACAAATTATTAAAATTAAATCCAATAATGAAGTTTGGCTTCAAGAAGAAGGACGGCAAAGGGCAGTCTATCGATTGGTAGAGGAGGATGCCTCCATCCCATTAATACAGAAAGATATTAAAGAAACCAAGAAAAAGCTGGAGATACTCCGGCAGGATTTGGGGTTGAAGTCAGTCGTCTGCCATACCATTTATGTAACGAGCCAAGCTAATACTGTCAAAATTGAGGGAGAGAAACTCCTAAAGGAACCTGATTCTCCCACCAAAGTTAAGCCTTTCTTTATGGATAAAGAAAATTATTCTGCTGCTTCAGTAACGTTACGGAAGCATCTTAAACTAAAAACTTCACCAACTTGTTTTTCCCAGCCGACCATAAAAGAAGAACAGGTACACCAACAGGCGGTCATGAATGAGTGGTCGAGGCAAAAGAAGCTAGAGGAGCGAAGGGATATAATCTTCTCCTTTGGAAATCCATATTTAACGACAATAATCATCAGCTTTCTAACTGTTGTGTTTCTTACCATGGAGTTGTCTGGAAGCAGCACGGAGGCTCGAACACTTATTGCCTTTGGTGCGAAGGACAATGCTTTGATTATGGGAGGAGAATGGTGGCGACTTCTCACTTCCATGTTTCTTCATATTGGCATCATCCATCTCGTTTTGAACGGAGTTGCCTTGTTTTTCCTAGGAGGGATTGTGGAAAGGGTGTTTGGCTCTGCTCGATTCCTAGTTATTTTTCTTTTTTCAGGCTTAATTGGCTCGCTAGCCAGCTTTATTTTTACAGCAGATTTAGCCGCTGGGGGCATCGGGAGCAATCTTTGGCTGTTTCGGTGCGATTCTCTATCTCCTATTTGTAGATAGGGAGATGTTCCTTTATTGTTTCGGCTACCGGTTTCTCGCGCTCCTTGGTGTTAACGTGGCAATCGGCTTCTCCCTTCCTTTCATTGATATGGGCGCCCATCTTGGAGGACTGGTAGGAGGTTTACTGGCCGCCTATTTAACACAAATTCCAGATGAAGGAGAACGGGAAGTTACAGCTAGTGATTTTGAAGAAATTCGTGTTAAGTGGGAAAAATCATTAACTGGCTCTTAATACAATTATTTGAAGGGGGACACAATCGATTCTCTTCGAAAAAAATTGTGTCCACTGCGAGCAACTTAACAGTATAAATAGGTGATAAAGAGAATGGTTGTAAACTTTTTTTACTTCCAATCCCTTTTCCAAGTATACTAATTGCCTTGAAAGTTACGAATAATGGTTCCATCTTCCAAAAAGCATCTGAAATCACTTGAATTTCCCAAAAAATAATTGGTTAAATATGCTAAAATTAGCAATATAGATTTATTATTCCAATAATTTTGACGCGTGTCCGAAAGGGGGAGATTGTATGGTTAAGCATCTTAAGCTTGGAAAAATACTATTTATCCTACTTATATTGCTTATTCACTTCTCCTTTCCCATATCCGTAAAGGGCACAGATAAAGAAGACCACTCAGAAACACACCAGACTGCCTCTAAGACAACACAATCCACTTACCGATTATCAGTAGATACTAAAATTCAATCAGCTTCCCAAATCCCAACTCAGCCAGAGCCAATTGCTCTAACATACACAATGGATAGAAAAGATGTATACAAGGGCATGACGATTCTTGTAGACAATGACAGACAGTACGAAGCAGAAGAAGTAACCTCTGATGAACTGTTACAGAAATTTGTACCTGCAAACCGATTAAATCAGCGTGGTGGTTTTTTTGAATCCCATAAATGGCTTCGTTTTGAGGTACACAATCAGACGGAGGAGAAAGAGTGGCTCATAGAGTTTGCCTTCCCGCAAATATTCCACCTCAAACTGTTTGAGAAGAAAGATGATAGTCTCGAAAAGCTTTATGAGACAGGTGCACAACACCCCTTTGGAGATAGGGAAATCACCCACCGGAATTTCGTTTTTAATCTGCAAATTGAACCTGGAGAGACAATTGTTTATTATGCCCTAGCTTCTGGTGGTGGAGATCTTCATCCACCAATAAACTTGTGGGAAACGAATGCTTTTATAGAAAAAACACAAATGGAATTCACCCTTCTTGGAATTTTTTACGGCATGATCCTTGTCATGATCTTTTATAACTTATTCCTTTATTTTGGCCTTCGTCTAAAAAGCTACTTATACTATGTCATTGTTATTACCTTTGTTTTATTAGGTAAGCTATCTATCAACGGTCTTGGTTATCAGTATTTATGGCCAAATTCTCCTCAATGGAATTTAGTGGCGACACCAGTTTGGGTTAGTTTAGGTTGTATTTTTATCTTAATTTTTACAAGAACATTTTTAGATGTGGATGACTATTTACCAAGATTCAAAAAGTTTGCCTTTGGACTTATGGGATTGAATTCCTTGGTTATTGTAAGTCTACCTTTTTCGTATTTTATTGCTTTAAACCTAATGCTAGTATCGACCATGATTACCTTTGCAACGGTATTAGTGACGGCGTTTATTTGTCTCCGTCGCGGTGCAAGGCAGGCGAGGTTTTTTATCGTAGGTTGGATCATTTTTTTACACGGTGTATTTATTACGATTCTAGAGCGAGCAGCTATCCTGCCTTTTACACTGGTGACTGAATATGCAGGTCAGGCCGCTTTAGCAGTTGAAGTAGTCCTCCTCTCCCTTGCTTTGGCCGATAAATTCAAAATCATACAAGAAGAAAAGGAACAGGCAGAAGAACTTGCTAGAGAGAGTCAAACCTTAGCTATGGAAAACTTGGAAAAAGCAGATGAGCTAAAGGATGAATTTCTTGCCATTACCTCCCACGAGTTAAGGACACCGCTATACGGGATGGTAGGCATTGCCGAATCATTGAAGGAAGGAGTGGCAGGAGAGGTTACGCCTAATATGGAAAAACAACTGGGCATGATTATTAGCAGTGGAAACCGGCTTACCCACTTAGTTAATGACATTTTAGATTTTTCCCAGTTAAAACATGATTCATTGGAGCTATCACGAAAGGCCGTTGATCTCAAAGGGGTAGCCGAAGTCGTCTGTGCTATTTGTAAGCCATTGATAAAATCAAAACCAGTAAAACTGATTAATACGATCGATGCCACCTTGCCATCTGTGGATGCAGATCCTAATCGTTTGCAGCAAATTTTATATAATTTGATTGGTAATGCCATCCAGTATACAGAAGCTGGTGAAATTAAATTGTCTGCTGTAGTAGCTAGGGAATTCTTAATGATAAGTGTTACGGATACGGGAAAAGGAATTTCGGCAGAAGAGCAAGAGAAGATTTTCGAACCATTTCAGCAGGTAGATGGATCCTTGTCTAGGACAGTAGGAGGAGCTGGAATTGGCTTAAGTATTACGAAAAAACTAGTTGATATACATGAGGGAAAAATAGAAGTGGAATCAGAAAAAGGTAAAGGAACAGCCTTTCGCGTTTTCCTTCCAATTGTTAAGGAGGAAGAACACTTTGAATACCAAGATGAATCAGCATTAACGCTAGATACGTATGATGGTGCAGGAGAGGAATTATCAATGCCACCATTATCGAAAACAACTGAAAAAGCAAAAATTCTCATTGCCGATGATGAGCCTGTAAATCTCCAAGTATTAATGAATAAATTAAGCCTTGAGGGCTTTGAAGTATTCACAGCCTTAAACGGTCAACAAGTACTGGCAATCATGGAACGGGAATTGATTGATTTAGTAATCCTTGATATTATGATGCCTAATATGTCTGGCTACGAAGTTTGCCGAAAGCTACGGGAAAAATACTCCTTAATGGAGTTGCCAATATTAATGCTGACTGCCAAAAATCAGCTTCACGATAAAGTAGCTTCCTTTGAAGCGGGTGCTAACGATTATTTAGTGAAGCCGTGTGATAAACAAGAACTTCTCTCAAGGGTAAAAACCCTTGTGCGGATGCGAACCTTAAATCAGGAACTCATTTCCATGAACCTCCATTTAGAAGAAAAAGTTCAGGAAAGAACGGAGGCTCTTGCAAAAGCCAACGAAGAAATGAAGAGGAAAAACAACGATCTTATGGAAATGGCTGCATCAAGACGTCATTTGCTAGCCAACATTGCCCACGAGCTAGGGACACCAGTAACGATTATTTACGGCTATTTGCAAGCGATTCATGAAGGCTTAATTTCATTAGAGGAAGACCCATACCGTCAGCGGGTTTATGAAAAAATTAAGCTTTTGAATCGTTTGATAGATGACTTAGCTGACTTATCTCATTTAGAAGCAGGAAAAGGAAAACTAACTTTAAAAGAAGTGGCCGTGGATCAATGGTTATTAAATGTCGTAGAAAAATTCATGTTTGAAGTTTCTCAAGGAGAAAGGGAATTAGAAGTGAAAGGAGATCCTTGTACATATCAAGGGCTCTATGCCCACTTAGATGTTGAACGGATGGATCAGGTTTTTTCCAATTTAATATCCAATGCCATTAAACATACAAAGGCAGAAGAGGGAACTGTCCACTTTGGGATTACCTTGAAAGAGGAAAGAATTTTGCTCCTTGAAGTGAGGGATAATGGTCGCGGCATCAGTAAGGATAATCTCCCGTTTATTTTCGAACGGTTTTATAAAGGGAGAACGAGCGATGATGAGGCACCTGGTGGAACAGGGTTGGGGCTCGCCATTACGAAGGAAATTGTCCAACGGCATGAAGGAATTATTTGGGCCGACAGTGAAGAAGGGAAAGGAACTGTGTTTTTTGTGGAATTACCTGTTTATAGAAATGGAAAGGATAAATAATTGTTAGAAAAGGGATAAAAATTTGCAAAACGATTATGAGTTTAGGGGAGAGCATGAAATGGAAATAAGACAATTAACGGAAAAGGATCAGCCTCCATTGGACCTGTTATTAATGGCAGATCCGTCTCAAAAGCTTGTGGAGGAATATGTTAATAGAGGAGACTGTTATATTGCTGAATGGAACAATCAGGTCATGGGGGTCTATGTACTACTGCCCACAAGGCCTGATACAGTCGAATTAGTTAATATAGCCGTGGCGGAAGAGCAACATGGCAAGGGGATGGGAAAACGTTTAGTCAAGCATGCCGTTGCTACGGCAAGAGGAAAAGGGTACAAAACGATGGAAATAGGTACTGGCAATTCAAGCATTGGTCAACTGGCCCTTTATCAAAAATGTGGCTTTAGAATAACCGGGATTGATCAGGATTTTTTTATCCGCCATTACGAGGAAGAGATTTTCGAAAATGGGATCCAATGCAGGGATATGGTTCGTTTGTCGCAGGATTTATAATTGGGAATTTGTCATAAGTCATTTTAACCCTTGGAGGTGCTAGTGTGAGAAACGAATTAAATTTAAAGGGTGCTCTAGTGTTGTTACTATTATTAACGGCATGTGGAACAGTTACTGAAGACAAGCCTTACGGACACTATGAAGATGATGAAATGATAGGAACGGTTTTTTCAATAGACTTTGATAAGGAACAATTGGAAGTGGACATCTCCGAATGGGTAAAGAGAGACGTAACAGGGCTTGCCATTACAGATGAAGGGTACTCGTATTTTGCAGAAATTACTAATCGTACCGTCATTAAATATGAGGATGGTACGGTAGCAAGTTTAGAGGATATTCAAAAAGGACAAAAGGTATTGGTCCATCCTCCTAGTGAAGAAAACTACGTGGGCGAGGCGGAAGAAATTATATTACTGGATATGACTTACGAAGAAAAATACCGGAGACTGTTGTCACACCATGAGGATAGGTTAAATGTGGTCGTCATGTATGAACGCGGCGAAGAACTTCCCTTCGAGTTACAGGAACCTTTGTATGAAGAGGTTGTCAGCATTGTGGACGACTTGGATCAAAATCCAGTCGGTGCGTGGGTGGAGTATGATGAGAATTATGTAGTTGATTATAAAGAAGAACTGGACATTGAACAGTTCCCGGCTATTCTTGTTTTCAGTCATAAAGAGTTATTGTTTAAAACATACGATGCAGAAGAAGTGCATGAATTTTTTAAAGAGAAATATGGCAACTAGAGGTTAGCTATATAATGAGATGGGTAGAGGCATATTAGCGATGGCTTAAAACGAATTAAGTAACTTACTAAAAGCTCACGTAAGTGGGCTTTTATTCTTAGTAGTTAAACAATTTGCGATTATGTCTGTTTAATACTGAAAATTATCTGACTTTTGTGGTTGATAAAATCGTCACAAAACTGTTATATAAATATTTTTCTATCGATTGAAACAGATTTAGGTTGATTATATAATATAATTAACAACTGTTACATGGTCAATTTATGGTTGTTGTACTTTGTCTGTAAGGTATTTGTGGTCTAATAAAATACCTTCATAGCTGAAATATTAATCATCTTGAGGTTTTTACTAATACTCATAAAATGGAATTTCTGAGGGGGAAAAATCATGAACCAACAAATAAAAGGTTGGAATGGCTTTAAAAGTGGTAAATGGCAACAGGAAGTAGATGTGCGGGATTTTATCCAAGCAAACTACAAAGAATACACAGGAAATGAAGAATTTCTCGCCGAACCAACGGAGGCTACAACATCATTGTGGGGACAAGTGATGGAGCTTTCGAAAGCAGAAAGAGAACGGGGCGGCGTTTATGATTTAGATACAAAAATCGTTTCTACAATCACATCCCATGATGCAGGATATTTAAATAAAGATAAAGAAAAAGTGGTTGGTGTCCAAACAGACAAACCATTAACGTTCCTTAACAACCATTCGGAGGAATCCGTATGGCGAAAAGGGGCGCTTGAATCATACGGCTACGAAATCGATGAAGACGTGGAAGAGATTTTTTCGAAATACAGAAAAACCCATAACCAAGGTGTTTTCGATGCATATACACCTGAGATGATGTTAGCACGTAAAGTAGGGATCATTACAGGTTTACCTGATGCCTATGGCCGTGGGCGGATTATTGGGGATTACCGACGAGTAGCCCTTTACGGAGTGGACTTCTTAATGGAAGAGAAAAAGAAAGACTTCCATAGCTTAGCTGGAACCATGACAGAAGATAAAATTCGCTTGCGTGAAGAAATCTCGGAACAATATCGTTCCCTTAATGAACTTAAAGAGCTAGGGGCTATTTACGGCTTTGACATCTCTCAACCAGCAACGAATGCAATAGAAGCCTTCCAATGGCTTTATCTTGCCTATTTAGCTGCAATTAAAGAGCAGAATGGTGCTGCCATGAGTTTAGGGCGCGTGTCTACATTTTTAGATATATATTTAGAAAGAGACATAGAAAACGGTAGTTTAACGGAAGAGGAAGCACAGGAGTTAGTGGATCACTTCGTTATGAAACTCCGTCTCGTAAAATTCGCAAGAACACCGGACTATAACGAGCTATTTAGTGGTGATCCAACATGGGTAACAGAGTCCATTGCAGGAATGGGGAAAGATGGCAGATCGTTAGTGACGAAAAACTCGTATCGTTTCTTACACACATTGCAAAACTTAGGACCATCTCCTGAACCGAACTTAACGGTTCTATGGTCTCCGTCGTTACCGGAGAGCTTTAAGAATATTGTACGAAAGTTCCATTGAAACAAGCTCGATTCAATATGAAAACGACGATATAATGCTTCCGGAATATGGGGAATGACTACGGGATCGCTTGCTGTGTGTCTGCCATGACAATCGGAAAACGAAATGCGTTTTTCGGAGCGAGGGCGAAACATCTTCCAAAAGTCACACCTTTCT
>JAJOJL010000118.1 GCA_021208645.1 Bacillus sp. (in: firmicutes) | reverse complement strand
TACGGTGTAATTGGAAGAAACATGTTAATGTAAAAAATAGTAAGGGAAGTAGGGTACGTCATTACACCCTCCCGAGGTGGTGCTGTAGAGGTCGGGGAAACGTTGGAAGAAGCGGCTATTCGGGAAGTGGAGGAAGAAACGGGCTTCCAAGTAGCGGTGGACGGGATTTTTTCCGTAAGCGAAGCTTTTTTTCGAGGAATCTGGTAATCACGTGCTGTTCTTTATTTTTCACGGAAAAATAGTTGGCGGGAAGATGACCATTTCCATGCCAGAAGAAATTGAAGAAATAAAATGGATGGAAGCAGACAAGGCGGAAGAATTTGTACATATATCTCACGATGCCATGGGGTCACTGTCCAGTACGGCATCAGCACCGTATTTTTTACGAGGGAAAGTTACTCATTAATTACAGAGGATGACAGAGAAACAGCTTTAACCAAATGGTAAAGCTGTTTTCCGTTTCAGAAAAAATTACTGTGAAGTGTAACCTTTCGTAAAGTCATTCGTCTTTAAGGCAAGAAATTTATATAAAAAAGATAAATTGTGGAGGTGAGTTGCTTGGGGGAGGATTATGGGAAGCAAAAATTACAGGAATGGTATCAACTCTATAGTGAAGATATTTACCGATTTGTTTTGATGATGATTGGTGATGATGAACAGGCAAAAGACCTTACCCATGATACATTCATCAAGGCATACAAAAGTGTAGATAGTTTCAAGGGGGAGGTGAGCGATAAAAACTGGCTCTATTATATAGCTCGGAATTTAACCATCGATTATATCCGGAAACGGAAGCCTTTACTGTTCGTCTTGGATTCCTTTAGCTCCATCATGGCTAACGACCAAGTACCTGAAAACATAGCTATTTTGGGGGAGAGGGAAGAACAGCTTTATCGCTCATTAAAAAAGTTAAAACGATCCTATCGAGAAGTAGTCATTTTGCGGAAAATTAAAGAACTTTCTATCCAAGAAACGGCCGAAATTCTAGATTGGAACGAAGGCAAAGTGAAAATAACGTTGCACCGTGCATTGGCAGCCTTAAAGGAACAAATGGAAAGGGAGGGGTTTCGATATGAAACACTATGATGACAAGAGTGAATTCGATGAGACGTTCAAACGCTATGAGTCCATTGATTTTCCTGATAAAAATAAAGTGTATGGGAAAATGATGAGGACGCTGGAGGGGGAAGAAAAGACGCAAAAGTTTTTCCAGTTTGTGAAGCCAGCAATCTCAACCGTAATTGCTGCTGTAATCTTTCTGTTTGGTGGATATTATTTATTTACTAATTTCATTTTAGAAGAAAACACTAGTGAGGAATTTAGGAATGGGGAAGGCCAGGGGCAAGGTTCCAGCAACCCTTACTACCAGGAATTGGAGCAGGAGATATATGACGTGTTTGGTAAGGCGGTTCATGTTCCTGTTCATGAGTCCCTGCAATTAGGTACGGCATGGATTCCCCATAACCAAACAATCGTAGGAGATGTAACCAGTCGGGAGCCGTCAGGGGTTATCCTTGCATATGGCTTGGAAGAACACCTGGAGAGCAATACAGACGAATTTCATTTGCTGTTCGGTGAACCGCAAAAACTCCTTACTAGCACGTATTTAAAGGATGAACACTCCATTGTCGTTGTCTCTGTTCTAGAGAGGATGGGCGCGTACGCCAAAGAAATGGAGATTGCCGATCACACAGTTTCCTATCATTATGATCAAAGAGTACCGACAATGATAGATGTAATGTTATTGCATGTACGCTTAGATGACCTCGTGTATTTGTTTGATTACTCTTTGGTGGACGGTCACACAGAAGAAGATGCCATCGCATTTGTTGAGTCCTTTATTAAACAAGTGGAAGGAAGAAAATAGATTTTGGGGATGGTGTGGGTGGGGTGGGATTTTACTTGGAAGAGGCCAGATCCATCCTCTTTCGGTTGGGTGTGGGACGGTATGTGTTGAAACTACTCATCTACCGGAAAAAATCGTGTTTATGTGTCGGTAGAGGGGGAATCATGAAGCGGGAAATAATCAGTTTACTTGTGCGGGGAAAAACAGAAAAACGCATGCAATTTCACACGTTAAATCACACAACCTTCACAGCAGAAACCACAGTGTAATTCAAATAAAAAAGCGGCACCAAGAACATTCTTCGTGCCTTGGTTTTCATATAGGCTTATTGAACTAACGCTACCCTTTAGCCCATTAACAATACTCTCCCTTCACCCTATACACTATCTTGTTGTGGAGAAACTAAAATGCTAAGTCCTTGTTTCTCCCCGTAGTCCCACATTTTAACCCATGGATAGGTATTATCCGGAAGATAGAAAGTTCGTTCCTCAAGGGGCCTAATTACACTCATATCACATTTCGTACCATGTATTTCTGTTGCTGGATGTATGCTTATTTCTCTACCAGTATCATTATAATATTTAAATTTCATAGTATCTCCTCTTGTTTTTAGTTTCCCTTCAGCGACTCAATGGGCATAGAGAGCTTCTTTCACTAATGCATCCTTTAGTTGAATTATAAAAATAAACATTACTTGAAAATAAAATGCACATCATTAAAGGAAATTTTCACTTGGAATTACCTAAATAAAATTCTTCAAATTCGCTCTCGTCATTGGTTTGAAACATGATTCCTTTAGAATCTAAATACATAAAATATGGAACTTCAATTACCTTTATCTTAGGGTACTTAGAGTTAAAAGAATCTTGTTGTATTGTGCTCAATGATATTTTATTTTCGGCGTACTCCTTCATATAACTTGGAACATCGAATGAAATAGTTTCATTAGAAATAATAATAATTACATGTGCTGGAATCCCTTCTTCTGGTAATAACTCTGGATAAGGAAATTTTTCATCGGTAGTACATGCACTTATGAAAATTAAAAACAACAACATTAATTTACATATGATAGTTTTCGCCAAGTTTGATCCACCTCCATTTATTTAAGTAACCGACTCCGAAACTAGTAATAGCTCATTTGAGTAATCTCCCCCGAAACGTCAATATCTTCTATGCTCTTTCTGTACTAACACTAATTCCCTTTATTTAGGATAAAATTGTAAAAATATGCGTCTCTGCTTATTGCAGAAACGCTTCCGTTGAAGAACGTATTTATTATATATTAAGTCTGTTTTGTAATTGTTTTAAGGAGAGTAAAGCATACTCATTAACATCCTTATTTTTACTTTTAGAAAGTTCCTGCAAGACATCAAATAAATAACCATCTTCTATGATTCCTTTATTTTCTCCTTCTGCACAGCAATATAAAAATAGAAGTAAGTTAAAATGAACTTTCGGCTTTTCATGATGTCTCATTTTTTCGACCATATACCGTATCAATTCGTTATTAGTTGAAAGAATCTTTTTAAATAAACGGTCAATTTCCTTCGGTGTTCCTTTATGTATCAAATCATCTACTTTAGTGTAATACTCTTTTATTTCTTGTTCAGTCAATACAGTACTTGGAATATTAATTTCATCTTTATTGTAATCAACAAGCCCACTGATAAATCCTTCAAAATTCTTTGCCAACCTTATTTCTTGATTTTGTTCAACATCTATAAAAATTACAGGAGGACCAGTCTTACTATTCCTATAATCAAGTGCAATCCAAGAATGTCCATCTCCTGAAATTGGTACAATATTATGGGGTAAACCCCATTCTTTAATTAAATACTCACTTTCTAATATTCCTTTTTCCTTACCTATTCCTATCCCTAATATGTGGTCAACCTTAACATGGTCATCAGCCCAAGAGGTTGGTATATTTGTAGGATGTGCATTAAATATGATATAACCACCATTTTGTTGATTTAAGATATTTATGTACGAATCTGGTAACTTAATTCCCAATTTATCTTCTGCTATTTTTACAATCTCATCTGTTAATGGTTCTAATTTGCCATAATCATTACCTTCTTGCCAAATGTTCTTCACTTTAAAGTCCCCCAAGAAAGTTTAGTTGGTTATCCTATCAAGCACCACAAAAAGTGGGCTCTTGTTGTGCTATTCTGCCTCGTTAGTTAAATTAAATGTTAACTCCTTATTGCAGGATTCTCCCCGTTTGTGAAAAATTACTTAGTATCCAATGTTGGTTCCTCATTAGTTAATTCAGTATAAAACGGATAAATCAATAGGGACAATGCCGCTAGAACAAAAATTAAAATTACAGAAATTACAGGTGAAATATTAAAGAATGCTGGAAAAATCATAGGTAGTAGGACAATAATCAATGACAGAAAAAATTTTTTCCTTGTCTTCCCATTAGGGAATTGCTTGGAATTACAAAATGGACACTTCATCCCTGTATCAAATACGAATTGACTTCTCAGAGTTTGTTTCCAACTCCAACTGCTTTTACAATTTCGACAAGTTGGCATTTCTCCACCACTCCCATCCAAAAGTTTTTATATATCCTGAGTTGTGTTTAATATTGAAGGGTTAACCCGTTTTTTTCATTGCATTACTTCACAAAGTCTAAATATTCCTATTATTTATTTTAACATAAATATCCAAATCCTTCTCTTTCACAATAGAATTCACATGGCAAATCACAAAATCTATCAACCTAAAACCAAAAAGTCCTTCCAACAATCATAGTTGGAAGGACTCTCCTGTTACTTCAAATGCCTACTAATATGCTGACGTATCGTTTTTTTCCACATATCAAAGTCATATTCTTCATCCATCATTAGCCATTCCTGCTCATAGGTCACAGCAATAGGCAGTAAAGTAAACCGCACAGAATTTAAATACAACTTTATTCAATCACTTTTTTCTAGAAGTCGAGTCACTTGGAGCCATTGTAATATTAAAGTACCCATAGATAGCGGCGATAATAGGTGTCAACCAACAGACAATGGCATATGGAGCAAATGCTACTGGGCTTACTGATAAGACAGATAGCATAAACATTCCACTACTATTCCATGGAATTAATGGAGCGGTGAGAGTACCACTACCTTCCATGGCTCGTGAAAGGTTTTTCTGATGAAGCTCTTTCTTTTCATAGGATTCTTTAAACATCTGACCTGGTATAATAACAGCCAGATATTGATTGGCACTGAATACATTGATAAAGATACCAGATGCCAAAGTAGTTGAAATTAAGTTCCCTGTACTTTTCACAAACTTCATCATCCCGAGAACAATTGAATGAAGCATTAGGCACTTATTCATCACCCCACCAGCAGCTAACGCGATCATCGCTAAGGCGATTATGGAATACATACTGGACATTCCACCTTGAGACAGAATCTCGTCCATTGTTTCTGAGCCTGTTTCAATACTATAACCACCATAGAGGGTCTCAAGCATTTCGCTCGTGCTAGCTCCTTGTACGAAGACGTACATGGTGCTTCCTAACACGACCCCGACAATCAGACTTGGGATAGCAGGCATCTTAAATAAAATCATGGCAATAACAACAAGAGGTGGTATAAGAAGCCAAGGTGAGAAAACAAATGTTTCAGCCAGTACACTTTGAAGCTCTCCTGCTTGTTGCTGTGAGGTTTCTCCGTTCGACAAACCAAATCCTAAAACGGTGAAAAAGACAATGCCAATTAAGTACGCTGGTAATGTTGTATACAGCATATGTTTAATATGTTCGTAAAGCTCCACCCCAACAATAGCAGGTGTTAGATTAGTAGAATCTGATAACGGTGATAACTTATCTCCAAAGAAAGAACCTGAGACAACGGCCCCTGCGATCATCTCAACTGGCACCCCAATCCCTTCACCTACCGCAATCACGGCAACACCTGCTGTGCCTGCTGTCGTCCAAGAGCTCCCTGTCACGACTGCTATGACACTACAAAAAAATTAATACAGCAGGCAAGAAAAAGGTAGGTGTAAATAAATCAAAGCTAAAATAAATTAATCCTGGGACTACTCCACTCGCAATCCATATTCCTATAATCATCCCGATAATTAACATAATAATTAATGCAGGAATTGCCGTTTTGATGGCATCAGTCATTCCTTCTTCAATTTCTTCCCAGCTAAAGCCTTGAGTTAAGGCAACAATCACAGCTACTGCCCCACCTAGAAATAAAGCCATATGAGGCTCAACGTCATAAACAAAAATACTCAACCCTAAAAAGATAGCTAGAAAAAAGATAGGAATAATAGAAACAAAAAAAGGTAGGAGTTTTCTCCTCTGACATAAATATTCTCCTTTCCAATTACCAATAAAATACTTTGTCCTTTTTCAACTACCCTAAATTTCTATCACGTAATCTATGGATTTTATCGGTAACAGAATGACCTTAAATGCCGGTAGGGGTGGAAAAAATCGATGAACCGTAAAATAAATTGAGTTTAAATGCTGGTAGGGGTGGGGAAAATTCATGAACCGTCAAATAAACCTCTTTAATTTGCAGTTAGAGGTCGAAACAAAAATCCAAAAAAATCCTTCCAACATCATGGTTGGAAGGACTCCTCTGTTACTGCAAATGCCTGCTAATATACTCATGTATCTCTTTTTTCAGCTTATCAAAGTCATATTCTTCATCCATCAACCGCCATTCCCGCTCATAGACCGTAGCAATATGCACCGAGACAAGACCTGTATTTAAATA
The DNA here is from genome assembly GCA_021208645.1 of Bacillus sp. (in: firmicutes). GTDB lineage: Bacteria > Bacillota > Bacilli > Bacillales > Salisediminibacteriaceae > Evansella. The sequence goes on along the minus strand of JAJOJL010000118.1, from coordinate 13,535 downwards.
GAAACGAAGTGTATCCAATATAAGTACTAAGTGAGACTTAAAACCTGCTTTTTTGATGATTCGAATTCCAGTTTCCACATCCTCCAGCCCTTGCTCCTGATTCCCTTTCGAGGCAGCATAAATACCTTTCAGGACATGGAATAAGCTTAGTTCCCGTTGATAGGCATTTTCCCCGAAAAACCGCTCCAACTCTTGAATAAGCGCCTCTGTGTTCACACCATCCTTGCTGCTTAAGTAGTACATGAATTTGAGCAAACAGGCAAAGGGATAAAACCCTTTGTCTTGTAGTATTTCTTTAAGAAGCTCCAAATAATTCTTCGCTTTTTCCAATTCTAAGGCATGAATGGCGAAGTAGATTCGCGTGATGCTTTCCGCTCCAATTGTGTAAACTGAGAGAATGCCTTTTTCTCAATGGCTTTTTCTAAAAAGTGAAGGGCCTTAGCGCCATCCGTTTCTAACATCTTATACGAATGCATCAAAAATAAAAGCTTGTCGCTAAACTGAAGCTCCTCTGTTTCTAATAGCCACCAAATATCGCCTTTCAAGTAGGCTTGAATAACTTTAAATTCCTTTTCCAATGGGATATTAAATTCCCGTTGTTCAAGTAAGGATAGGAGGGCAGACCCTTGGCCGTATAAATGATACTTTCGAATCAGCCCTTGCGCCAGTTGAAAAAAATTCATCATCCTTTTCAAATGGAGAGGCTTGACCTTCATCGTTTATGGTCAGTTGATAGCCATACCCTTTGATCGTATCGATGGAAATGCTGTCTTTCCATTTTGCTAGCTTCTTTCGCAAGCGGTAAATATGATCATCAACGGTCCTGTCACTTGGGGCGCTCGTAGGCCAAACGGCATCAAGTAGTTTTTCCCTAGTAAAAGGTCGTAGATTATTTTCATATAAGAAATGAAACAACTCATATTCTTTTCGCAAAAGGGGAATCGTTTCTCCTAATATGGTAATGGTGTAATCATGGACATGAAATTTCACTTGTGCCATCGTACAGATACCTCGTTTTCTTTTTCCAAATTAACTGAGATTATTGTACCATGATTTCGAAATTAAGTGATTAATTTCCAACAGCTTGTTCCCTCTGAACAGACGCTAAATGGTCATCGGCTTTTTCTTTCCAAAGCCATTTTTGAAAAACAATGGCCAAGCTTCCAATCACGAACAATCCCCAGCCTAAATACTGATATGCTTCCCGAACTCCAGCCGTTTGCACGAGTAATCCACCGAGGAGGGGGGGAGATGATGACCGTGATACTCAACAAGGAATTATAGATGCCTGAAACGCGACCAATGTTTTCCTTTGTTGTATAGGTTTGCATGATGTATTGGGACCCGATCATGAATAGCCCTGCTGCAATCCCAATGATAATGCCAATCAAGATGGGCATAAACAGCTGGGACCCTACTGGAAGATAGCCTGCAGCGCCAAACCCGATTCCAATAAGGGCGGCGCTGCCGCCTAATATCCAGCCGAAGCCCGATAATTTTTCAAAACGGTTAATTATTGTAAATACCAGCAGGGCACCGAAGCCAGAAGCCCCCATTAACCAACCGACGATCTCTGGATTTTCAGGATATAGGAGGCGCATAAGTACTGGGAATTGGATATCTACCATTTGGACTCCAATCATTCCTAAAATAGATAAGGAAAAACTCACGAGTAATATTCTAGATTTAAGGACGATTCTCCAGCCATCTCTCCAGGCAGCCCAAAACGACTTTGCTTCTGCCTGTTCCGACTGTTCGTTTACGGTTGCAGTCAATTTATTTTGCAAAATAATTGACAGAAGGATGAGGGCTGAAAGGATAAAGGCGACTCCATTGATAAAAATACAAAGCTGCGGTGAAAATAGTCCAGCAATTCCTCCGCCGATCACCGGTCCCATGATTTTTCCGAGCTGATTCACAATCCCGTTTAAGGTAACGGCTTTTAGCATTAAGTTTTCATCCACCACTTGTTTGATGAGCCCTTGCTGCGCGGGGAAGTGGATGACATTTACCACCGATCGCAACGATAAAATAACGAGGGCAATCCATGGGTTTTGCGCTAATAAAAGGATAAAGGTTAATGCGGCAGTCAGAAAATCGGCCGCCATCATTAATTTCACTTTATCAAACTTGTCTGCAATGACCCCGGAAAATTGGCCAAGGAGGGCTTGTGGCAGGGCTAACGCCACAGGAATGAGGGCGATGAGCATAGGCTCTGCCTGCCATACATAGCCAAATAAGATCATAATTGCCACCATATCAAACCAATGGCCGAGCATAGATACGGAATATGAGGCGAATAACCTCATGTATATTTTGTTTTGCCAAATGGAAGCTGCTGGTTGTTCCACTGTTTTTACCATAGACACTCACCTGTTTCGTTTTTCTTTCATTATATCTGTGCAATGTCAGAGGAATATCAGATGAAAAAATTTTTTAGGAGTGGGAAAAAATGGGTTGGGGAAGGGTAAGATGTACTTGTGATTGTTGGGAGTGATAGGGACGCTGAACCTGTACGAGGGGACAGAAAGAGTGATGCTTTTTCCACTTTTCAGTACCCTTGAAACAATGAGCGAAGCCATTGCAACACCAATATAGTGGCTTTGAAAAAATTGGTTTCGGTCATAACCGGTCCCTAATTCCTTCCGTGTGGTTTGATAAAACGTGTTAAAGCGTGGTATAAGTAAGTGTAAAAGAAGCAAGGATTTGTGTTTTTGGACCGGGGTTCGACCTAGTATTTCATTGAGAGGATTTGAATGGCGTTATGAACGAAAATTTTTGGCGTGAATTACCACGACCTTTTTTTTATACTGGCACCAATGGAAGAAGTGACGGATGTTGTTTTTCGCCATGTAGTAAGCGAAGCAGCGAGACCAGACGTGTTTTTTACAGAGTTCGCAAATAGTGAGAGTTATTGTCACCCAGAGGGAAACAAAAGTGTGAAGGGCCGTTTGACGTTTACGGAGGATGAGCAACCAATTGTTGCCCACATCTGGGGAGATAAACCGGAAAACTTTCGGAAAATGAGTATTGGGATGGCAGAACTTGGGTTTAAAGGTGTGGACATTAATATGGGCTGCCCTGTACCCAATGTGGCGCGGCACGGGAAGGGAAGTGGCTTAATCCAACGGCCAGAAGTTGCAGCGGAGTTAATCCAAGCAGCGAAAGCAGGGGGATTGCCAGTTAGTGTAAAAACAAGGCTTGGTTTTACGGAAGTGGACGAATGGCAGGAATGGCTGAGGCACATATTGAAGCAAGATATTGCAAATCTTTCGATTCACTTGCGCACGAGAGAGGAAATGAGCAAAGTGGCTGCCCATTGGGAGTTGATCCCAGAAATAAAGAAACTTCGTGACGAGGTGGCACCAGACACGCTGTTGACGATTAATGGGGACATTCTTGATCGTCAACTAGGTTGAAGCTTGCCGACCAGTATGGGGTGGATGGGGTGATGATTGGCCGTGGGATTTTCCATAATCCATTTGCCTTTGAAAAAGAGCCGAGAGAGCATAGCAGTAAAGAATTGCTGGATCTTTTGCGATTGCATATGGATCTCCATGATAAATATTCCGGTTTAGAGCTCCGTCCGTTTAAGGCCCTTCATCGCTTTTTCAAAATATATGTCAAAGGGTTTCCAGGGGCGAGTGCCTTAAGAAATGACTTAATGAGCACAGAGTCAACTGATGAAGTACGGGATATGCTTGATAGGTTTGAAGGGGAGAATTTAGCCAGGATGGGGGAGAAGTAGGAGTAGTGGTAGTGGTCTTGATGTAGATGGGGTCTGTTCTATTGAATAAATGCGTTTTAAACGGAGGTAGGTGAGTGAAAATGAAGCCAACCTCTGTTTATTTGCGTTTTAACGGGGGTTGAGGTGAGAAAATGAAGCCAACCTCTGTTTAAATGTGTTTTAAACGGAGTTGAGGAGTGAAAAAGGGTCCAACCTTAGTTTATATGCGTTTTTAAACGGAGGTAGAGGAGCAAAAAAAGCATCCCACCTCTGTATAAACATGAAGAAGAAGGTTACGTGTCCATAGAATAAGGGTAATTTTTAGTAGGAAATTAGACTTTCATTCTAGAATGTTTTAATGATGATTAGGTAAACAACAATTTACTTAGAGAATGGGAGAGGGCTAATGTGACAGAACCAAAGATGAAAGAAACTGACAATAGTGTCAATGAGTTTATTGAAAAAATAGAAAGTGAGAAGAAGAAGGCAGACGCTTATCAGTTATTAAAAATTTTCGAAGAGGTAACTGGTTTTGAGGCAAAAATGTGGGGTCCTAGTATTATTGGCTTTGGTAGCTATCACTATAAGTATGCATCAGGTCGAGAAGGGGATGCGCCTTTAGTGGGCTTTTCACCAAGAAAGGCGAGAATTAGTCTGTATTTGACCTATGAAAGCGAAGAAAGAGACAAATTACTAGAAAACTTCGGTAAACATAAGAAGAGTAAGGCGTGTATTTATGTAAATAAATTAGCGGATATTGATACCGATGTATTAAAGGATTTAATTAAGCTTACAGTCAAAACCTATCAGGAGCTTTACCCGAGCGAATAGATTTAATGCCAGCTATGTAAACCAACCAATAAAGGTAAAATCCAGAAAGAAAGGTATCTGCTGAACCACAGTCAAACAATAGCATGTAACAAGGGAACGGGGTTTCTCTTATTTTAAGTAAAAAATATATATATAATAAATTCAGCGGAAGGGGTTGGTTTTTATGCCTAATATTAAGCCAGTTTCAGATTTAACAAAAAATGGGCGCGGTAGATATGCCATTGTTGATATTGAAGAGTACGAGAAAAACCAAGCTACGATTAAACTGCTGTCAAAACTGATGGAAGCTGAAAAAGCAATAAAGACTGGAGATGAGTGGCTTACTGAAGAACAAGTTGAGGATGATCTTGGGTTGTAATCAATAAAGGTAAACATTGCCTAAGAAGGAACGTAATTTAATAGTGTTGACATATACTACTATCCACTATATAATTCTAAAAACTATATTTTGCCAATAACGTTGACGAGGATTAGTAAAGTGACGTTCGTCTAATACAGAGAGGGGGCTGTATGCTGCAAGGCTCCTTTAGACAATCACTGGAACCTGCCTCTGAGTCTGTATCCTATAAGATACAGCGGATGAAATTCCGTTATCATGAAAGAGTGTAAAGCTATTGCTTTGAATGAGGGTGGTACCGCCATGAAATGGTCCCTTATGAAAAGCAATGGCTTTTTTTATTTTTATGGGTATCCCCTATGCTCAGAATGAGGTCCTTATATAAGTATTGAAGTGTTGATGAGATCGAAGCGAACGAGACTCCTCGAAAATGCTAACGCATTTTCTTCGTGCGTGGGATTCCCCCACGAAGCACCACAAAGTCCTGCGGGAAAAGCAACAGCTAAGAGCATACCATCTCGAATAAGCTACGATTTGTCTCGACGAAGGAAGAGACAGAAGACCCCGCAGGGAAAAAGAGTGGCAATGGCTTCGCTCGTTGCACGTCAGCTTTGAGAAGAGCACTCAAAGCTGACATCAAAAACATGCAACGGCTACGCACATTGCTACGTCTACTGAAACGGCGAAAAACATGCCTTTTCAGTAGACTCCGAGGAGGCTGAGGCGTTGCCCGCGGAAAGCGAGTTCGAGAAGATCTCAGCAACACGTCACCATTTTGATGAAGTTATTATGATTCTGAGCTAGTGGGTTACTCATTTTTATTATTTTAAAAAAGACAGGGTGGCATGAATGGGTAAAGAGTTTGTTAAGAATGTAACGGCGATGGATGAGGATTTCGCTCAATGGTATACGGATGTTGTAACGAAAGCGGATCTCATCGATTATTCCAGTGTGCGGGGATGCATGATCATCCGCCCCTATGGCTATGCCATCTGGGATAATATCAAAAACGAGCTGGATAACCGGATCAAAGAGACAGGGCATGAGAATGTAGCCATGCCATTATTCATTCCAGAGAGCTTACTGCAAAAGGAACAGGATCATATTGAAGGATTTGCCCCAGAAGTAGCGTGGGTAACCCATGGAGGTACGGAGGAATTAGGGGAACGATTATGCGTTCGGCCAACGTCGGAAGTTCTTTTTTGCGAGCATTATAAAAATATCATTCACTCCTACAGAGACTTGCCAAAGCTGTATAATCAATGGTCCAACGTTGTTCGGTGGGAAAAGACGACACGGCCGTTTTTACGTACATTAGAGTTTTTGTGGCAGGAAGGCCATACTTGCCACGCCACGGAAGAAGACGCCCAAGAGGAAACCATCAAGATGCTGGATGTGTACGGGGAGTTATGTGAAAACGTGTTGGCTATTCCCGTTGTGAAAGGGCAAAAGACCGAGAAAGAGAAGTTTGCTGGGGCGAAACGAACGTACACCATTGAAAGCTTAATGCATGACGGGAAGGCGTTGCAATCGGGAACCTCCCACCATTTCGGAGATGGGTTTGCCAAGGCATTTGGCATTCAGTTTACAGACGAGGAAGGGAAACTCCAATATGTGCAGCAAACGTCCTGGGGTTTTACGACGAGAATCATTGGTGCCATGATCATGGTTCATGGGGATGACAGGGGGTTAGTGGTGCCGCCAAAGATTGCGCCGACACAAGTGATGATTGTGCCAGTTGCCCAGCATAAGGAAGGAGTATTGGATTTTGCCTATCAATTAAAGGAGACACTCTCCTCCGTTGTGCGGGTAGATATTGACGCCAGTGATAAAAAGCCGGGCTGGAAGTTCAACGAATATGAAATGAAAGGGATCCCCCTTCGCTTGGAGGTAGGTCCAAAGGATATGGAGAAAAATCAAGTTGTGTTAGTAAGACGGGATACAGGTGAAAAAATGTTCACTCCCGTGGAACAGTTACAAACGACGATAACAGAAACCTTGAATGATATTCAAAACAACTTACTTCAGAAGGCAAAACACCATCGGGAAGAGAGAACCACGGAGGTTACGGATTTTGATACATTTGCTAAAACGTTAGAAGAACAACCTGGTTTTATTAAAGCGATGTGGTGTGGTGACGAGAAGTGTGAAGAAACCATAAAGGAAAAGACAGGGGCCACGTCCAGATGTATTCCATTTGAGCAAGAGAGGATTTCTGACAACTGTATTTGCTGTGAAAAAGAAGCAGAGACCTTAGTGTATTGGGCAAAGGCGTATTAACTAAACCAATTTCAACCATATATTATTGCTAGCCTGTTGGTATCGGCTTTCCTCCACCAAAACCATGGCCTTTAAACTCAGTTAGGAGATGTGGTCAAGAGGCGAGTGATGGAAGGGAGCCGATCTTCCGCAGTTCTCGATTCCTCGCCTACCTTATGAGGACAAAACGTACATCTTTGACCTCACTTTGTTAAAACATCATCCAGCGTGGTCAGTGGAAGTGATTGTATCCTTTGATAATAATGGTGTGAAAACAGAGAACTGTACACTGGAAATGGCAGACACTCCTATCGGTTTCAGCAGCGGGGATACGTTAGAAGTTCAAATGGAAACAATCTATGAAAATATGAAACCGATTAGCTTTACCTCTAGCTGAAACAAAGGCGTGATCACCCTGGATTCCAATTTGTTTCACTGGGAGTTGGCAAGGAAGTTCCACAACTATCAGTCGGTGATTGATAGTAACGCATTAATTGAGAATATGGAAGCGGAAAACGGAGAAGTGTAAAAGAGACTTGTAGTTATTAGGAAGGGATGTAATAATTTGAAAAAGATTGCTTATGTTTTTTTGGTCATATTTTTCATATCTCTCTTGTTTGCAACGGATGCATTTGCATTGAGTTATGATTCTAACAGGTATTACTGGGATTGTGAAAAAATAATAGTGGAGATGGACCAGATTGAAGATTGCTTGAAAAAGCGGTTCATCCCATTAAGTTATTATCCTTATATTGGTGTGGGTCTAATTTTTATTATTGGATCAGGGTTACTCTATAAATTCCGAAGAAATAAATAGGTTGTTAGTAGGAGGAGAAAACAGATTGACCCCCACCGATGTTTTTCATTCGTTCTGAAAAATATGGGCTCTTTCTATTGAAGGGGTAGGTTATCAACCTGGGAAGAAAGTTCAAGGATCTATAAATCAGAACTTTTAGATTATTGATTAAAACTTCAGCTTTACGTTCACAAGGAATTCACCTTTATAAAAGGAAAAACTGAATCGTGAGTGGAATAAATAATAAAGGAAAGGATTTACGAACAGGATGGAGGTGTAACAAAATGAGGGGGAAAAGGCATTTTGCAAAGTTTACCGTCTGCTCCAAACAAAGACTACAAAACATGTCGGCAATGCTTTGTTTGGAGCCTAATATATACGAGTAATATTGTTTCATTGTGCTCGGCTTTGTAGTCTTTGTTTCTATCTGAAATGAACTTTTTGGAAGGAGCAAAGCGATGAAGTATTACAACACCGAAAATGTATTACCGGAAGAACTTATTACGATGATTCAAAACTATATTGATGGAGGTTATATTTATATACCAAAGAAACAGGAAACACACAAAGCCTGGGGAGAAAATAGCGGAACAAAAAGCTATCTAACAAAGAGAAATAAAGCTATTTTCCGTCGCTATCAGTCAGGAGTACCGACCGTTCAATTAGCAAAGGAAAATTACCTCTCTAAATCTAGTATCAGAAGGATCATTAGCCAAGAGAAGAGAGGTTGCTGACGTACGTGTTCAAGTTTAAGGCATAACCATTCTTGAACATCATTTTTTAACGAGCTGTGCTACAGTTAGCGTAGTAGCGCCCATTGAAACAATAAATGCCTAAAAAAAGGTACGCAAAACAGGATGCTACTTACTGCCATGTAAAAGCGGTCAGGGCATCCTTTTTTTGTTGACATTAGCGAGATTTAGAAGGTTGTGAGAGAATAACAAGTTACACTTTTTAAGGGTTAAGGGAGTGGGGAACATGGATGTTAGCGTTGAACTGGTTAAAGAAGAGGAGTCATACATAATAAAAAATTTATATCCATTATATTTACATGATTTAGCTGAAATATATGGGCACTATCCAAACGAGCACGGGATTTTTGAAGAAAGCAATCATTATCGCACCTTGAATGAGCAATATGACGTACAGAATATTTGGTGGCAGAAACCTGACTGTCTTTTTCCTTACTTAATCAGAGTGGATGGTCGGCCAGCGGGGTTCATGTTGATTACGTCACCCCCGTACTGTAACAAAGGAATTGATTATTTCGTTCATGAAGCCTTTCTTCTTAGACCGTTTCGGGGGAAAGGGATTGCTGAATATACGGCTGTTGAGCTATTTGAGCGTTATAGGGGAAAATGGGAGTTATTCACGAACCCTTCTACTGAAACGAATAAAAGAGGACAACAGTTTTGGCGAAAAACAATTGGAAACTATACGAACGATAACTTTGTGGAGGAGTTCGGAGAGACGTTTGATGGTTTTAAACTAATATTTAGATTTGAAAATCGTTGAAGAACAACTAGCCCTGCTGCTAGTTAAAATACGGAGTGTTAGAGGGGGAATAGTAATGAAGAGTGGAGTACAAACAATGAATATAGAGGAAATTAAGCAAAAGGTGATGATTTCATACAACCTCGGTGGCCTACAAGAAATCGAGTTTTTGGGAGAAAGTGATAATGTAGTCTTTCGAATTGATGCATTAGACGGAAAAACGTACGTATTAAAAATACATAAAGCATCGGTTTCAAGGAAAATGATAGAATCGGAGTTCTTGTGGCTTGAAGAGCTGGCAGTGAACAAAATTATAAAGGTCCAGAGGCCAGTAAAAAATACAATGGGAGAATGGACAACAATAGTTAGAGACCGAACAACGGGACAGTATGCTTACTGGACGTTGCAAGATTGGCTTGAAGGGGAAACTCTTGACAGGCAACCAACAGACGATGAGCTGAAAAAACTTGCACAAATGATGGTGAAGCTTCACAAGCACGCTGCTACCTGGAAGTCTCCACTAGCGTTTGAGCGGTTATCCTACGACATTGATCATCTAGTGAAATCCCTTCATCAATTAGAGCGATTAATAACTGCAGGTGTCATGTCTAGGAAGGACTACGAGGTGATGGAAGAGACAGTCAAAAAAATAGTAGAGTTGTTTCTTACTTTGGAGAAGACGCCGGAGACTTGGGGAGTCATTCACGCTGATATGCACGAAAGTAACTATCTTTTTCATGAGGGCGATCCGTATCCCATTGATTTCTCATCATGTGGCTTTGGGTTCTACTTATATGATATTGCAGAGACTCTCTTACACCTTGTACCGGATAACAGGAAGAAGTTCGTTTGTTATTATGGACAAGAGCACTGGGTGCCAGAGAACCATCGGAAACTAATAGAAGCATTTATTATTTGGGCGATCATTAGTAATTTTGCCTTTCTTTCTCAGGACGAAGGAGAGCATGAGGGACTAAAGAATGCATTTCCTATGCTTGTGGAAAAATATTGTAAGAGATTTCTTGAAAATGAACGCTTTTTACTGGAGGAGAATTAATCAAAAGCATCAATGTGCAAGTAAGCGAATTTTTTGTTACTATCTACTAATGATATAATGAATTATAAATTTAGAGTTATTTGGAGGAACTATGCTTACATTTGACCAAAAACTTACCATTATCGAGTCTTTCCCAGAATTAGAACGCCGCGATGTATCCCTAAATCGTGTTAATTTTCATTATGTGGGAGGCGACAGTGATAAGAAAAATGTCGTCTACCATTTGCATCCAAACGGAAATGGGTTTGTTTATGCAGCAGCACTTAAAGTGCCGAATAAAGACCCTAAAGGGATGGTTAATATCCGTGATTTCTCAGAAGAAGAATTACGTTCGATCATTGAGCGCTCCATTGACTCTCTACAATCAGACGCAGTTAGTGAAGTAGAGGATACGCTTCAAAATATTGATGACATATGGATGGACAAAGAAGGGCATACGCTTACAATTATTGTGGAAGATGACATGTGGAACGTCTATGCAGGGGAACTATTAGACGGAACGTTTCCATCCTATAATGAAGCGAAGCAATATTTACTTGAAGAAGGGTTTAAACCGAAGCGGAAGTTCGATAAGTAAATGAATTAATAGTATTAACAAGGAAGAGATGGCCAGCAATGTGGCCATCTCTTTCGTCCTTATTGAATGTAGTAAAAAGCAATTGTACTATTTGATTTAACTAAATTAGATTTATACTTTATATCTAGATGTTTTGTCCAGTCACAAACGTAATAAAGCATATTATATGTATCGAATACAATAAAAAGGAGGTAAATAAACAATGAGTGATTGTCACAAGCCGGTTCACCCTACCCCACCACCTACAAGACCCGTGGCAGGTTTTGCGTTTATTCTTGTAGTATTTATTCTTTTGGTTATTATTGGAGCAGCTATCGTAGCTTGGTAAAGCTCTTTAGGAAACCCTCAGAAATATAACCACATCAATCATTAAAAAGCTCATAAATTTAGAGTAGAAGTAAGGATAAGGGATTCAAGGTGCATTTTACCACATGATTGATAATCCCGTAATTTTCGTGTAACGGAAATCCAAAGCCTAATTCCTCGGTACAAGAGGGTTAGGCTTTTTCTCTCTTCTAAGCCGTTGACGTTTTTTATTGGTAAACATGGTGACAGGGAGTGGTAAAATCCGTGGCAACTGCTGGTAACCCCTTTGGCGACTACTGGTAAAAAACTTGGCGCAGCTAGTACATTCGTGTGGCTGCAATTAGTTTCAGAAAGTTCATATAATTCATCTGTAGTTCGCCTGCTAAATGGTATAATTAGGTAAATGGTCATAAAGGGACGGGATACGATGTTAGCAAAAATAAAAAAAGCGGAATTAAACATTGACCGTAAAAATCCGGTTTATAAGGCCAGCCTAGAATGTCCTAAAGGAAAGGAACTTTATGTTCACTTCGATTACGCTTATAAAACGAAGAATTATTTTCCACTAGAAGTCATTTATGACGGGAAACACAAAGGTGCAAAGCTAGCATGGTATACAAATGATGTTGAATACACAACGGTTGATAGGTTTTTAGATAAGATCGCAAAAAGAATAAATAAAAAGTATGGATACGAATTAAAAGAATAATAGGGCTCGTGTATGGGGGAGTGGTAGTAAATGAAAAGGGGAAGCACTGAATTATCCAATCGTAAACGGCTACTGTTATTAATGGAGATACTAAAGAAATATACAGATTCAGACCATCAATTAACCGTACAGGAAATTGGCGAGTCCCAGTTGTGAATGGAAGATGAACAAATGGGAACACCTAAAAGGGATCTGAAAAACGGATCCTTATTTGAAAAAGCATTTCGATTCATATGTGGATTAACTAGGAGGACTGTATTATGGGAAATGACTGGCAAACGATTATTTCTTTAGCTGCAGAGGGGGGAAGTATCAGGTTGCTAGGGAAAGAGGAACATCCGGGGCAATGGGTATTCAAAAAAGCTGTTAATGAAATGGACTTCCATGATCTTGAGGACGAAACTATACATCCTACAGAGTCAACTGAAAAAGCGCACACAATAAAATCTCCTATATCTAATCATGATAATGAGGCTATTTCGTGGGAAGAAGCAATCAAACTACTAGAGCCTTATCCGTGGCCAATGCTACACCCTCGTGAAGTCCATCCTGTTTTTGGAAAACATGTATGGATTGCGTTACAAAGGCTGGTTAAGGAGAAGTACAGTGGCCGTATTGACACTTATCGTTTTAAAAAATGGGCTAGACTATGTCTACCAGAATACTCACCCAAAATTGTAATCTTAGCAACATGGCTCCAAAACTCAACTCATACAACGATACTAACAGGTGCAGGTATGTCCACCGAATCAAATATTCCAGACTTTCGTTCAAAGGCAGGTTGGTGGAATAACATTGATCCAAGAACGGTTGCAACTATCGATGCGCTACAGGATAATTATGACTTGTTCCATGAGTTTTATAGTACGCGGATTAATGGACTTAAGGAATGTACACCTCATATAGGCCATGACATATTGGCTGCTTGGGAGCATAAAGGCCTGCTTCAAGCGATCGCAACACAAAACGTTGATGGATTTCACAATGCAGCCGGTAATAAAAATGTATACGAACTTCATGGTTCCATTCACAAAATTCGTTGTGAAAACTGTGCCCAGTATGCTCATGAGAGTGATTTTTTTAGAAAAAGTAACTGTAAAATTTGTGGTGGAAAGCTTCGCCCAGGTGTTGTTCTGTTTGGTGAAATGTTACCTGAAGACAGCTGGAGGGAATCACTTTCCCATATTCAAAAGTCAGACCTTGTAATAGTGATCGGAACAAGCCTTGAAGTATACCCAGCCAGTCAGCTTCCCCAAATGACAAATGGCAAAACGGTGTACATCAATGCCGAAGTTGATACTACCCATCATGACTTTGATCTTATTATTGAAGGGAAGGCAGGAGAGGTGTTGAAGCAAGTCGATGAGTTGGTGTGACGGTATATTTAATCCTTTTAACCTAAGCTGGTTTAAAGTGTCTGTCCACCGGTAAGGCAATGTTTC